>DASZUB010000022.1:0-37672 GCA_035547815.1 Saccharimonadales bacterium (SeqCode)
GGTAGCCAATTTGTGCGACTCATCCGCCGGAAGCGCTCCCGCTACCACTTTCACTCCAGGTACCGGCGCTCCGGATGGAGCTCAGTTCCCAAATCTCGATCCGATGAAAATGGCTGATTCTATTGATACATTCATCAAAAAAGAGAATCCTAACAGCAAAATGAACGGCTTGGGTCAAACTATCGTTGCCGACGGTAAACATTCCAATGTCAGTCCATTTTTGATAGTAGCTATCGCTCGCGAGGAATCGAGCATGTCCGACCCGGGTGACTATAACGTCTCTAATGGCAATAACTCTTTCGGACGCATGGCTTCAGGTAGCCAACCCAGTTTCCCCGGAGCCGGACCAAATGCCGGCACAAGCTGGTATAAGTGGTCGTCGGTAAAAGCCAGTGTGGATTACACCGCACAGGAGAATCAAGGAGTGTCTGGCGGCGGAGACATGGGGAGCTATCTGAAAAATGAATACGGCGATTCTATTGCTAATGGCGACCTGGTAGCATTATTCCTGAAATATGCTCCTCCAGGCGACAATGACACGACGCAGTATATCGCAAACGTCAAAGGCTGGGTAAAAGAGATGGTACAAGGGTCTGGTGGCAATACGCCGGGCTCACCCTCGCCCACCCCTGTAACATCAGGTGACAACAGCTGCTGTCCGCCATCTGGCACCGGCACTACTTTAACGGGAAAAGACGCTGTAGAGCAAACTATCAACTTCTTCATACAACAAGGTTTGTCCCCGGCTCAAGCCGTGGGTATAGCGGCAAACTTCATGTGGGAAACGGGGGGTGGAACTACTATCGATCCGCTTATAGCCGGACCGACACCCTCAGGAGATGCGTGGGGGATCGCCGAATGGACACCGCCTTCAAACTATACCCAAGACAAGCAACACGCAGGTATCACCGGTGATGATTCCGAATTACTAACCCAGCTGGAAGTCGTATGGGTACAGATACAGGGCAAGGGAGTCGTTTACAACACCAGCATACTTGATGGCCTAAAAAAGATAGACAATGCTGGCGATGCGGCAAATTATTTTAGGGAAAATTTTGAGAAATGCGACACGAGTAACGCCAGTTGTACTACTGATCGAGTTAATACGGCCAATCAGTTGATGCAGCAATATGGTGGCAGCACGGCTCCTACCGGCGGTCCAAGCGCAGCCGGCCCTCCCAGCGGAAGTACGGGCTGTTCAGGGAGTATCGGCGGGGGTGCGCCCGGAACGGTTGATGCCGCGGTCGCTGCCGCCAAACAAATGTCAGACCTGCAAATAGGTTATGTATGGGGTGGTCTGCATGGACCGGGGCAGCTAGATATCACCGATCCTTCAAAACTTAAGCAACTCGGAGCTGACTGTTCAGGTTCTACCTCTTGGGTACTGCATCAAGCCGGCATGTTTGGTGATACGGGTGTCGTATCCGGCGACCTAGAGTCCTGGGGCCAAGCCGGAAAAGGACAGGAGATGACAGTCTGGGCAAACGGTGACCACGTGTTCATTGAGTTTAATGTGCCCGGAATAGGCCATTATCAATTTAATACCTCGTACGGTAGCGCTAACGGGCTGTCTCAGGATCACCAAGCAAATAATACTCCCGGGGAATCCGGTCCCGGACCGCAGTTTTTCCCATGGGGGCAAAATGGAGCCGCTGATGCTGCGAGTGGCACTTTTACACCCAGACATTGGCCCGGGACGTAAGGACTGGTTTGTAATATGTACGGATCTGCGGGAAAATTGAACCAATGAAGAACAAGGTAATAATTATCGCTGTTATCGTAGCGTTTATCGCATTTGTTTTGGTATCTGCTTATCATTCCAACGATCCCGGCTCTTCTGCTAATAATACAACCACTGACACCAACGCAACGACCAAGAATATAAACTTTAGTGATGCTTCTTTAATAAATAACGGTGTAACGTCTGACCAGTTGAATAACATGGAGCAGGTACTGGGGCAATACCTTAAGTCACAAAATAAATCCCCTGATAAAGTTAGTTTTTCCTCCCCGCAGCGACAACCGACCGACCCAAACACTACTATTCCGTTCAGCGAGATAACTTTTATGGTCCAGCTGGACGGCCAAAATACCTACAAAGCCAAGCTGGATTCTTTTAGCTTGTCTGAGATCAGATTGTATCTGTATACCCCAGATGGTCAAACTCTACTGTATGATTCGCAAAATGTCGGAGGCTCTTCCGGCCAAACGTAACCATAGATTATGAAAAAAATATATACATTAGTAGCCTTGGGACTCATAGCAATCGGCATCCTATCCTGGCTTACTAATTATCTTTCTTCAGGAACAATTTCGATTACCACTAATAGCAAAAGCAACACTATTACCCTGCGGCAAACTAATTCTAAAGAGCCGTATGTAAAAACAAGTATGGGTTCTCTTTCTGCCAACGTAAAACACGGCCGTTATGTAGCCGTGGTCAAAAACGGCTCCAGAACCAGTACTCAAATTATTAACTTTAGAAGCGGCCATAAAAACTTTCATTACTCCATGTCTGTCCCTGATTTATTAAGTGTGAGGGTGGTGTCGCCTCAGAATGCCCAGAGTATCGTGGCTGATGATAATAAATTAGTGTATTTGGATACCCCATCTGAAATCTTATTTAAAATTATCGGGCAAGGTAGCCCTGCGGCACTTGGACCTACACAGCAGTTTCAGGCTGTGAGATGGGCGAACGCTTCCTTTGGCGTCGGCCAGGATGACAATGGATATCTTTACACCATAACTGATGGCTCGGCCTCTGCACTGAAAGTCCCATTTCCTTATAACGGCAACCACGTGAACTTTGACGTATCCCCTGATAAGAAAATTTATGTATCCTACGGACCGGACGTTTATGCCGGTGACCGAAATGGGAACTTCAAGAAGATTTATACCGCGTCCTCTTCCAATCCAGCTCTGGCGGCAGGAACCAACGGCGTTGCTGTTTCTGATAGCAAATATGGTAAGAACCCTAGCAATATATCAAGATCATTGCTTGCTACACTGATCCTTTCTGGTGAAAAGTATAAGGTACACAAAGAAAACGTAGAAGCAGAGAGGGCTCTATGGTCGCCAAACGGTCAGTATCTTGTGACTGTCAATCAGGCCAATCCAATAATTTATGATTCTTCTCTGGACAAAACCATAGTTCTTCCTACGGATGCCGTGGTCGGCCAAATTGCATGGCTTAAAGACACTGAGCTTATCTATACTCTGAATAATCAGATTTGGGCATATGATTTATCCAGTCAAAGTAACCGATTGCTTGCGAACGTATCGTCCCTGGAGTCAATTACCGGTATTTATCCGAGCAGAAATGACAGGCTATATGTAACTACTTTTGATACCGTGTCCGGCAATTACTATATAAAACAAGTCAGCTTAGCGGGATGATGTTCGCGCTTTCGGTGAAGTGGCCGACCACGGCGTCGGCGTCAGTGGTCGTTATGAAAGTCTGATAGCTAGACAAATGGTCTGTCAGGGCGTGCCGGCGCTTGCCGTCCAGTTCGCTGAACACATCGTCCAGCAATAATAAGGGCGGTTGCTGGCGCAGTTTCTCAATCAGTTTCAGCTCGATTATCTTAAGCGCCAGCACAGCTGTCCGCACTTCTCCGCGCGAAGCCACCTCGCTGGCAGGGCGGCCGTTGAACAATACCAGTAAATCGTCCCTGTGAGGGCCCTGTCCGGTAAAACCGCGGGCCAGGTCAAGCTCCCATGAACTCTCCAGGTTTTTAAGAAGCGCTGTCTCATAATTATCAACCGGCTGGCTGGACTGATACTCGAGCGACACTTTGGTCTTCGTGCCGGATAGCTCCCGATACAAGCCGGTCATTTCCTTATTAAGTTCGGTGGTCAGCTCCGCACGGAAACGTCCTATCTGGCCAGCCAGTTCGCTCAAGCGCACACTCCATGGGAAAACTTGGTCGCGGTTGCCATTCTGCTTCAATAAGGAGTTGCGCTGCGCTAGAGCCCGTCTGTATTGGCGACGGATAGTCCCATATCCAGGCCTGGTTTGTTCCAATAGGTCATCCAGGTAATCACGCCGGCGTTCCGGGCCACCTGAAAGCAATCTCAAGTCTTCCGGCTCAAACAATACTACCGGCAAGGTGTGCTGCAGCATAAGACGCTTATAGGTTTTTTTGTCCAATTCATAGGTCTTAGCCAGCGCAGGCTCACGCACTATTTTAACTGTCCGTTGGCCGCCGTCTATAAGATTGATATCCAGGCGCGTCCAGGGTTTATTGAAGCTTACCAATTCTGAATCCTTGGCACGGTAGGACGAGCCGCGGGCCATAACCAATAGGGCTTCCAATAGGTTGGTTTTTCCGCTGGCGTTCGGGCCGACGACTATGTTTACGCCTGGGCTCAGCTCGAACGAAGCGTTGCCGTATGAGCGGAAGTTCTGCAGGCGCAGGTCTATGATCATACCTATATTATAGATGTCTAACTCTTGAGTGGCATGATGATGTGTTTGTAGTCATCGCTTGCCGGGTCACTCAAAAGGGTTGGTTCGAGTTTGCCATTGAAACTGAATATTACTTCTTCGCCGCTTACCGCGTTCAGAGCATCCAACAAGTAGCGCGAATTCAAGGTAATACTGCCGGAGCCTTTTATTTTGGCGTCGGCCGTAGCGGTGTTCTCGCCGAGTTGTGAGGCGACGGAGCGGATGCTGAGCTGTCCTGATGTTTCGTCAACCTCTATGGTCACGCTGCCGGCACTTTCGCGCGCGAACAAGCTGGAAACCTTGGTCACATTGACCAGATCGGAGCGTTTAAGCCGGGCTTCGGTGGCGAATTTTTCCGGTATCAGTTTTTTGTAATCAGGGTATTTACCATCTACCAAACGGGTCACCAATTCCACGTCGCCAACTTTGAAAAGAACCTGTTGGTCATCATGCGTCACTTGGACTTTTTCGTCGGCGTCGCCGAGTATGCGCAATAGATCGTTCATAGCGGAAGCGGGAACCAGGATACGGATATCTTCCTTGGTTTTAGTTAGTCTTTTTTCGGCTAACCTGTAACTATCGGTGGCTGCCATATATAATTTGTCTCCATCGGCTTGCAGTAGTACACCTGTTAAAATCGGCCTAGTTTCATCGTTAGAAGCTGCAAAAACTACCTGCTGCAGGCCTTTTTTGAAAATAGGCCCGTCTATCGACCACTTTTTACCATCAGCAATGCTAGGCATGACAGGGAAGTCATCGGCTATGATACCGTTGACTACTGATTGGTATTTTTCCGTGCTGACATGAAGTTTAGAATCCTTCAGGTCCAAGTCTATTACACCTTCCGGCAAACTGCTTACGAAGTCTTGCATAAGTCGGGCAGGGACAGTTATAGAACCTTCTTCACTAACCTTGGCACCGATGTAATGGGTTATCGCTATATCTAAATTAGTGGCTGCCAGACTCAGACGGTTGTTAGTAGTTTTTATTAATACGTTCGCTAGTATAGGCAAGGTACCTCTACTGTTAGCCACCCTTGAAACAGAATTCAGCGCTCGGTTAAGGTTCTCTTGGGTGACCTGTAGCTTCATGCCGACATCCTCCAATAATTAAAATTTAATATAATATCGTTATTGTTTTTATTGGCTATGTTGATAATGGGTAAAAATATCGCCATAACAGATATAAAAACCAATTTTCGGGCGTGGAAAAATATAGGTAAAAGCCGTGCAAACACAGTGGTCAAACCTATATGTTTTTCAACATGTCGGGAATTTTGAAGCATCGCTGGGCAAAAACCAAATAATTTAACACAAATTTCACCCAACCCATCCACAAACAATACACATACCCTAAGCATATAAGCGCTCCTTGATATCGGCGATAGCCATGCGGACACCGGGGTCGAGTTTGGATTCCTTATCTATCTTCTCGACAGAATGGATGGCGGTCGTATGATCTTTGCGCCCCAGCTCCTTGGCGATCTTAGGGAAGCTGAGGTTCAGCTCGTTGCGCAGGATATACATGGCGATCTGGCGCGGCACCACGATATCCTTGTCACGCTTGGGACCCGTGATGTCTTCTACCGGTATCTGGAAATGCTTAGCGGTGTGTTCGATTATTTGCTTAGCGCTTAAGTGTTTAGGGCGTGTCTTACTGGCACTGAGCAGGCTGGATGCTACGGCCAGGGTCGGATCTAGACCGCGCATCTCACAAAATGCCAACAGTTGGTTAAGCGCACCCTCAAGCTCCCTGATATTAGTCTGGATATTATTGGCCAAGTACTGGACGACAGCCTGGTCCAATACGGTCTCATGGTCCTGAGCCTTGGTTTGGACGATAGCGCAGCGGGTTTCAAAATCCGGAATCTGCATATCTATGCTCATACCACCGGCAAAACGTGAGCGCAGCCGGTCTTCCAAGGTGGGAATATCCTTCGGCGGCTTGTCAGAGCTGATAACGATCTGTTTGTTAGCCTGGTGGAGCGCATTGAAGGTATGGAAGAATTCTTCCTGCATCTTGTCTTTTCCGGCGATGAACTGGACATCATCGATTATAAGTACGTCGGCCGTGCGATAGTGGCTGGCAAAATCAGCGGTCTTGCGCAGCCGCAGCGCGTCTACGAATTCCTGGACGAACTGCTCGGTGGAAATATAAAGCACCTTGGATTTAGGGTTGCGGCCGGCGAGCGTGTTGCCGATCGCCTGTAGCAAATGCGTCTTGCCGATGCCGACGCCGCCATATAAGAACAGGGGATTATATTTGGTGCCCGGCTGTCCGACGACTGCCTGGCAAGCTGCGAAAGCTAACTCGTTGCTGTCGCCGACCACGAAATTATCAAAAGTGTAGCGTTCGTTGAGGCCTTGCCTGTATGAATGGGTCAGGCCATTGCCGGCAGGTCTCGTGGGTTTGACGATATCGCTGATGTCGCTTTTGCCGGCTGGAGCCGTAGCCACCTGATCCAGTACCACCACGTCATCTGTGGGGCGCTTGGTGGATACCTGCGAGGAAATCTTAAACCTGACTTCTCCCACGGCGACGCCGTTCTTGCGGAGAGTCTCAGCTACCAGATCGCCGTATTTCTTTTCCAGATGCTGCTTTATAAACACGTTCGGTACACCGACGATCGCTGTATCTTCGGATTGTTTCAAAAGGCAGGTGTTTTTGAACCACGTAATATAATTTCCTCTGGAAATCGAAAGCTCGATCTCTCCTAAAACGGCCTGCCATAAACTATCCTGCTGCATTGATGTCCCCATACACGTATCAATCAATATACCCGACTCTATGTAAGTTTTCCACACCCAACTTCCAAACTGCGCCGGTCAGTCAAAAATCCCACTAACCGAAGTTTAGTTTTACACAGTATAAAATTACCCCTGTAAAAGTGTGGAAACATACAGCCCTCTAGTGGAAAAATTATCTGAAACAGTGAGCAAACATTGTCAAAAGCACGCCAAACCTATAGAATAGTCCAGAATCGTATAGGAGTTACTAATGCCAAAAAGAACCTACCAGCCAAAAAAGCGTTCGCGGGCCCGTGAACACGGCTTCCTGAAACGCATGAAGGATAAGGCCGGCCGGAACGTACTCAAAAGGCGCCGCAACAAGGGCCGCGCCAAGCTGTCAGCCTAGGGAGAGCCATTTATGATTTCGATGCGACACCGTTTCCACGGTTACGGTGGCGTTCGCGCCGTTTACCGTGACGGGAAAACCGTGCGCGGATCGATGATGAGCGTCAAATACATGACCCGCGGCAAAAAAAGCGGTTACCGGGCAGCCGTCGTGGTCAGCAAAAAAGTGCATAAATCCGCCGTCAGCCGCAATCGCGTCCGGCGCAGGATATATGAGATAATCCGCCAAGCCGACAATGGTCTGCTGGAAAACAAGGATATCGTTCTGACGGTATTCAGCGACCGCGTCGTCGACCTTAGCCCTGAAAAGCTACGCGCCGAGGTCGAGAGCCTACTTGCCAAGGCCAGCCGCTAGCGCCCAGAGCGCTAACAGGGTATGATAGATAGCAACATGTTTACGACTTTGATCGTACAACCCATTTTTAACCTGTTGGTTTTGGTGTACGCCCTCTTGCCGGGGCATAATTTCGGTTTGGCGCTGATCATCTTCACGGTAATCATCCGATTGCTTCTGTGGCCCTTAGTTAAAAAACAGCTGTATCACGCCAAGACCATGCGTAACATGCAGCCGGAAATAAAGCGGATCAAGAAGGCCGCGAAGGGTAACCGACAAAAAGAGTCGCAGATGCTCATGGAGCTCTACAAAGAACGCGGCATCAATCCTATCGGCACATTTCCGATATTGATCATCCAGTTCATAATCCTCATAGGCCTATATAGCGGCCTCAACAAGGTTATCCATGATCCGCACGCCCTGGTAAGTTTCGCCTATCCGGCCCTTCAGGACCTGAGCTGGATGAAAGAGCTGGCGCATAACATCCATCTGTTTGATAACACCTTGTTCGGTGTGGTCGACCTCAGCAAAGCCGCCCTCAACAGCGGTGGCGTATATTTGCCGGCCATGCTGATAGTGATCGGCAGCGCCGTAGCCCAGTACTACCAAGCCAAACAGCTGATGCCAGACGGCAAGGACCAGCGCAGCCTGCGGGAAATACTCCGCTCTGCCGGCCAGGGCCAACAAGCAGACCAGTCAGAGGTTAACGCAGCCGTCGGTCGGAGTACGCGCTACCTGCTGCCAGGCATGATCTTCTTGTTCACAGTAAACCTGCCTTCGGCATTAAGCCTTTACTGGCTGACCGGCGGCCTGGTCGCTTACGCGCAGCAGGCCTACATCTTGCGCCAGGACGAGGGTGAGATGGAAGAGATCGCCGACAGGCCAGGCAAAAACGTCAAGGATATCCCTGAAGCTGAGATAGTAGAGGCTGATAAAGCCGACCGCGCCAAGCCAAAATCCAAGAAAGCCAAGCGGAGGAAACAGCGAAAATGAACGACAACCTGGAAGAAGCTATAGTATACGCCAAGAAATACTTAGAAGACCTGCTGTCATTTTTCGGCCTGAACACCGATGTTTACGCGACGAGCGAAGACGAAGTGATCCAGCTCAACGTTCCCAGCACGCACCTGAACGGCTTCCTGATTGGCCAGCGGGGAGAGAATATGCGTTCCTTGCAGTACCTGACCTCCACGGCGCTCAAAAACCAGGACTTTTCCCACACCCGGGTGAACGTCGACATCGCGGATTATAAAAAACAGCGGGCCGACAGGCTGCGCGACCGTGCCGAAGAATGGGTCAAACAGGTCAAGGATAGTGGACAGCCGATGGATCTTAAGCCTATGAATGCCGCCGACCGCCGGGTGGTGCACAAATTGGCTGCCGAATACGGTGTGACCAGCGAATCTGACGGTGTCGGCCGCGATCGGCACATAGTGCTCAAGCCTGCCGCTGACTAACCGTTCAACGTGTCGTCATAAACCTCGAGTGTCTGCTCGGCCATCCGTTGCCAGGAATATCTTTTGGCTTGGGCATAGCCGCGCTTTATAAGTTCGCTGCGCAATTTCTTATCAGTCAGCACCTCATTAACGGCGTCAGTTATAGATTCCACATCCTCGGGGTCGAAATAGTGGGCGGCGTCGCCATAGATTTCCGGCAAGCAGGTGGCGTCGCTGGAGACTACCGGTGCTCCGTGAATCATAGCTTCCAGCCCGGGTAGCCCGAAACCCTCGCTCAAAGACGGAAAGACATAGGCCGAACAGTTTTGATACAACCACTTAAGCCGGCCTTCGCTCACGAAATCAGTGAAGTAGACTCCGCGTATACCGCGGTTTTGAACGTCCGTCTCGATCCGGCGGTAATTAGTATCCTTTTTGCCGGCCAAAACCAGCATCGTCTCCGGGTGCGAAGCCCGCAGTTTGATAAAAGCGTCGATCAGACGTTCCAGATTCTTATGGGGTGTCGGTCGACCGACATACATCAGGAACGGTTTGCCCTGCAGGCCGATCAGCGGGTCAGGCTTTTCCGGTATGACGTCCGCCGCCTCGTAAGTGACGCGAATCTTATCTGGATCAGCGCCGCTATAGCGCGCCAGGTCTTTTTTAACAAATTCGGACGGTGTAAAAACCATTTCCGACTTTCGTGCCACGCGTTTTATAACTTGTTTATAAACTAGCTGTTTGAACCAAAAGCCCAGACGATTCTTATCAGGGTTGTAAAAGCGGATTGTTGTGAGGTCATGGACGGTAGTTAAGGTCTTGCCGGCGTAAAATACGGGCTGCTGCGTCATTCCGAAATGGATCAGGTCCGGCCGAAGCTTCTTGATATAGCGTTTGAATCCCAGCTGCTCGGCGAAAGTAAACTCCTTGAAGTCAGCGACCCGTACGTCGAATTTTGGCGCCACGTCGCGCAGGTAATCAACGCGGTGCGGTTTGGTAAGCACTATGATCTCATGGTCCGGCTTCAAAACCGCCAGGTATTCGACCAATTTGTCTATATAGCGGCCCGTGCTGGTGCCAGATTCGCGGGCGTCGATAACTATCCTAGCCACGTTTTCTCCCTAATCGCCACCAGATACCACGCAAACGGCGAAGATTCCGGGCGTTCGGCGGAAGGTCATGGACCAGAAGGTTCCAAATATAATCATCAGACACTTTCTTGCCCGCCTGGATTTTCTTGCGCTCGCCGCGTTTTTTCAGCAGCAGGAAAGTGCCCTTAAGGTCGCCTTTGAGAGCCGGCCAGCCTTGGCCGCGGCCGATGGCACGCAAGAAAAACAAGGTGTGCGCCAGGGTAAAGCGGCGCCAAACCTGGCGTTTGAACCCATCGGGCAGGTTCTTATACAGAAGCAACTGCTGGTTCTTAAGGGTCTGGTATGTCGTGAAGCCTTTTATCTTGGCCGAGGTCGCCCCGATCTGGTGATGTACCAGGGCGCTGGGGATGTAGCGGACTTTCCAGCCGGCCAGCTGGGCCCGGAAACTTAGATCCACATCTTCGTAATAAGCGAAAAAGTCTTGATCGAACAAGCCGATACGCTCGAGCATCTTGACCCTGTACATGCTAGCGCCGCCGCTAGCCGCGAAAACCTCGGTCTTGTCGTCGTATTGCCCGTTGTCGGTTTCCCCGCGTCCGCGCGGGTAGGGAAGGCCCCAGACCGTCAGGTAATCACCGGTACTGTCTATCTTTTTGCCCTTGGCATCGAGAATTTTGGAGGTCGCTATACCGACCCCAGAATGTTTATCTAGGGCGGCGGACAGCTCCTTGAGCCAATCTTTGTCGGCAACAGCATCGTTATTAAGCGTCGCCACGTATTTCAGGCCATCATCTATGGCTCGCTTGAACCCGGGATTGACGCCTCCGGTAAAACCTTCGTTCTCAGTGTTCAATATTACTTCCAGTCCCTGGTATTTTTCGATTATTTTCAAAGAGTCGTCTGCTGAGCCATTATCGACCACTATGATGCGCGTTGGCACGGATTGGGCGAACAGAGAATCCAAGCATGCCGCCAGATGGTCAGCGCCGTTCCAATTCGGAACCACTACGGCTATTTCGGAGGAGTTCTTAACCATCGACGAAAACATCCATTTAATCTATAATAACTCATAACTTAATGATGAAACGCCTTTTCTCGAAGCAAAATCGGGCACTGCTCAGCGAGCTGGTTCGCACCGATTTCAAGCTGCGTTACCAAGGATCAGCTCTGGGTTATGCCTGGTCGCTGTTGCGACCACTACTGTTATTCCTGATTCTATACATAGTTTTCGTGAAATTCCTGCGCCTGGGCAAAGGCGTGCCGCATTACCCGGTCTATCTGCTGCTCGGCATAGTAATATGGAACTTTTTCATAGAAATGACCTCGCAAAGCCTGACTTCGATAGTAGGGCGCGGCGATTTGATTCGAAAAATCAGCATACCGCGCTGGATGATAGTCTTTTCCAGCAGCATATCGGCTCTTATTAACTTTTTCTTAAACCTGGTTGTCATAGTCATCTTTATGGTCTTAAATCACGTTAGCCCCCAGGAAACCCTGTTTTGGCTGCCGTTGATACTTCTTGAGGTCTATCTGTTCGCCCTCGGGCTTTCGCTTTTCTTATCGGCTGCCTACGTGAAGCTGCGTGACATGAATTACGTCTGGGAAGTTATCTTGCAGGCAGGCTTCTACATGACACCGATACTGTATCCGCTAGCCCTTATAACCAACTTGACCCTGCAGAAAATCATCATGATAAATCCCATGGCCCAGGCCATCCAGGACGCGCGTTACACCGCGGTCACACACCAGACAAGTACGATCTACCAGGTGTTCGGTGGCGGCTGGTACCAGTACATACCTTTCGCGATCGTCGCTGTGGTGCTGGTCGGCGGCTTGGCGTACTTCCGGCGTGAGTCTAAATATTTCGCGGAGAACATATAATGAGCGACGGAGTTGCCATCAGCGTCCAAAACGTCAGCAAAGTCTTCCGATTGCCGCATGAGAGGAACGATTCACTTAAAAGCGCCTTCATCCACTTTTACGACCGCAACCGGACCTATGAAAAACAACAGGTCCTGAACGACGTTTCCTTCGAGGTCAAAAAAGGTGAATTCTTCGGCATCGTCGGCCGTAACGGCAGCGGCAAGAGCACCTTGCTCAAAATGCTGGCCGGCATATATGCGCCGAGCAAAGGCGGCATCCATATAAATGGTAAGCTCACGCCGTTTATCGAGCTGGGCGTCGGCTTCAACCCTGAACTTACCGGCCGAGAAAACGTATTTTTGAACGGTGCATTGCTCGGTTTCAACCGCAAAGAAATGCGAAAGATGTATAAAGACATAGTCGATTTCGCCGAGCTCGAGAAATTCATGGACCAAAAACTGAAGAACTACTCTTCTGGAATGCAGGTCCGCCTGGCGTTTTCCATAGCCATCCGCGCCCAGAGCGATATCCTGGTGTTGGACGAGGTGCTGGCCGTCGGTGACGCTAATTTCCAGCAGAAATGCCTGGAATATTTTTACGAACTCAAGCGCAAAAAACAGACCGTAGTGCTGGTAACCCATGACATGGGCGTGGTCAAGGATTTCTGCGACCGCGCCATACTGATCCATGACGGCGTGCTGAGGTATGAGAACATCGCCGCGAAAGTCGCCGAGGAATACGCGATCCTGAACGCGCCTAAGCAGACCGAACGCCAGCACGGCAAACGCTGGGGCACGTCGGAAATAAAGATGACCGACGTGGAGCCGGTCTATCCGAAGCCGGAGCAGAACCACTATGGCCCGAGCGACGATATCGTGATCGACGTGAATTTGAGCGTAAAGAAAACTGTCGAGGATCCGATCATCGGGATTACTATCAAGGATCTGGCAGGCCGTGAGATATTCGTGACCAACACCAAGGCCCTGGATATAAAAACCGGCACCCTGCATAAGAACGACCGTTTGCGCGCCAAATTCGTCATGAAGAACGTTTTCAACGACGGCACCTATACCGTCACGCCAGCCATAGCCGAAAAAGAGGTCGGTTTCTTTTACGACGTCATAGAAGACGCCTGCCGCTTCAAGGTCCTGGGCTGGCCGTTCCCAACCGGTATCGCTCAGGCCGACACTGCTATAACGATCAGCAAGGCCAAAAAGGAGCGTGTTAAGAAATGAGCCGGCAGGAGAAAAAAGAAAACCAGTTCGTATATGCCATGAGGCTGCTCAAGAACGAGGGCTTGATCGCTTTGACCATCCGTGTCCTCCAAAAAATTCAGAAGATGCGCCATCGTTCTACCAAGCACAAGAAGCATTTGCTCTTGCTCGGCGATATGGATGATATCCTGGCCGCCGATTGGTCCAGCAAGCTGCCGACGCAGACCAAGAAAAAGATAAAAACGCCGTGCACCATAGCTTGGGTCATGTCGCCGCCCGGCGAAAGTGGCGGCGGGCACCAGAATATCTTCCGCTTTATAAAAGGCCTGGACGACCAGGGCTACACCAACCATATTTATCTGTATAGCACCAACGACCATCCCAAGCCCGAACTCGTCAAAGAACGCATAAAAGGCTTTTATGACCTGGATCTCGCCAATATCGAATGGCTCGAAGCGGGCCAGACCATAGAGAAGGGCGAGGCCGTTTTCGCGACCGGTTGGGAGACGGCCTATCCCGTGTTCAACGCCCCGGCCGATAAGAAAAAGTTCTATTTCGTCCAGGATTTCGAGCCGCTTTTTTATCCGATGGGCAGCGAATACGTCCTGGCTGAAAACACCTACCGGCTGGGGCTCATAGGCATCACTGCCGGTGACTGGCTGGCGGGCAAACTCAAGTCAGATTACGGCATGGAGTGCTACTCCTACAATTTCGGCTCGGAAAAGCAGCTTTATGAGCACACCAATGATGGCAGACGAAAAGAAGTGTTTTTCTATGCTCGCCCGATCACTCCCCGCCGGGGCTTTGAACTCGGCCTGATGACGTTGCAGAAATTCCACGAGTTGAATCCTGACTACACGATCAACCTGGCCGGCTGGGACGTATCCGAATACGACATCCCGTTCCCGTACGTCAACCATAAGGCGCTGAAGCTCGGCGAACTGTCGGACCTGTATAACCGCTGCGCCGCGGGGCTCGTGATCTCGCTTACCAATATGTCGCTCTTGCCGCTCGAACTGCTGGCTTGCGGCACCATACCCGTGGTTAACGACGGACAGAATAACCGGACGGTTTCCGACAATAAGTACATAAGATACGCCGCTCCGTCACCGGATGCGCTGGCCAGGGCCATGGACGAGGTCGTGAATGCTAAAGATGCTCCTGAATACGCTAAAAAAGCCGCCGCCAGCGTGCGCCGTAACGGCTGGGAAGCGTCCGTCGATAAGTTCGTCAGCACCGTGGAGGAGAAGCTTCATGGCTAAATGTCTGGTACTCGGCGCCGACGGTTTCATAGGAAGCCATCTTGTCGACAGCTTGGTGGAAAAGGGCCACGATATAAGGGCTTTCGACCGCTTTTCACGCAAAAAACACAGTTTCAAGGACAGTGACAAGATCGAGGTCATGCCAGGCGACTTCCTTAACAGGCACGACCTCTCCCAGGCGCTCCAAGGTGTGGATTACGTCTTCCATTTCATATCCACGACCACTCCGGCCAGCGCGGAAGACGATCCGCTGATCGATATCAGCACCAATATCCAAATGAGCGTCGAGCTGTTCCAGGAATGCGTCAAGACCGGCGTCAAAAAAGTCATCTTCGCTTCTACCGGCGGTGCTATATACGGCGAAAACAGCACCGAGCACGTCAACGAGGACACTCTGCCCGCACCAGTCTCGCCATACGCCATAGGCAAGCTGACCATAGAGCAGTATCTGCGTTATTTTGATAAGAAATTCGGTCTTAAAGCCTTGGTTTTCAGGATCTCCAACCCCTACGGCGAGCGCCAATCGCTGGCCAGCCGACAGGGCGTCATACCGATATTCTTGCAACACATCGCCAAGGGCGAGCCGATAACCATACTCGGCGACGGCTCAATGATCAGGGACTACATATACGTGAAAGACGTGGCCGACATGGTGGCGTCGTCATTCGAGACCGCGCGAAATGACCTGTATAACTTGGGCAGCGGCCACGGCCTGTCGGTCAACGAGCTGGTCGATAGCATGCGGCAGATCACGGGCCGGGAAATCCAAACCGAGCACGCTGAAAAACCGCCGACTTACGTCGATAAGGTAGTGCTCGACGTCAGCCGTTTCGAAAGCGAGTTCCCCGGCATGGCCAAGACTGATTTGGCCGAAGGCATGAAGGCCACCTGGCAGTATGTACAAAAACAAAGCGGGGAGCGGCCGTGAAATACGACGCCACCGTCGCGCTGCTGACTTTCAACGGCCAGTTGTATCTGGAGGATTTGCTAAAAGCGGTCTTTTCTCAAAAAACTGATAAGAAATACGAAGTGCTGGTCATAGATTCCGGCTCGACCGACCGGACGCTGGACATAATCAATAAGTTCCCGAAAATCCGCTTGCACAAGATTCCCAACACGGAGTTCGGCCATGGCAAGACGCGAAACTTGGCGGTGGAGATGGCCAAGGGGGAGGTGGTGTTGTTCCTGACCCAGGATGCCGTGCCCAGTTATGACGGCTGGCTCGACGGCATGTTGGAGCCTTTTAGCATGAGTGAGCGTGTTAGTATCGTGTTCGGCCGCCAGATTCCGAGGCCGGATTGTTTCGCGACACTTAAGCGCGAAGTCGCAACTGTTTTCCAGTCGCTGGGACCGGAAAACGCCGTCATGTTGCATCGGCAAACCAAGACGACCGACAAACTTGGCCTGACTAACACTTTCTTTTCCGACGCCAACTCGGCCGTACGGGTGAGTGCTATGAAAAAAGTACCGTTCAGGAATCTGGATTACGCCGAAGATCAGGCGTTGGGCATAGATATGTTGGCCGCCGGCTATCTGAAAGCCTACGCGCCGCTAGGGTCGGTCAATCACTCGCATAATTATCCGCTCCGCCAGTATTTCAAACGAAAATTCGATGAGAGCGTAGGGCTGCGCAAGAGTACCGGACAGACGCCGATGGCCGGTCGCAAGGAGCTGGTCTTCGGGTCGATGCGTGCAACCATTAGCGACTACAAATTCATCATCCGCGACAAGGATTATAGTTTTGGCCGCAAGCTTCACGATCTGGCACTAGCGCCTTTTTATAACGTTTTACTCAGGCTGGCGATCCGCGCCGCGGCTGACGAAAAGAAAGCTGCCAGAAAACACGCCAAATATTCCCTGGAAGCGGCAGCCCGCAAGAAGAAGTAAGATGGCGACGCGGGTACTTGATAACAAACACACCAAACGATTCCTAAAATCCGTATGGGCTTTCCCAACGGCCCTGCTTCTTATACTTTTGCTGCTGACGGCGTTCAAAATCAGCGGCAGTTCCGTCGGCATGTACCACCAGTTCTTGTATGGCGCGAAGAGCAAGGACTCCAACCTGATTTATGGTCATCCAAAGTCCGTCAGGGCTGATGAGTGGCAGGGCGCGACACCCCAGGTCGTGGGGCAGTCCAAAATCGGCTTTCCCACGTATGACCTGACCCTTCCCGGAGGCCAGGACCTTTCCATGAGTGCGGCCATACCGACCAAATCCTGGCCGACAATTTTTAAGCCGCACCTATGGATATATTTCATTCTCCCTATCGAGTTCGCCTTCGCTTTCCAGTGGTGGTTGATGATGTTCCTGCTCATAGTCAGCTGCTATTTCTTCGTGCTAAGGATTATGCCGCGAGAGCGGTTGTTCGCAGCCCTTATAGGACTGGCATTCGGCCTGTCGCCGTTCTTCTTGTGGTGGTACCAGGCGGCCGCATATATGACAGCGGCCTACGGTTTCATGATAATGATTCTTTTCATGAGAATCATTAACCGTGAAAGTGTCCGGGGCATCAAAAACCAGCGCTTGAGCGACACCCTGCATGTGCTCTTGCTTGCTTTTTTGGTGGCCTCGTTCGGGCTTATATTGTACCCACCTTTTCAGATACCGGTGGCTTTAGTAGCGGCTGCTTTTTCGTTGGGCTACCTGCTTCAGAAGAAGTACGCGGAAAATACGCGCTGGAAAGTGCTGGCTAGACGCCTGGGTGCGATAATCTGCGGCGTCATATTGGCCGGCTTCATAGGTCTGCTATTCGTACATACGCACCATGCGACCATAAGCTCGCTCAACCATACGGAATACCCGGGGCACCGAATAGTAACCAGCGGCGGTTTCAGCTTGATCAATGCCGTAGACGGATTCGTTATGCCGCTACTACAAAGTGATCAGCGCGCCGCGCATTTTATCGGCAACCAAAGCGAGGCGTCCAATTTCATTTTGCTGCTTCCGTTCATACTGGTTCCGGCGGCGGTGCTTATCTGGCGGCAATACCGACGCGGTAAAATCAACTGGATATATCTGGTACTGAACCTGCTTGCTTTAATATTCTTGGCCGACATGTTTATCCCGCACGGCAACATCTTATATAAATCGCTTCTGCTTAATAAGGTGCCTCATTCCAGATTGCTGATAGGGACGGGCTTCCTTGGCATCATCCAGCTGGTCATGACGATCAAAATTATAAAAGAAGAAAAGGTGCCGCGCGACATGTTATGGAAGTTCGGCGGTATATATAGCGCCATCTGTCTGCTCACGCTCCTGGTGGCCGGCATACACATCAGGAATACGTATCCGATGTTCATGCACAGCTACTTGCTGATCATTGTTTTGGCGGCGGCCTTTACGTCCATCATTGGGTCCGTGCTAGTCAATAAAAGGATACTGGCTGCGGCGCTACTGCTAGCTTTCAGTATATTGAGCAGTTTCCAGATCATACCTTTATATAGAGGGCTGGGTCTCTTAACGAATAACAGGGTTACCGATGTCATGCAGGGCGTTTCCACGAAAAACGGCGTCTGGGCGGTCGTGGGCGATGATGCTTATAACTTCAACGAATACGGCATTTTAGCAGCCCGGCCGACGGTCAGCGGCCTGCAGACATATCCGGTATTGAACTTTTGGCGCCAAACCGGCGACCCCAATTACAACTACGTGACAAACCGCGAATCCCACGTGGTCTTTACCGATAACCCCAACCTGGCTTCGCCTCTGACCCTGGTGCACAACAACTCCTTCAATGTGAAATTCGAATGCTCGTCTTTCATCGTAGACAACATCAGCTATGCGCTTTCCGTGCATCCTCTGTCCGAACCGTGTGTCCATCAGGTGGGATCGCCTATCAGCTATCCCGAGGCCACCTTTTATATGTATAAGGTTGACTAGCGTGCCGGCTAAAATTGCAAAATGTTAAATTTTTCTCTATAATTAAAGGCATAGGACACTTAAAATAAAAAACATGGCTCTTATAGGTAGGATCGGTAAAAAAGGTATAGCGCTCACGGTCGTGGCCGTATTGATAATTGCCGGCGGCACGGCTTATTTTTTGACCCATAAAAAGACGGAAACCATCAAGGTTACTTCTACCAGGTCGGCTAATACCGAAAAAGCGCAGAAAAAGTCGTCCGACCAGCAGTCTGGCAGCAATAATGCGGACAACAGCACACCGCCAGCGTCCGATGTGCCCAAGAGCGTGCCGGCGTCCACGGCGTCGCTCCAGAAGCCGTATGGCACGTTCGTCAGCAACCATCATCCGAACCTGGGCGGCTCTCCGGCACCGAGTACCGAGCAATCAGTCTGTTATACGGCTCCCGGCGCCTCCTGTCATATAGAATTCACGAAAGGCAGCTTAGTGAAGAAGCTGCCGGCCGAGACGGCCGATAGCAGCGGTTCCGTAACCTGGAACTGGGATATTAAACAAGCGGGATTATCGACAGGCTCCTGGACCATCAAAGCGGTAGCCAGTCTGAACGGGAAAACCATGAGTGCCCAAGATGATCTTAATCTGGAGGTACAACCATGAAAAAACTTTTCTTATCAATCACGACCGGTCTTTTGCTCGGCGCCGTGCTTATACTGCACAGCGCGCCGGTCGGCGCGTCATTCACCGCCAACGACCTCATAGACGATAACGTATTCAACAACTACACTTCCATGAGCTCATCCGGCATTGATGCCTGGTTGAACGCCAACTTTCCCCACAGCTGCATAAGCACCAACAACCACTTCTCGGCTCCGGATCCGATCGGCTACAATCCCAGCCAAGGCTACCTGTACGGCGGCAATGTCTCGGCCGGCAGGGTGATCGCCGACGCGGCCAACGCTTACAGCATCAACCCACAGGTCCTCATTGCCACGCTTGAAAAAGAGTCATCCGTGGTCACCGGCAACGCTTCTTACCACTGTACCTATATAAATACGGCTATGGGTTACGGCTGTCCGGACAGCGGTAGCTGCCCGACGAACCCGGCTACCATGAGTGGCTTCAGCAAGCAGGTCATCCACGCCGCCTGGCTGCTTAAGTTCGGCGAGCAGCGCTCCGAAGGCAATGTCGGCTTCAACGTCCAAAAACCGGGCTGGGATAACTCGGACGATATAGACACCTACTACGGCGGACCGATGACCCAAGGCACACATCAACGCATATCAAGCGGCCCGAGCACCTATTTTGACGGCTATACCAGCATTGATGGCACCTCCGTCCACATGGATACCGGCGGCACCGCGGCACTTTATTGGTACACTCCGCATTTCCACGGCAACCAGCTTTTCGTCTCAATATTCGAAGGTTGGTTCGGTTCCACGACCGGCGAACTGGCGCGCACCACCACCAGCGGTCAGGTATATATCGTAAACACCGACACCAACAAGAAATACCCCATCAACAGCCAGAATTTCTACAATGACTTGAGCCGCTTGGGCCTGCGTTACGTCCCTGCGTCTTATCTAAATTCTATTCCTACGGGCAACGCCTACACCGGAATGATCCAAGACGACAGCAACAACTCCCTGTATCTGGTAAACGCCAGCATAAAGCTGAAGTTCAAAAGCTGCTCCGGCGATGTGGTTGACTACGGCTATACCTGCGCCAGCACCCAATACGTACCGTTTACGGCAGCCCAGACAGCCAAGCTATCCAACGGCCCCAGTGTATCCAACTTCATGAAATCCAACACCTCAAGCACAATCTACTACATGAGCAATGGCCAGAAGCGACCTTTCCCATCCATGAGCGACCTTAATAGCTTACATGTGCCGACACCCATCAATGTCTTCAATAACGGCCTGGTCGGGCGCTATGGGACCGGAACGCCGTTCTATGGCTACGGAAGCCTGGTGAAGACCACCAGCTCAAACACGGTTTACGCTGTCAAAGACGCTACGCACTTAATGCCGGTCAGCACGTTCGTGTATCCCAGCGAGCTTGGGCTAAGTACCAACGTGCGGACCATGAGCACCAGCGCGTTCCAAAATACCTACGGCAGTGCCGCCGGCTCTTCGTTGCTGACCAACAAAGTTCTATGTAGCGCCATAGATTACATAGGGACCAACGGGTTGCCGCTCTATAAAGTTTCGGCCGGCGCGGCCAGCGCATACGGCTATAGCGGCGCCGACTTCATAGATGTCGGTGGCATATGCAAAGTCCTTCACGTCAATCGTCAAAGCCTGGGGCAATACATACGCGATAACAGCGGCACCATATACTATGTGAGCGCCGGACAGAAGAGAGCGTTCGGTAGCTATGGCGCCTTCCAGTCGGGCTCCTACTGCAACAATTCCTGTGAATACGAGCAGGTTAGCAATTACTTCGCCGGCACGATCCCAAGCGGCGCGACCATAAATTAAAACTGGCGTCAGCACCGACAGTTATTTCATAATAAGTTTCTGTGATAAGATTTAACTATACTAAACAGGGCTGAAAATGAAATTACTGGTTGTTTCCATGTGCAAAGACGAGGCCGAGACGGTAGGCCAGGTCTTGGACAGGATACCCAAGAAGATAAGCGGCATAGACACGATTGAAAAGTGGGTGATTGACGACGGCAGCACCGATAACACGGCCGCCGAAGCCAAGAAGCACGGTGCCAAGGTCCTGAGTGACGGCGTACATAAAAAACTGGCTCATAGATTCAGGGAGGCTACAGAGCTGGCACTTAGCCGCGGCGCTGATGTCATGGTCAATATCGATGGCGATCTGCAGTTCATGCCGGAAGAGATCCCAGAGCTCATCAAACCGATAATTAAGAACGAAGCCGACTTCGTAGCCGCTGACAGGTTTACCGACGCCAAGACGGGCCGCCGCAGGCGGCCCGAAAACATGCCGCTGGCCAAATATTGGAGCAATAAGATGGGGGCCAAGGTGATTGGCAAGTTCAGCAAGCGCCGTTTCGCCGATGTCACCTGCGGCTTCCGCGCCTACAACAGGAACGCCTTATATGCCCTGAACCTGCACGGCTCCTACACTTACACCCAGGAATCTTTCCAAGTCTTGGCCATGAAGAACATGCGTATAACATCGGTGCCCACGACAATCAAATATTATCCTGGGCGGAAGTCGCGTGTCGTCAGGAATTTCTCGCAATTCCTTTTCGGCAGTTCCATAAATATCTTGCGCGCTTACCGTGACTACGCGCCGCTGCGTTTCTTTGGCGGTTTAGGCGGCTTTTTCTTCGTAGTCGGCCTGATCTGTCTAATTCTGACGGGCATTCACTGGATAGTCACCAGCCAAATAACACCGTACAAATTTCTCGGGTTCGCAGGTCTTTATTTCATAACCTTGTCCTTCGTAGTATGGATAGTCGGAATCATGGCTGACATGCTTGATAGGCTGCTCGGCAACCAGGAGAAAATCATCGAGCGCCTGAAGCGGACCGAGTACGGGGATGACCCTAAAGATACAGATACACGATGATCCATTTCGTAATAGGAACCCGCGCCCAGCTATTTAAGATGGCACCGATCATGCTGGAGTGCGAGAAGCGCGACCTGAAGTGGCGCTGGGTTTATACCGCCCAGCACCGCGATACCATAGAGGCGACGCTGGACACTTTCGGCCTGCCCGCGCCGGATTACACGGTAGTCAACTGGGACACCGAAGCCAAGACCATGGGCAGCATGGGCAAATGGTTCTTCAGAATGGTGCTGTCGCTTGCTAAAAGCCGCAAGATACTAGCCGGCCAGACCGGTAAGAAAAGTATCGTCCTGACCCATGGCGATACTTTTACCACCTGGTTCGCCGCCCTGTACGCCAAACTTACCCGCACCAAAGTGATGCACGTCGAGTCGGGCCTGCGCAGCTTTAACATCTGGAACC
The DNA here is from genome assembly GCA_035547815.1 of Saccharimonadales bacterium (SeqCode). GTDB lineage: Bacteria > Patescibacteriota > Saccharimonadia > Saccharimonadales > UBA4665 > JARIHC01. Next base: position 22,590 of record DASZUB010000022.1, read on the forward strand.
CTTTCCCGGAGGAGGTCAATCGTCTGATAACTTTCCGGCTGGCCGATTATTATGTCTGTCCCGGCCAGTGGGCCATGGATAACGTCAAAAAATACAAAGGCGTGAAAATAAATACGGGCATGAACACCCAGATCGATACCATCAATTTCGGATTGGCCCACGCAGACGAGGCCGAGATAAAAATTCCGAAACGGAAGTACGTGGTTGTCAGTATCCATCGCTACGAGAACATATTTAAACCTAAGCGATTCGAGCAGATAATCGGCGAGCTCGAAAAAATTGCCGGACAATTCACGGTCCTTCTGGTCCAGCATCCGGCCACGGCTGCCCAGATAGATAAATTGGGATACCGGAAGCGGCTAGAAAAAAACAAGAACATAGAGCTTCTGCCGCGTCTGGAGTACCTGCCCTTCGTGAAGGTTATCAAGCACAGCGAGTTCATGATAACGGACGGCGGCGGCAACCAGGAGGAGCTGTATCACATGGGCAAGCCGACTCTGATTTTCCGGAACGAAACTGAGAGGCAGGAAGGCCTGGGCACCACGGCTGTCGTCTCAAAGCTTGATCCGGCCGTGATCGCGGATTTCATGAAAAACTACAAAAAATATGAGCACCCTCCGGTCGCGTCAAAAAAATCTCCGTCCAGGCAGATAGCCGAAGTTCTGGAAAAGGACGGCTATGGCAGGTAAGGGCTTCAGCGTAGTCATCCCGACCTATACCGGCAAAGACCAGATAGCGGATTGCCTGAAGCACGTGATTGAGCAAAGCTGGCGGCCTAAAGAACACGAGGTCATAGTTGTCGTCGATGGCTCCGAAGCCGTGCTCCAAGAGGTCAATGGCATGGAAGGCGCATTCAAAAATCGGAAAGTGTCCTTCAAAGTCATATTCAACGAACATAACATGGGACACTTCCAGGCGCGCTTGATCGGTGCTGAGGCTACCAAATACGACCAGATACTTTTCGTGGATGACAGGGTCAAACTAGACAAGGATTTCTTCGCCTACCTAGAAAAAACCGGCGAGGAAGCGATCATGCCCAATGTCATCGAACTGGAAACGACCAATGTCATATCGATGACCCTCAACATGCTTCGCAGCCGTATATACGGCCGGAAGTGGGGGGCTAAACACACAGACTATTACTTGGACGCAGAAAATTTCGAAAATTCACCGAAAGGCACGACCAGCCTTTATATAAAAAAGCAGGTCTTCCTAAAGGCATGCGACGAAGTAAAGAAGGGTGTGAAAGGCGCTGGTTTCAGCCATGTCAGTGATGATACCAAAGTCTTGGAAAGGGTGGTTGACAGCGGAGTGAGGATATTGCGCCCCGGTAACCTGAGCGTATATTATTCGCCGCGAAGCGGTTTCAAGGAAGCCTGGTTACATCTTTTCAGGCGTGGACCGAAGTTCGTAGATTATTATCATAAGCCAGGGACCCGCTTCTTCCCATTACTAGTGCTGGTATATCTAGTGGTTGCTCTGGTACTGACGCTAGCTATTTTTTATCCAGTCGGCCTGTTGTATCTCTTTTTGGCATCCTTGGCCGGGGTTATTTTATCGGCTGCCGTAATAGCTACGGATCCGCGGCGGTTTCTAGTGGCGTTGATAGGTTTGCCGCTGACCGTCGCCACGTTTTCGGCCGGCATACTGACTGGCACGCTGTTGAAGATGATCGGCCGCTAGACAAGTAGCGTTTACGCGTCGACGAACTTCAACATGACATCGAAGTTATTGCTGGTGGAATTGCCGCCCGAGAGGTGTACTATATCGAATTTGCCGAACTTCTTCTCGATCAGTTTGAAAAGCTTTGAGTGGTTGAAGTCTTTGTACCTTCCCAATGAAACCTCGATGAACATCAGCTTGGTAGCGAACGGCTTTATTGCCTCCAGCAGCTGGTACTCGTAACCCTCGACATCTATCTTGACCAGATCGTATTTGTCACGGCCGGTAAGCTTGGAGATGTCATTGACCATGTTTATCTTGGTTTTCTTAGCCTTGGTGTGGTCGGTGGTATTTGATTTGAAGACCGAACCGGTAGCCGATTTGCCTGGCGTATAGAAGATGTGATGCGTGCCTTTTTTGCCGACGCCACAATTGAACGCTCTTATATTCTTTTTGCCGTGGGTGTTCTTTTTGAGAAGTTCGAATATTTCAGAGTTCGGCTCCAGTATGTCGATTTTGGCGGCATCTTCCAAGACATGGCTCAGCGTGAGGGAGAACTGACCGATGTTACCGCCTATATCCAGGACCTTCTTGATCTTATGGCCGGAAGCGTTCGACAGTATGCTATGGGTAATCTCATGCGGATAAGCCTGCAGGCTCAGCGGCGTGGCGAAGTTGTCATAATGCATCGAATTGCCGAGGTAATTGATGCGCATTTTGCGGGTCGACACCGACCGGATGAAAGCAGTGAACATGTGCCAGTAATAAGCAAGCTTGGTGCTGGAAGCCAAAGGAGTGTTCCACCATATCGTGTTACGCTGCACCAATTGAAGCTGTCTAACGCTTGCGAACCCCATTAGTAAAACATTAGCACGGACCGGCGAAGACTGTAAAGGTATGAGATAATAAGGAGAATAGGTTTAGTAACCGCCCCGATACATGAAAAAATTCATATTTTCACGAATATTCCTTACGGCCGTCGTCCTGATAATATTTGTAATTTACTTTGTCTTGAACATCGGTCAGTTCAAGCTATTGCTTCACATCGACCCGTTGTTCCTGGTGCTCATCGCTCTTGTCGACGTTTTCGCAATCTTCATAAACGGCCTGTTTACCAAGTTCATACTGCGCCCTTTCGACAAATACATTTCTATGAAGGAAAGCTTCTATGTTTCGCTGATTTCAGCGGTCGGCAACTTCTTCGCGCCAGCTGGCGCCGGACTGGGTTTCCGGGCGGTCTATCTCAAAAAGCAGCATGACCTTTCCTATGGTAAATACGTTTCGATATTGTCCGGGAATTACATATTGGTGTTCCTGGTCAACTCCCTGGCAGCTCTTTTGGCCCTTTATATGTTAAGGGGTAGGGATAACGCCCGATACGCCACTCTGGTCATAATCTTCGGTGCTATCTTCATAGTCTCGCTGGTCATGACATTCATAAAAACGCCCCACATAAAGGTCGAACGGATCAAAAGCCGCCGCATGAGGTCGATAGTGGGTTCATTTTCGACGGTCATGCAGGGCTGGAACCATATAATTTCACATCGTAAACTGCTGGCCAGGCTGATTATTCTGACTTTCGTCGGCCTGCTCATCAACATAGTCAATAATTTCCTCATAATCCACACGTTGAATCTACACATTACATTTGCGCCGTTGCTACTACTGAGCGTCCTGGGCTCACTGAGCCTTTTTATAAACATTACTCCCGCGAACTTAGGCGTCAAAGAAGCCATATATTTGTTTTCTTCGTCAGTAATCGGATTTTCAACACCGCAGATACTATCGATCGCGCTGGTAGACAGGGTAGTGCTGTTCACGGTTCTGTTCTGCCTATGGCTCTATTTCTCCAAGTACAAGCATGTCGGCAGCCCGGAGCGTGAAGCGGCAGCCTGATGTATACTGTGGTCTTATGGGAATAAAGATAAAAAACTTCGTAGCGAGCCGAAAATTTTTCTGGCTTGTCGTGCTGGTTTTTGTCTTGCAGGGCATATGGTTCGCTGGCTCTCTAAAATACAATATGCCGCCAGATGAAAGCTATCACTTCAACTTCATACAGCTTTATACTCAGCAGCCGGTATCGCATGGACCCTTCATAGCCCATGAACCTAGCAGCTATCTTTTCTTGGGCGACATTCAGCAGACGCCGAGTTTCTTGTACCACTATCTGATGAGCTTTCCGCTCAGGTTATTCGATCATGTCATGGGGGATATGAATCATCGCGTCGTTGCGCTACGCATCATAAATGTCTTCATAGGTGCGCTTAGCTTGGTGGTGCTAGACAGGATATTCAGAAAAATAAAGGCCGGACCGTTCTTATCCAACCTGGCGCTGGCGCTGTTTGTCTGCACTGGCATGTTCATATGGATAAGCGCGGCGGTCAGCTATGACAGCATGTCCATGCTGGGCTGGTTCCTGCTGCTGCTCTGTTTGCTCAGGCTGCAGGAAAAAATTTCGCTCAAAAACATCCTGCTGGTTGCTTTGTTCGCCGTCTTGACGACCATAACCAAGGTTACTTACGCGCCCGTGATAGTGGCGGTACTTCTGGCATACCTGTTCATGGAAAGGCGGCGGCTTGATAAGCTTGTCAAAGCGTTGGTACCTCGCACTTCAAGCAAGGGCACGGTTGCTTTGATCGTGGTTTTCATAGCCATCTGTGGCTTGGCACTGGGCCGGATAGGATTCAATCTGGTGCGTTACCACGGCGTGTCGCCGAGCTGCCAGGCGGTTCACGGTGCGGCCGCCTGTTCGGTATCCACGGCCGTGCAGAGAGATAACCAGGTGCATGCCGCCTTTTTGCAATTCGAACGGGCTGGCGGACAGATACCGTTTAACCCATTGAGTTTCACCGGTGACTGGTCGGACAAGATGTACCAGCGCATGTTTTTCTATCTTGGGCATCGCATGATGATTCCGAACCGGGCGGCCGAGTTCGTCATGGTGATGGCGGCCGTGTTTGTCGCCTATCTGTTCGCCACCAAAAAAAGCAAGTTGGTCGAAAATGACAAAGAAGCCCTGCTGATAGCGGCGCTCATACTTTATACGGCGGCACTGTTCCTGCTCAATTATCATAGCTACATGCACAATGGCACTGATATCGGCTTCCAGGGCCGATATCTATTGCCCGTGGTCCCAATAGCCTACATATTTATTTTGAAGCTGACACGGCAAAATTACCGGCGCCTGCCCGATGCCAGGAAACCGCTTTTGATGGCCGCCTGCGTTCTGTTACTATTAGCTTTCTTGTATGAAGACTTTCCGGCGCTGGTGTTCCTAAAGGGCACGGACACGAATTGGTACTCGGCACCGACCGCCAGCGTGAACTTAAAGTTGAAACACGCCATGATGAAAAGCCATCTTTTCCGGGGCGACCAGCTGAAAACCCAGTAATTAACTGACGCGGCCTAGCGGCCGATACCACGGTAGATAATGCCATGCGCTGTGAAATCGGCTGGCGTAAATGCATTCTTGCCGTCGACGAAAACCTTGACCTTTAGCTCAGCTGGCTTGATGGCCAAAAATTCCTTGTGGTTCGTGGCTAGTATGACAGCGTCCTTACCCCTCAGGGCCTCAGCCAGGTCTTTGGCCGAAGACTTGTTTGGCATGAACGGGTCGTAGGTAGCGACCTGGGCGCCGTTTTCTTCCAGCGCGTCAATAAGCTTATAGGATGGGCTCTCGCGGTCGTCGGCCACGTCAGCCTTATATGACAGGCCAAGCACGGCCACGCGAGCATCCTTTATTTCTTGGCCGGCTTCTTTCAGGCCGTCGATCAGCCGCTCAACCGTGAAGGTGGGCATGCCGTTGTTTATCTTGCGCGCGAGCGACAGGAACTCGTGGTTGAAGCCATGGTCCCTGGCGTACTCGATAAGGTAATAAGGATCGACCGGGATGCAGTGGCCGCCGACGCCGACACTGGGATAGTGCGGCATGAATGCGAAGGGCTTGGTCGCCGCGCCATCGATAACGTTCTTTACGTCCACGCCAATCTTGGTAAAAGACATGGCGAGCTCGTTCACGAAAGCGATATTTATGTCGCGGAACGAGTTCTCGACCACTTTCACCGCCTCGGCTTCTTTTAGACTGGCCATCGGCTTGATCGGCGCATCCAGAATGCTCTCGTAAAAATTAACTGTCACGTCCAGGCCTTCTTTGCTGCCGCTGCCAGCGACGCGGGGAATATTGCTCACCGACCATTTAGGGTCGCCTGGATTGATCCTTTCAGGGCAGTGGGAAACATGGAAACCGTCGTTGACGTCCAAGCCGGAAATTTTTTCCAGCGCCGGAATGACCACGTCGTCACAGACTCCGGGGTTGATGGTCGACTCGACGATAATCAGCGTGCCTTCGGACATTTTTTCGGCGATGGATTCCGTGGCCTTTTTCAAGATGGTCAAATCCGGTTCATGGCCATCCCGGACGGGTGTAGGTACGCAAATGATGACGATTTTGCTTTCCGCCACCGCCTCATAATCTGAAACCGTTTTAAGCGTCGTATCTTTCAGCCCGGCGGCCACGGCCGTGTCGGCCAATGGGTCTTCACGGTTTTGAAGCTTGGCGACCTTGTTTTTATCGGCGTCGATACCGGTGACGTCGTAGCCCTTCTTGGCCGCCAACAAGGCCAAGGGCAGGCCCACATATCCCAGTCCTACGACAGCAACCTTTTGATTATTCGCCATTTACTTTCAATAAGCCGTTTAGATATTTACCGTAGCCGCTTTTGACCAGCGGTTCGGCCGTCCGCCGCAGCTGCCCGGCGTCTATGAAGCCTTCACGGTAAGCGATTTCCTCTATGCAGCCTATTTTGATACCGGTGCGTTTTTCGATAACGCGGATATATTCGCTGGCGTCGTTCATGGATTCGAAGGTGCCGGTGTCCAGCCAGGCCGAGCCGCGGTCCATGGTCTGAACCTTTAGTTTGCCGCGCCTAAGGTATTCCTCGTTGACGGTGGTTATTTCCAGCTCGCCGCGAGCACTCGGCTCTATACTTTTGGCGATTTCCACGACGTCGTTATCGTAAAAATAGAGGCCGACCACGGCATAGTTGGATTTTGGCTTGGCCGGTTTTTCTTCTATCGATACGGCTTGCATGTCGTCATCGAACTCCACCACGCCATAACGCTCCGGGTCGGAAACCTGGTAAGCGAACACGATGCCGCCGTCCGGGTCAGCACACTCCTTCAACCGGGCGCCGAAATCTTCGCCGTAAAATATATTGTCGCCCAGGATGAGCGCCACTTTGTCATCGCCGATGAACTGCTCACCGATTATGAAGGCCTGTGCCAGGCCTTCCGGTTTCGGCTGGGCGGCGTAGCTCAGCTTGATACCGATATCGGAACCGTCGCCGAGCAGCCGCTGGAACTGTGCCTGGTCCTCCGGCGTGGTGATAACCAAAATGTCGCGGATACCGGCCTGCATGAGCGTGCCGAGCGGATAATAGATCATCGGTTTGTCGTAAATCGGCATGATCTGTTTCGAAATGCCTTTGGTGATAGGGTAGAGGCGGGTTCCGGATCCGCCGGCCAGTATGATACCTTTCATCGGTCTAACTCCTTTTTAACGTATTGCGCCAAGTCGTTGCGCCAGTCGGTCGGCTCGAAGCCGGTCGCTTCTATCTTATCAAGCGAGAGCGTACTCTCAAGCGGTCTTTTGGCGGCAGTTGGTTTATCGGCGAAGTATTCCTCGGTGGTCGTGTCCGTGACTGTCAGGCCTTTGAAGCCGGCATCTTCAAAGACGGCGCGTGTCACGTCTGCCCAGCTGGCCGGCTCGCCGCTATTCGTAATGTTGTACACACCGAAAGGCGCTTTTACGGCCAGCAGGTGGTTGATGCCGCGGACCAGCTCACCGGCAAAAGTTAACCGGCCGACCTGGTCATTTACGACAGTTGGCGAAACGCCTTTCTTGCCAAGTTCCAGCATGGTGCGCACGAAGTTCTTGCCATCGCCGATCAGCCACGATACGCGGACTATATAGTGCTTGGGCGCTTTGGCCGCTTCTATGTCGCCGGCGGCTTTGCTTTTACCGTACTCCGACAGCGGATTGGCTGGCTCATCCTCTTTATGCGGCGCCTTAGTACCGTCAAAGACATATTCCGTAGATATGTGTACTAAGGTAGCGTCATGCTCCGCGGCTGCTTTCGCCAGGTTGGCCACGCCGCCCGCGTTGATCGCCTGCGCGGCTTTTTTACCTTCAGGGGTTTCGGCGCCGTCGACGTCCGTATAAGCTGCCGCGTTAAAAATGACCGTGATACCACTCCAGTCATAACCGGCGACCGCCTCAGTGTCGGTTATGTCCAGTTCTTTCGAATCAACGGCTTTGGCGTCCGGATATCGGGCGCGCAGGGCGCGTCCCAATTGCCCTTTGGCACCAACTATCAGAAAGGTCGATTCGTCCACGCCTTATACCTCGATCGGTTTGATTTCAGATAAGTTCGGCAGGTTCCTGTCACGGTCGGAAATGGTCGCCTGGTCCATGCTGATCGGCCAGTCGACACCGATATTTGGATCCGCCATATTGACTGCCGGATAAGCGCCGTAGCTGTCGGCGCTCCAATGGTCGTTCACGCTGTAAATATAGTAAACGTCTTCAGTCAGCGTCTGGTACGAATTGCCGACGCCTTTTGGGATGAAGACAGCTTTGTTCTTATCAACTTCCAGCGTCACGACCTTGCCGAAGCTTTCGCCTTGGCGCAGGTCCACGTAAGCTACGAAAACGCGGCCGCTGGCTACGGAAATGTATTTGTCCCACGGCTCGGCGTGGAAGCCTCTGGCGACGCCGCTGTCCTTATTGTAGGCTACATTGTTCTGGACCACCTGGAAGTCTTCCGGCAAGCCGGCTTCTACCAGTTTCTGTTTGTGGAATTTCTCCTGGAACCAGCCACGTTCGTCACCTATGCTCGTAACGTCGAAGATCAGAAGTCCGGGTATCTCGGTCTCATGTCCCGTGTATTCGGTCGTCGCTACTGCCATATCAACTTACGTCCTTTTTCATGAACTCAGGCACGTAAAAATCTTTCATATAAGGTTGCCACCAGTCCGGATTATCCTGATACCATTTGATAGTTTGCCTCAGCCCCTCTTCGAAAGTCACGCTGGGTTTGTAGCCTAATTCCCGGCTTAGCTTGGAATGGTCGATAGCATAACGGCGGTCATGTCCCGGCCGGTCGGTTACGAACTTCTTAAGACCGTCAGGTTTTTCCAGTATGGACAGCACCGTATCGGCGATCTGGATGCCATTCTGCTCCTGGCCGCCACCCACACAATACGTTTCGCCGGCTTTGCCTTTGTGAAGTATGAGGTCGATCGCACGGCAGTGGTCCAAGACATACAAGTAGTCGCGGACGCTCTTACCGTCGCCGTAGATGGTTACCGGTTTATCATGCATCGCCATGAGGGCGAAAACAGGAACGATATTTTCGGGTACCTGATAAGGTCCGTAATTGTTCGAACAGTTGCTGATGGTCACATCCAGGCCATAAGTATGGAAGTATGAACGGACCAGATGGTCGCTGCCGGCTTTGGTCGCGGAGTAAGGGCTGCGTGGATCATAAGGCGTGTTTTCATTGAATTTCTCTTTCGAATCGAGCTCCAGGCTGCCAAAAACCTCATCCGTCGATACGTGATGGAAACGTTTGACACCGTGGTCGCGGCTTAACCGGAGCAAAATATTGGTGGCGAGGACATTACTACTGACAAAAGCGTCCGGATTTTCAATAGACCGGTCCACATTGGTCTCGGCCGCGAAATGTGCCACGTAATCCAAGCCTTTTTCAAAAATCGGGACCAATTTGGATTCCTCTACCAGGTCAAACTGGTGGAACTCTATATCCTCCCTGACGGAAGCCAGGTTCCCGATATTACCCTGCTGGTTAAGCTTATCGACGACAATAACCTTATAATCGGGATAATTTTGCCGCAAATAGTGAACAAAGTTCGAACCGATGAAACCGGCGCCGCCTGTGACGAGAATCTTCTTCATATTTGAGAACTATTATAACCTAGTTTTGTTATAATTGCCGAGGTGAATGATGAATGGGGCGCACGAATAGTGTCCTTTGAAGAATTTGAAAAACTGCGCCCGCGACTTGGCAGGATCGTGCTGACTAGCGGTGGCTTTGACCCGATACACCCAGGCCACATCAGCTGCATAATCGAAAGCAAGAAATACGGCGACACGCTGGTGGTGGTTGTCAACGGCGACGCTTTCCTGACTGCCAAAAAGGGGCGGCCGTTCCAAAACCTGGAAACCCGCAGTCTGATAGTCAGCGGCATAAGGGAAGTCGATTATGTCATACCATTTGAAATAGAGAACGACCAAACTGTATCGAAAGCCCTGGAAGCTATAAAACCAGATGTCTTTACCAAGGGCGGTGACCGCGTCGACAAGGCCAGCTTGCCGGAATGGGATACTTGCGAGAAAAACAATATTGAAATCGTTTTCGGCGTCGGCGCTGATAAGAAATGGTCCAGCAGCTGGTTCTTAAACAGCTGGAACGATCACGGCAAAAAGACTAGGAATCCAAAAGAGACTTAACTTTTTTGACCAGGTCATCAAGTTCTTTTTGGCTCTTCGCTTCGGCGTTAAGCCTTAGCAGCGGCTCGGTGTTGCTCGGCCTGATATTGAACCAGGCGTTATCGAAGTTTACGGTCAGACCATCCAGGTCGTCCGTATCGGCCTCTTTGAAAGCTTCCGCGACCTTTTGGATAGCGCCGGCTTTGTCTTCTACTTCAAAGTTAGTTTCAGGGATCTGGACATAAGCTTCCCTGAGCGGTGCCACTAGCTGTGATAGCTTCTTGCCGCTGGCCGAGAGGATATAAAGGCCTATCACGGCCGCGATGAGGCCGCTGTCAGCCATGTAATTGTCCCTGAAGTAATAATGACCGCTGTGTTCGCCGGCGAAAAGTGCATCGTATTTTCGCATGTCATTCTTTATGAAAGAGTGGCCGACACGCGTGCGAACTGGCTTTCCGCCGGCTTTCTCAATCATCTCAACAGCAGCCCGTCCGCAGATGGCATTTAATAATATCGTCGAACCGGGGTTTTTCTTAAGGAAATAATCGGCGAGCAGGGCGGTCATGACGGTTCCAGTCAAGGGCTCGCCGTTCTCGTCGATCAAGACTGCACGGTCGCCGTCACCATCGAAGGCTACGCCCGCGTCGCAGCCATGCTCTTTTATGGCGGCTTGGACATCGGCCAGGTTGGCGGCGATCAGGGGGTTGGCGATGTGGTTGGGAAATGTGCCGTCAAGTTCGAAAAACAGTTCGTGGACCTGAAAGGGCACATAGGGTTCGAGATCGGGGAATATTTTTCCTGCCATGCCGTTGCCGGCGTCCACGGCTATGTTGAGTGGCTTGAGCTTGTCCGTATCGATGAATGACAAGACATGGTTGATCCAGTCTTCAGTCGTATCTTTTTGGGTGACCGAGCCCATTTTACCGGCAGGCTCAAAATCATTCTTAAGCGCTAGGTCGCGGATTTCCAGCAGGCCGGTGGATTCGCCGATCGGCTTAGCTTCTTCGCGGCAAAACTTGATACCGTTATATTCGCCTGGATTATGGCTGGCGGTAACTACCGCGCCTCCGGCCAGGCCGTTATGGCCCACGGCGAAATAGATCATGTCGCTGGTTACCTCGCCGATATCCCAGATATCCCGGCCGTGTGCGCGCAGTCCGTCGATAAGCGCTTCGGCCAGCTCTTTGGAATCCGGCCGCATATCCCGACCGATGGCGACCGGCCCACTTGCGGGCAGCCAGTCGCCGAAAGCCTGGCCAACAATCCTGGCCACTTCCGGATTGAGTTCCGTCCCGACCTTGCCGCGGATATCGTAAGCTTTGAAAATGTTAGCTGGAACTTTCACGATTCTATTTTAACGCACCCTTCCTGTCGTGCTGCTTTAAGCAATCGCTGATGGCACTTTGCAAGTTTTTCTTAAAATTGGCGACAGAAAACTGCTCGGCATGCTTGGCGATCGCTGCGTGGTCGAACGGTTTCTTCATGGCGGTTTCCAGTGCATTCCGCAAATTGCCGACAGTCTGTTGCTCAAAGAAAAGGCCGGTTTTATTAGGCACCACATAATCCAGGGCGCCACCTTTCTTGTAGGCTATGACCGGTGTGCCGGCAGCCATGGCTTCGACGGCCACGATGCCAAAATCATCCATGTCCGGCTTGATGAAACCGATCGCTGACTGGAAATGGTCCACGATATCGTGGTCGTTCAGGTCGGTAAAGAAAGTCGCGCCGCGGCCGGCCATCCTCTCAAGGCGCCGGTGTTCCGGCCCGTCGCCGATAACGATCAAGGGTACTTTCAGCTGGTTGCAAGCCTCCACCGCCAGGTCGAACCGTTTATGCGGCGTCTGGCGGCCGGCGATTACGAAGCCGTGGCGGAGCGGCGGCGTACCGCTGGCCTTGAAGCGGTCGGTTTCGACCGGCGGATGGACGACCACAGCGTCGCGCTTATAAAATTTCTTGATCATAGCTTGCGTATGGGACGAGTTAGTCAATATATAGTCCGGACGCTGCGCGGCCCTGAAATCCCACCGCTTCAGCGGGCCGACCAGCAATTTAAGACCAAGCCGCGCCAGCCAATTGAATCCGCGCGGAAAACCCGGCCGCCGCAGATATTCGTCGTAGCGTATCCAATAGTATTGGGTCGGCGCATGGCAGTACGAGATGTGCAACGCGCCCGCGCGCCGCTTGACGCCCTTAGCCTCAGCACCGCTGGAAGACAAAATAAGGTCGTATTCACTCAGATCAAGCCGGCTGAAAGTCCAGGCTCTCAGAAGCGGTAGAAATTTTTTCAGGCTCTTAGGCAATTTTTGCAGCCAAGTGGTGCGGATATCCAGGTCTTCCACACCCTTGTATTTAAATAACTCGAGAGCTGTCGGATTATATTGTGATGTGTAAATCGGCGCGTCGGGATAGAGCCGGTGCATCTCTAGCACGACGCGTTCGGCGCCACCGATCCCGGTCAGCCAGTCACAAACTATGGCGACTTTGGGCTTTCTGGTTCCAGCCACTAGAACGCTCCCCTATGGAAAAGGACTATCCAGATAGTCTTCGTTAAAATTACCAGGTCGCTCCACAAGCTCCAGTTCTGTACGTAGTACAGGTCCAGGCGCCGGCGCTCTTCAAAAGGGATATTGCGGCGGCCGGAAACTACGGCCAGGCCGGTCAAGCCCGACTTAACACTCAGCATCAGATTTTTCTTGCCATACTGTTCCAGTTCGAACGGCTCCAGCGGCCGCGGCCCGACCAGGCTGAGGTCGCCTTTGACGACATTGATCAGCTGCGGCAATTCGTCCAGGCTGGTCTTGCGCAGGAATCGCCCCAGTTTTGAAATCCGCGGATCGTCAGGCAAGTAATCACCGTTCTTGCGGTATTCTTCAGCCAGCTCCGGCCGGCCCATCTTGGCGAAGCCGGCTTCGGGGCTCATCCTGTTGTAGGCGTGGAGCTGGGTCCTGAATTTATAAATACGTATCTTCGTGCCGAAACGCGACAAGCGAACTTGGCTGAAAATGGGATCACCATGGTCGAACAGCATCAGGATACATATCAAAAGCATGAGAGGTGAAGCGATTATCAGACAGATTGTCCCCAGCACCAGGTCGAACAACCTTTTGATTACGCGACCCCAGCCGACCAGCGCAGTCTGATGGATGGCGATAATAGGTATCGACTGGAACAAGCCGACCTCTATGTTGCCGACGAACAACTCGCTGTTACCCGGCACGAACCGGAAGGCGACATGGTTTTCCTGGGCGTAGGTCAGTATGCGGTCATTGTCCTCGACGGCCGGGTACAGCTCGGTCTGCACTATGGTATGCAGCTGTTTTTTCTTCAGTTTTTTGACCGCTTCGTCAAAACTGCTGAAGACTGGAAAATCATTGTCATCTTTGTGGGGGTGCTTAGGGCCGCCGACCACACCGACCACCCGGTAGCCGGTAGCGGCGGTGTCCGCCAGGCTGCGCACCAGCTCGTGAGTGATGGCCGTATCGCCGATGATCAGCACATTGTTTATGCCGACGCCGTAATTGAAAAGCTGCCGCCGGCCGCCCCTTGCCAGCGTCCTCCAGAAAAGTACGAACAAGAACGCGAAAGCGAATCCGTAGACCGTAACCAGCCGGGCTGGGAAGAACTTGATATTGAAAATATAGCTGTAGCTTATGACGAAAAGTATGCCTATGAAGCTGCCGATTAAAAGCCGCGCCATCTCTGTGAAGCGGCGGTCGTAAACCCGCGAATTGTACAGGCCCAAAAGCGCGAAAATCAGGATCCAGAAAGGCAGCAGGCCGACCAGAATGAGCAGATATGTGTGCGCGTGGACGTCCGAACTTATGGGTGTGTGATCGAGTGATACACGCAGCACGTAAGCGATACTGAAGGCTATCGTGATGGCGATAGCGTCACCGATTACCAGGATGAAGTTATAAAGCAGGGAAGCGTTGTTTTTCATTGCGAGAGGTATAATATGATTGTAACACTTATGAGAGCTTCCGCCTTTAAGTACCGCGTACTGACGCTGGTGACCAGTATCACTATGCTGATCATGCTGATCGTACCGTTCCATGCCTTTCTGACGGTCAGCTTAGCCAGTCTCATCGGCCATTATACGGCTCTGCGCCTTTGGAAAGAGGTTTTGCTGCTGATATGTATAGCCGGCACGCTGTACTTGGTGATGACCGACGGCAAGATCCGTACCCACACGTTGACCAGGCGTCTGGTATGGCTGATCTTCGCTTACATGGCCGTCAATCTCATCTGGGGCGTCATCGCTTTTCACCAACATACCCTGACGGCCAAGGCGCTAGGTTATGGTTGGATAGTCAACCTGCGTTTCCTGGCTTTTTTTCTTGTTACCTGGGCTGTCGCACTTCGTACCGCACGGCTAAGGAAAAGCTGGAAGTGGTTGGTATTGGTACCGGCTGCCGTGGTAGTAGTCTTCGGATTGCTGCAGGCCTTGGTACTACCACATGACTTCTTAGTGCATTTCGGTTATGGGCCGAACACCATAGAACCGTTCGAGACCATCAACCACAACAACGATTACATCCGTATTTTTTCCACTCTTCGCGGCGCCAACCCGCTCGGCACCTACATGCTGATACCTATCAGTCTGCTGGCCGGCCTGATAATTACGGGCCGGCGCAGCTGGCCATATATAAGCCTGTTCATTGGCAGCTTGCTGACACTGTTTTTCAGTTTTTCGCGCAGCGCCTGGATCGGCGCGGCGATGGCACTGACGGCCATCGGCATCCACTATATGGACCGTAAATATGCCAAGCAGGCTATCATGGCAGTCGTCGCCGTGGCCGTCCTGTCGATAGCCGCTTTCACGATATTCGAAGCCCATCACAACACCCGCTTCCAGAACATCTTCTTTCACACCCAGACGCATTCGGCCGTGAAAACTACCTCGGACCAGGGT
>DASZUB010000023.1:0-4361 GCA_035547815.1 Saccharimonadales bacterium (SeqCode)
GCTATCGGCATCTGCCTTAGGACGCAACAGCATGAAAAGCACCACGCCGAACAGCGCGAGCACCAGGACCCCCAAGACTACAAGAGCGATAACCATATTTCTATTTTATCAATTAATTCTTGACGGTGACAGCGGTGCCGACCGGCGCCCAGTCATATAGCCAGTGCGAGGCGTTCAGTGGCAGCTCTACGCAGCCATGTGAGGCGTTCTTGGAATTAGGGTCGATATTGCCGAATTCACTGTTCTTGCGCCAGGTCGCGTCATGCAGACCGTAGGTGCCGTGCTGGTTCTGCAAGAAAGGCATCCAGTAGTGCACCGGGTCGCTCCAGCTACCAGTGCTATCTGTGCCGGTAAGTGTGACATTGGTCTGCTTGGCGTAAATATGGTAGGTACCTCGCGGCGTCAGGTCGGCCGGCAGGAACTCCATACCGGTAACCACCGGTGTATCGTATACGACCTTCTGGTATTGGCAGGCCCAGAGATGGCGTTCGCTTACGCTGACCATCATGGCTTTGTTCAGGGAGTTGCCCAGACACTGTTTGGGACCATCCGATACTGCCGCAGCAGCCGCCGGCGTATTCGAAGCCGTCGGAGAGTTGTTTTGCTGATAAGACTTATATGCCTTCATCACTATCGACGAGCCGAACGCTACCGCGCCTATGATAAGGATCGACATTATCAGGGTCTTCAGTGGCAGCTTGGGCTTAGGCTGGGCCACGGCGCGGCGGCTGACCGGATGACGGTCCGACCTATAGAAAGAATAGGCCATGAGGCCGGGACGCACGGTCTTACCCTGGAGCGATGAAGTCTTCATATAGCTTTATTTTAGGTTTTTTTATTTTTTTAGCTGTATGTATTTTTATAGCTAGCTATATTATAACAGGTCAGACAAACCTTGTAACCAGGAACATGAAAACGACTCCGATCAGCGTAAGGCCGATAGTCCGATAGCCTGAGCTTTCGCTGTGCGCTTCAGGTAACAGATTACTGGCACTTATGTATAGGATGAGGCCGGCAAAAAAGCCCAGATATATGGCCAAAGCGCTTTCAGACAGGGAAAAAGTCAGACTGGCCAAACCGCCCGCCACCGGCATTATTACCACGACAGCCAGCCACCTTTTGATATGCGACAGCTTGTTCTTATGAAATAGCATGAAGGTGGTGGTGTCGAACCCGTCGGCGAACCGGTGCCCGATTACCGCCAAAGCCACCGCCAGACCAACCGCCGTACTCACCTGGAAAGCCACGCCGATACTGAGGCCGTCCAAAAAACTGTGGCCGCTTAGGGCCACCGCCCGCGCCACACCCAACCGCGGGTGGCGGTGCGGTCCATATTCTTTTTCGCTGGCCTCGTGCACCGGCACGAATTTCTCAAACAGATGGAACACTAAGAAACCCGACGTCATAGCGATCATCGGCCAGACCGGATCAAGCTTTTGCGACTGTACTATGTCAAATATCTCAGGCAACAGATCAAACGTTACTAATCCCAATACCAGGCCGCCGGTCAGAGCCAGCGCGACGTTCAGACGATTCTGGTTCTTGATAGCCGTGTAGCCGCCAATCAGCGCTGCAGCTGAAGCTGCAATGGTCAAAAGAAAAACGATCATGAGCTGATTCTACTGCAGCCGTATGAATATTTGCAAATTTGTCGCAATTTATGTTATATTTGCACCATGGACACCTTAGGATTAAGGGAATATCTAAGAAACCATGGCCAAAGCCTGACTAGGCCGCGAGCGGCCGTATTCGCCGCGCTACAAGGCCGGGAGCCGCAGACCATGAAACAACTGATAGCCGCCTGCCCCGGCATGGACCGCGCTAGCGTATACCGGACTGTGGCTTTATTCGAAAAGCTCAGCATCGTCCAGCGGCTGCAGATCGGCTGGAAATACAAGCTTGAACTTAGCGACGCATTCAGCCGACACCATCACCATATGACCTGCCTGAATTGCAGCCGTGTAATATCATTCGACGAAAGCCCCGAGCTCGAGCAACAACTGAGGTGGCTGGCCGCCGACAAGCGGTTTAAGATACGGTCTCATCAGCTAGAGATCCAGGGTTTATGTTCGCGGTGCAGCGCGCGCTCTTAGTGCCTGCCGGGAAGCCAAAAATGACGAGAAAATCACACCCAGTCCAGTAATGCCGGTGACGGCATCAGGAACCTCCAAGAAAATGCTGGCCAGCAGCGCCACCGCCAAAACCAGAATGGCGTAGTGCGCACCGTGCTCCAAGTAGCGGTAAGACCCTAGTATGCCATGGCGTACCATTACGACAGTCAGGCTGCGCACCCAGAAAGCACCCACCCCCAGGCCTAGTGCGATTAAGAGCACTTTATCGGTAATGGCGAAGGCGCCGAGCACACCATCGAAACTGAAATTAGCGTCGAGCAACTGCAAGTACAAGAAAGCCATGAAGGCTGGCCAACCGGTGTAGACTTTGTTGGCGCCAGGCTCCAGCTTGCCCAAACCGTCTATCAATAGTTTGAGCATCATGTATAGCGCGACGCCGGCGAGACCGGCTTTTAAGACCGTCGAAGCTTCATGCTCGGCGAAGAACGACATGACGATGACGATGATGCCGGTCAATGCCGGCGGCAGCCACAAATGGGCACCGAGTCGCTGAAGCGGCCGTTCAATCCATTTTATCCAGATTTCTTTGCGGTCATCATCCAGGAAAAAGTACAGACTGAGCATCAGCAAGAAAGCACCGCCGAAGGCGGCGATGGCCGTATGCGCCGCCTGCAAATGGTTACCGTACACTTCCGGCTTATGCAGCGCCTCGTCCAGCACTTGGCCCCACGACAGGCCGGCGCTGACCATGACGATGAGGATCGGGAAGACGAAGCGCATGCCAAGGATGGCAAACACCATGCCGACGGTCAGAAACAGCTGTTGCCAGAAATTGGATAACCGCTCCAGGATCTTGGCGTTGACGATGGCGTTGTCGAAGCTGAAGGCGACTTCGATAGCTATCAATATGATCGTGGTCAGCGCAGCGCCGAAACCCAGGCCGAACAAAGCGACCAAAATAGCCGCTATCGTCAGCAGGCCGGAAAAAGCAAAATAACGCAGCATTTCCTCATATCCTACCACGGCTGCCAAAACGAACTGATGGACAAACTTAAAGACCCGGGTCGAATGCGCCCGGGTCTTATGGAAGCCTCACACTTCCGATTTCAGCGTATGCCCTGACAGGCGAAAATGCAATGTGATTATGGTCACATGTTGCTCACGGCCCGGAAACATAGGGGTTGTCCCTGATATAGAAGCGCCAAGGCACATCCTGGCCGCGTGATATGCCGATGCGGGTAGTCTGTACGATGTCCGTCTGGGCGATCGGCGGCTCCATCACCAGGCGCAGCGGCTCGTGGTGCAAATCGTGGCCATTGAATGATTTACCGATTTCCAACGCCTGGCAAAGTTTGGCCGGGCCGTTGGCCAGCGCCTCGCCGGTTTGGCCGCGGCGGTTACGGCTCATCGCCTGGTGGCCTTCTAGCGGCTCGAGCGCGCGGATCAGCACGGCTGAACCGTGTCCGTCAGGTCCCGTTACCACGTTGCAGCAATAATGCATGCCATAAGTGAAATAGACATATAGATGACCTGCCGGCCCGAACATCACTTTGGTGCGCGGCGTTTCACCGCGGTAGCTATGGCTGGCCACGTCATCCTGGCTGTAGGCTTCGGTCTCAACTATGCGGCCAGCAATCAGCGTATCGCCGACCCGCCTGACCAGCCGACAGCCCAATAGCCGCGGCGCGGCCATTTCCGCCGGTATCGACAACTGCCGAATCAGATCGTCAGCCATCCAGGGCCGCCTTTATGCGACTGACTATGAACCGGCTGGCCTTCGTTGAAATCATATGCCGTGCGCGGATGGTGTGTGCCGTGATATTAGTGCTGCCCTCACCGAATATGCGCTTCGGTTCGCCGCGGATTACCAGCATGTCAAAAGAGCCATAAATAACATCCATCGGAGCGGCGATATGCTTGATGTCCTCGGCCGCCGTCTGTTTCAAAATGGTATTTTCCAGGCTTTTTAGGAATGGTTGCCAAGTCGCGCGCTCGACCTCGAACCCCGTGATTCGCCGCGCCAACCGTTCGACCAGACGCGCTTTTTCCGGCTCGAATGTCGGCTCGAACCGAAGCAACCTGGCATAAAGCCGGTTATAAATGGCCAGTCGCGCCCTATAGCTGCGTTTTTCGGGCAGACCTTCATAAAGTGGCATTTCGTATAGCACCAGATGGCGGACCAGATCAGGCCTGAGCCGGGCGATTCGCACTGCCACCAGGCAGCCCATGGAATGGCCTACCAAAATGACCGGCCGATCCGGCCGCAGGCCGCTGATACTGGCTATGACG
>DASZUB010000024.1:0-22183 GCA_035547815.1 Saccharimonadales bacterium (SeqCode)
TGCTCCAGACCACCATCAAAGACACGGTGACACGCTACAAGACCATGCGCGGCTACTATGTACCGCGCCGCGTCGGCTGGGACACGCACGGCCTGCCGGTGGAATATGCCATTGAGAAAGAGCACGGTTTCCGTGGCAAACAGGACATCGTCAGATACGGCATCGATAAATTCAACGCCGAATGCCGCGCCTCCGTCTTCAAATACAAGGATATCTGGGAGGCCATGTTCCGCCGCGTCGGCCGCTGGGCCGATTACGAGCACACTTACGCCACTTTAGACGAAAGCTACATGGAAAGTGTTTGGTACGTCTTCAAGTCGATCTACGACAAGGGGTTGGTCTACAAGGATTTTCGCAGCGCGCCGTACTGCCCGCGCTGCGCCACGCCGCTCAGCAACTTCGAGCTCAATCAAGGCTATCAGGATGATGTCGAGGATCCGAGTCTGTTCGTAAAGTTCAAATTAACAGATGAGGACGCATATTTGCTGGGCTGGACCACCACGCCGTGGAGCCTGCCGGGCAACGCCGCTATCGCCGTCAAACCGGACGCCGAATACGTCTACGTCGAGCTTAAAGATGATGATGGCCTGGCCGAAACGCTGGTGCTGGCCCGCGACCGACTCGAGGCGCTGAACGTAGACACTTACACCATAACCCGCGAACTGCACGGCCGAGACCTGGTAGGCAAGAGCTACGAGCCGCTCTTTAGGCTCACCAATCTGGAAGCCAACACTAATCTCTACAAAGTCTGGCCGGCTGAATTCGTCAGTATCGATGACGGTTCCGGCGTACTCCATGTGGCGCCAGCCTTCGGTGAAGACGACCTTATGCTCGGCCGCGAACACGACTTGCCGGTCCTTAAGACGGTGGACGATAACGGCCACGTCGTAACCGATGCCGGCCTGCCGGAAGAATTCGCCGGCAAGTTCTTCAAGTCAGCCGACCGGCCGATCATCGAGTACCTGGCCAAACGGGGAAACGTCTACGCCGCCGAGACCATCCGGCACACCTATCCGTTCTGCTGGCGCTGTGACACGCCGCTTTTGTATTACGCGACCGACTCCTGGCTCGTCAAAGTAACAGAGGTGCGTGACCGTCTAGTCAAAAACAACGACCAGATCAACTGGGTGCCGGAGCACATCAGGCAAGGGCGCTTCGGCAATTGGCTGAGCGGCGCCCGTGATTGGGCTATCAGCCGCAACCGCTTCTGGGGCGCGCCGCTGCCCGTCTGGGTCACTGAGGATGGTGAAATAACGGTGATCGGCAGCGTCGAAGAATTAAAACAACGAGCTGTAAACCCCGAGAAGATTGGCGACCTGCACCGGCCGTTCATCGATGATGTCGAAATCAAGACCGACAGCGGCAAGATCGCCCGCCGCATACCCGAAGTCTTCGATTGTTGGTTCGAGAGCGGTGCCATGCCATACGCCCAGGATCATTATCCCTTCGATAACAAAGAGCAGTGGGAAGAGCGTTTTCCGGCGGATTTCATAGCCGAAGCCATGGATCAGACGCGCGGCTGGTTCTACACCTTGCATGTCTTGGCCACGGCGCTGTTCGACAAGCCGGCCTTCCAAAACGTCATCGTCAGCGGCTGGATCAATGCCGCGGACGGCGAAAAGCTCAGTAAGCGCCGCAAAAATTACGCTCCGATGGATGATGTTTTCGACCAGTACGGCGTCGACAGCATGCGCTTCTTCATGGCCAGCAGTCCGCTGGTGAACGGCGAAGACACCCGTTTCAGCACCGATTTTCTGCGCGACGTCCAGCGCAAGGTTTTCATGACCCTCAACAACATCTTTAACTTCTATAAGCTTTATGCCGATGTCGACGGTTTCAAGCCGTCAGAGCCCTTGAGCGAGCCCCAGAGCGACAATATCCTAGACCAATGGATGCTCTCGCGCCTGAACGAAACGACTGCGCAGGTTACCAGGGCCATGGATGATTACCGTCTGGACCGCGCCACGCGGCCGCTTGAACAGCTGCTGGATGACGCCTCCAACTGGTACGTCCGCCGCTCACGGCGCCGTTTCTGGAAGAGCGAAGACGATTCGGACAAGCAGCAAGCATACGCCACCTTGCACTATACGCTACTCAGGCTCTGCCAGCTGCTGGCGCCTTTCTCGCCGTTCTTGCCGGATCACCTCTGGCGGCAATTGACTGCCGATACTGATCTACCGTCATCCGTCCACCTCAGCGACTGGCCTGAGGCTGGCCAGATGAACAAACAGCTGACCAATGAAATGGCCCGCGCCCGCGAATATATCGCCGAAGGCTTGGCCCAGCGCGCCGAAGCCAAGATCAAGGTCCGCCAGCCGCTCCAGGCCGTCAGCGTGCCCGAACTACCCGATTTGTACCGTGATATCATTGCCGAAGAGCTCAACGTCAAAGAAGTTAAATGGGACAAACAGGTCCGGCTGGATACTGAAATAACGCCTCAGCTGAAGGCCGAGGGCCAGATGCGCGAGATCGTCCGCCACGTCCAAAAAGCCCGCAAAGATGCCGGCCTGGAAGTCGACAACCGCATACATCTGGCTCTTTCAGATGTAGACGACAGCCTGAAAAAGGTGTTCGAGAGCAAAGAGCTGAACGACTACATGCTCCGTGAAGTACTGGCCGTACCCGAACAGGAGCCGGCCACGGAATATGATTACTCGACCACCGTCAAAATCGATGGCGCCGAGCTGACTATCAAGCTATCGAAGGCCTGAAAATCTAATAATTACAGAGGAATTTCCCTGATAATCGTGGCGGTAGCCGGTGCTCCTTCCAAACTGTCCAGCCGTCTTTCAAGATCCGCAGCGAACACGGCGAACATACTGGAATCAGGATCTGGCCCTTCCAGCGACCCATCAGGCCTCAAACCGATTGACTCCTTATAAGTACCTTCCACGAAAGTAACGGGCAAGACCCCTTCGTGATTTCTCCTGCCAACCGTTACTCCGGTTAGTGATGTAGTTCTATCGTTCAGACTAAAACTTACGAACTCGATCTGGTCTCGCGCGTCTTCAGGGATTTCGCCCAGCCTCTCGTTAACTGTATTTAATAGACCCAAATACATCAACCTGAATCTTTCTGATCCCTCATGCGCCTGGGGTGCGCCGTTATGCGCAAGTGCTTCTGCCATCGTAATAATTTCACTCCTAGTTAATATTTGCGTTAATTTACATAATATAGGATAGCACAGCAGTTCAATCTATAAAACCAGCCGCAGAACCCTTTACAGGGGCGGCAATTTTTGGTATGCTCTATCGGTATCTATGAAACAAGCAGTTATAAAGACAGGTGGCAAACAGTATCTCGTCTCCGAGGGCGAAACTTTTGAAGTGGAGCGCCTTCAGGACGCCGGCAAGACGATCACTTTCACACCGCTGTTGCTGATCAACGGCGACAAGACCGAAGTCGGCAAGCCATCGCTAGAGAAAAACAAGGTTACGGCCGAAGTGGTAGAAGCCGACGTCCAGGGCGACAAAGTCACCTCTATCCGCTACAAGGCTAAAAAACGTGTTCGGGTCGTTCGCGGTCATCGCCAGCGCCACACGGTTCTCAAAGTTACCAAGATCGCTTAGTCCGCTGCCGCCGAGCACCCGGTCAGTGTGGAAAAGTTTTTGTCTTCAATCCTAGCGTTGTAATTTATATATAAAAGCCTCCATTTAACAGGTAAGGTTGCGAGTGGATTTTAGCGCCCTAACTACTATAAATAATCTAACAGTTATCGTATTTACAACAGAAATCAGACCGAAAAATGCCTTTCGTGCACCCCGAATTCGCATATCAATTTTACTCAAAAAAGGCTTGAATCGCCTGGCCCATAAGTAGATACTGGAAGTACGGGGTTGGCGCAGAAAGCTCCGGCTCTAACCAACAAACATTGGTTCAAAACCTTAAATAAAAAGCCAAACGTCCAGCCTTTGCCTCGCAGGGGCTGGACGAAACAAAAATCACCTCACAAGATTTACAAACTCCTTAACAGCCCTTGGCCGGGCTGTTTTTCTATTGCGGTCTATCGCGGCGGGTTAGCGGCCAGGCCGGCGAGATATCGCGCAGAAGCCATGATGTGCTCGGCAGCGGCTAGTTCTGCGGCAGCTGCGAGGTCAATGATATATTGCTCCCGGTTCGGCTGCCCTTGTCGTAGCCAGTCCAGTACGGGCTCACGCTGCTCTGCGCTGGATACGACGATCCGACGGCCTTTCGCGGCCGAATGCAGCATCGTAGGGCCGCCGACGTCGGTCTTAAGGCGTACTGACTCCGGCGTGGCGTCCGGGTCGGCCAATTCAGCTTCCAGGGGATACATATCGACACAGACCAGCTCGATCCGTGGAATGCCTTCCCGCGCCAGATCAGCCTCGTCTTCCTCGGAGTCGTCCGCCAGCAAGCCGCCATGGATTTCTCGGGACAATGTAACTACTTTGTGGTTCAGGATAGCAGCGCCACCAACAAGGTCCGCGACATCATCCACCGGTATGCCTGCTGATTCCAGACGTTTTGCCGTGCCACCTGACGAATAAAGTCTCCAATCCAGATCTACCAGGCCACCGGCAAAATCTTCTATGCCGGTCTTATCAAAAACTGATATCAGTGCGTTCTTTTGGTCTGCCATCCTTAACTCCCATGCTTTTAAAGTCTTGTTCTGGTTAAAGCGTAACAAGTCCGGTCTCTAATGCAAGCATAAGCCTGTAACGTCTAATTAATACTAAAAGGCTAGGACTATAAGGCTATATATAAGATATGGGGAAGAATGATATACTGAGCCTGAAAGAGGGCAATGTGACAAAAATAATAGCGGTAGTTAACCAAAAAGGCGGGGTCGGCAAGACGACCACGACTATCAACGTGGCGGCGCAGCTGGCCGGGCAGCGGTCCAGCGTGCTGCTGGTTGACCTGGATCCTCAGGGCAATGCTACCAGCGGCCTTGGCATACCGGTCGAGTCGACCCAATTGACAACTTATAATGTATTGAATGGCACGGCCGCACTTATGGATACGGTGCAAAGAACCAACGTCGCACAATTATTCGTGCTGCCGGCTAACAACAACCTGGCCGGCGCCGAAGTTGAGCTGGTCGGGCGTGAACACCGTGAATTCGCTTTGCAGCAGGCGTTGCAACAGGCCGTGGTCTACGATTATGTGTTGATAGATTGCCCACCGTCCCTGGGGCTGCTGACGATTAACGCGCTGACCGCGGCGCAGCAGGTGCTGATACCGGTGCAGGCCGAGTATTACGCGCTAGAGGGGTTGAGCCAGTTGCTTCAGACTATCCAGGCGGTGCGGGGCAGTACCAATCCGCAGCTTGAGCTGCTCGGAATCGTGCTGACGATGTTCGATAAGCGCAATTCTTTGAGCGACCAGGTACAGGCCGAGGTGGCGAATTACTTCGGTGAAAAGCTATTCAAGACAATTATTCCGCGTAACGTGCGGCTGGCCGAGGCGCCGAGTTATGGCCGTACGATTTATGAGCATGACCGTTGGAGCAAGGGTGCCCGCTCGTACAAGGCGCTGGCCAAAGAGGTCCGTGGCCGCCTGGGCTGACCCCTGTTAAGCAGACGACTCAATATTGACAATCTAACTTTTATGGTGTATAATTACCTCTGTAGAAGTTTGGTAGAAGCTTTTTGTGGTTCCCAGTCGTTCTAAGCACTTTCCATATCGACGAAAGGTGAAGAAGTATGCTTCATGTATTGCTTGTAGCCATCGCCATCTTGCTGGTTGCGCTCGTGGTCATCGTGGCTGTCGTCAGCGTCAAGCTCAGCAAGTACGTCCGCTACGAATTCCACCACGGCCTCAATTACGAGGAATGGGGACTCAGCTTGAAGCAGAAACTCCTGCTTTCCGGCCTGTGGTCGGCCGCTATGGCTGGCTATATACTGGTCGGATTCGTGTTCTCGCATAACCTGGAAGGCAGGCCGCTGCTCTGGTGGATGGTCGGCCTCCTGGTAATGATGCTCTCGGGCGGCGTTCTTGTTACGCATGACCCGAAGGGTAAAAGAATGATCGCAGCATCCCGGGTGCCGGCAAATACTGCTTGAGCACCCTGCAGGCGAAAGCCATTAGGGCCCGGCCCCTTAAGGCGCCAAGCCAGTTCGTCGTAACACAGATAGATCCCAGGGGGACTTGTGAAGTTTGCAGGTTCTTGGTCTGTGCCAGGTATATATTTTTTATATATTTATCTGGTCTGGGGTCGCTTTTTCGTCCAATCTAAGATTGCTGATGAGGCCGTGCGAGCCGGCCGAAACGAAAAATTTAATTAAATGGTGGGCCTAGAGCTTGCTGATGATCCGGGCCAGGTCGTCGTCGCTTTGGAAGGTGATCTCGAGTTTGCCGCCGTGGGCGGTACGGCGCAGGCTGACCGGCGCGTCCAGCCGTTTGCTGAGCAGTTTGGTCTCGGCAGTCTCGGCCAGGGCGCGGGCGTGGGCTTTCTTCGTCTCTTTCACGCCGGCTTTCACAGAGGTGGCGAAACGTTCCGCCTGGCGGACGCTCCATCCCTGGGAAATGATGGTCTTGAGTAAATAGTCTTGGCGTTCGGCGTCGCCCTTGAGCGACAAGATGGCGCGGGCGTGGCCTTCGGTGATCTTGCCGGCGGCCAGGGCATCGCGTGCGGCTTCGGGCAGTCTTAGCAGGCGCACGGTGTTATTGACGGTCGAGGCGCCCTTGCCGAGACGCTTGGCGATCTCATCGTAGCCAAGGTTGAACTGTTCGTGCAGGCGCTCGATGCTGACGGCTTGTTCGAGCGGCGACAGATCGACACGCTGGACATTTTCGATAAGAGCGATCTCTAATTGGTCGAGTTCTTGACGCTCGCGGACGATGGCGGGCACGTCTTTCAAGCCGGCCAACTTGGCGGCGCGCCAGCGGCGTTCACCGGCGACCAGGCCGTAACTGCCGTTTTTTTCAGGGGTCACGACCAGCGGTTGGACGATGCCGTGGCGTTTGATGGAGTCGGCTAATTCGCGCAGCGCGGCGTCGTCGAATGACGTGCGCGGTTGGTGTTTGTTGGGCGCTAACTTGGCGATGGGTACTTTTTCGACACGGTCTTCGCTGGTGAGCAGAAGGCTTTTGTCGAAATCATCGGAAATCAGGGCGTCGAAACCTTTGCCCAAGCCCTTGCCAAGCCCTCGTTTTGGTGTTTGGTCCATAGTATAAATATACCACAGGGCTAAGATGCCGGGGCTAGAAGGCTTCGGCGTGGCTGATGGGGAAGACGCGCAAGACCAGCTTGCCGACGATCTGGTCGGCGTTGATCGGGCCGAAGATACGCGAGTCCAGCGAATCCGGGCGGTTGTCGCCGCAGACGAACAACTGGTGCGGGCCAAGGGTGACGTTTATATCACCAGAGGTGTAGGGAATAGACCCATGTTCGCCGTAAGGCAGCGTGGTGTCGGGGTCGAAGCCGCTAGGATGGGCCTTATCATATATGGTGATTTTGCCGTTTTTCACGACCACGCGATCGCCCGGCAGGCCGATGACCCGCTTGATCAGCTGTTTGCTATCAGTTTGACCGTATTGCGACAGGCCGTTTTCGTTGAAGACGATGATATCACCGCGGCCGGGTATGTAGTCGTGGCGGGTAATGCTGGCCCAGGTCCGCGGGACTTTCCAGATGACCAGCTTGTCGTTGTTCTGCAAGGTGTTCTCCATACTGGGGCCATCGACTTGGTAGGAGCGGAAGACGAACAATATTATGAAGGCGGCGGCCAGGATGGCGGCGAGGATTATGATAACTGCGGAAGCGCCCTCGTGCCACAGACGCCGGCTGTCGCTGGGCTGGCCGTGTTTTTCTGGCTCCTGTTTGGCCTGGCTGTCTGAGGCAGGGGCAGGAGGGCTGGAGTTCGGTTGCATACGACTTCCACTATAGCATTTTAAAATTGGCGCTAAAATTCATTTTCCTATTTACAACATAAGCTTTTTGACGTTATAATGCTTATGACCAGAGATGGAACCGTCACAAAACAGACGGCGTGAGACAAAAATAAGGCGCCAAATAACAAAAACTGCCTTTGGGGATTACCAACAACCTGTGCCGAAGGTACTGCCGCCGCGCCCTTATGACCTAAGCAACCGATCGCCGCGCCGCGGTGCTCTGAGTACGGATGATATGAGCCGTTTCCGCCGCGCCCCTAGGCCTACGACGTCTTCGGCAAGGCCTAACATGCCCGCCAAGAAGCGCGTGCCAGCATCGGTTTACGAACTGGCTAAGGCCGTCGTGGCCATAGAGGCGCCAAGAAGTACCGTGCCGGGTCTCGAAACTACGCTTAAAACAGAGGTGCCGGCGCGGTATATGCCGCCGATTGACATGGACTTGCCGGGCAATGAAAGTCCGCTCAGGCACCTCGATTCGCTGCTGCGCTATGGTAAACTGGCCGTCATCCGCCGCTGGATGTTCCGCGGCGCCGTAGCCGCTATCGTGCTGGTCCTTATAATAGGCGGCTTCCTGTTTTCGCAGGGCTTCTTCAATATAAATAAGAGCTTCCAGGGCAGCCCGGCGGCACTCAAGACCAATAACGATGGCTTGCTGAAGGGCGAGGCTGACGGCCGTATCAACGTGCTTCTGATGGGCCGCGGCGGCGGCAACCACGATGGCCCGGACCTGACGGATACCATGATGCTCGACAGCATCGATGTGGTCAACCACAAATCGACGCTTATCAGTATTCCGCGCGACCTCTGGGTAGACGTGCCGAACCAGGGAACCATGAAGATCAACGCCGCGTTCGAGACCGGCGAATTCAAATATCTGGGTCATGACACCCCAGGCAGCACCGATCCGAATGTCATCCAAGCCGGTTTCGACGAGGCCGACCAGGTAGTGGAAAGCGTGCTTGGCACGACCATCCATTACAACGTGCTGGTCGATTTCCAGGCTTTCCAGCAGGCTGTCGACGCCGTCAACGGTATCACGGTGAAGGTGCCGTCCGATCTGGTAGATCCGACGATGGCCTGGGAAAATGGTAACAACTCGGTGCTGGCCAAGAAAGGCAACGACAACTTCAACGGCAAGCAAGCGCTCAATTATGTCCGCTCGCGCGAAACTACCAGTGATTTCGCCCGCGCCCAGCGGCAGCGGGCCGTTCTGCTGGCGCTTAAGACGAAGGTCGAGACGCTCGGCACGCTCAGCAACCCGCTTAAGATATCCAGGCTGGCCAAAGCCTTCGGCGATAACGTCCATACCGACCTGACCCTGAAAAACGCTACCCGGTTGTACGGAATAATCAAGAAGATACCGGACAGTAGCACGGTTTCCCTGGGTCTGTCTGATGCGCCGAATAACTACGTTACCACCGGTACGTTGGCCGGCCAATCGATCGCGCTACCCACCGCCGGGCTGTTCAACTACAACGCCATCCAGGACTACATCCACGCCCAGCTAAAAGACCCATATCTGATAAAAGAGAACGCCACCATAGAGGTGCTGAATGGCACGCCGACCGAAGGTTTCGCTTCCAGCCGGGCCAATGATATCAAGGCACTCGGTTACAACGTGACGCAGGTCGGCAACGCGCCGAACACCAATTATGTCCAGACCACGCTGCTTGATATGACGAACGGCAGGGATTCGCACACCAAGAAATCCCTGGAGCAGCGGCTGGGGCTGACGGCCACCACGCCGCCCGCCGATAATTCGATAAAGGCTAATGGCGCCGACTTTGTTATCATATTAGGTAGTGATGAGGCGCCTCCTTCGCAAAATTAAACCGGCCAGCGGCCTATCCAACCTGTTCCATCTGTTACTGCTGGTCATATTGCCGATAGTCGTTTTCATATTGGTAAGACTGAATTTCGTTCAGCTGGCGCTCAGCGTCGTGGTGTTAAGTAAATGGCGTATGTTAGCAGTGCGCCCCCGGTTCTGGGCCGCCAATGTGCGCGCCAACGCCGTCGACATCATGGTCGGCTTGTCGGTGGTGACCTTCATGGCGCACGCCTCGAACAATCTGTTATTACAGCTTTTATGGGTGGTCTTATACGGAGTTTGGCTGATATCGATCAAGCCGGCTTCGGGGACGCGCATGATCGCCGTGCAGGCCGCCATCGGCCAGTTGGCCGCCCTGATGGCGCTTTTCTTGGCCTGGACAGCCGGTCCGTTATACGGGCTGACGCTGGCGACCGGCATAATCTGTGTCATGGCCGCCCGCCACTTCTTTGACGCCTTCGACGAGCCGTACGCCAAAATGCTGGCTTATACCTGGGGCTACTTCGGTGCCGCCTTGGTGTGGCTGCTGGGCCACTGGCTGATATTTTACGGTGTCATATCCCAGCCCACACTGCTACTGAGCATCATAGGCTACGGGCTGGCGGGCATGTATTATCTGGATCACGAAGACAAGCTCGGCAGCGGCGTACGCCGCCAGATAGTTTTTATCATGATCGCCGTGGTATTGGTGATATTAGCGTTCTCGGATTGGGGAGACAAGGTCGTATAAATGGCTGCTAAGGGGGAAAAAGCGGGCACAGCGGCGGATAAACAGCCATACAGCGTTTCCAGTAAGGTCAGCAGTGGGCCGGGGCTGCCTAATTTGCGACCTTCAGGGGGCTGGAAGAAGCCGAACCTTTCGGGCGGCGGCGCGAGGCTTATAATCACGGTCGTCGTAGTCGCCGTATTGAGCGGTTTCGGCGGCGCCTGGTTGCAGAGCAGGGGTAATAACAACGGTTTGGTGACCAGCAGCGTCGGCAATGAAAAGAAGGTCGTCACCAGCGAGAGCCAACTGATCAGCCAGATTGCCAAGACTGTCGGCCCGAGCGTGGTCAGCGTCAACGTCAATATCACTAGCGCCAGCGCCGGTGGCGGTGGGCTTGGCGCCTTCGGTTTCGCCCAGCCGAATCAGGAGCAGGCGGCTGGCACGGGCATTATCATAGATTCCAGTGGCCTGATAGTGACCAACCGCCACGTGGTGCCGGCCGGCACCACCAATGTCAGCGTGACTCTGAGTGACGGCACGGAGCTGAAAGACGTGTCCGTGCTGGGCCGCACCAGTGATAGCGATACCTTGGATATCGCCTTCCTGAAGATAAATAACACCGACGGCCACAAGCTTAAGCCGGCCACGCTGGGCGACTCTTCCAAAGTGCAGGTCGGCGACGATGTCGTGGCTATCGGCAATGCTCTGGGTCAGTTCCAGAACACTGTGACCAGTGGTATCATCTCCGGTTACGGCCGCAGCCTGCAGGCCGGTGATTCGTCCGACTCGTCCGCTTCGGCAGAGAGTCTGGTCGACCTGTTCCAGACCGATGCCGCTATAAATGAGGGCAATTCCGGCGGTCCGCTGGTCAACCTGAATGGGCAGGTAATAGGCATCAACACAGCGGTGGCTGGTGGCGGTGCACAGAATATCGGCTTCGCCATCCCAATCAACGATGTGAAGGGGCTGATCGATCAGGTGGTCAAGTCGGGTAAGTTCTCACGGCCCTATCTGGGCGTGCGCTACGTCCAGCTGACAGGGGACATAGCCGACGAGTTTAATCTAAGCGTGCAGAACGGAGCTTTTATCGCTCCCAGCAATGACCCTTCGAATCCATCGGTGATCTCGGGCTCTCCGGCTGCTAAAGCCGGGCTTAAGTCAGGTGACGTCATCACGGCGGTCAACGGCACCGATATCGACCAGGCGCACTCCCTGACATCTCTTCTCAGCCAGCACCAACCGGGCGATAAGCTAGACCTGACAGTGCTGCGCGGGGGCAAGACCCAGCATATATCTGTCACCCTTGGTTCTGTCCCGACTAGCTAGAGGCCTCTAGCTCTATCTGTTAAATTTTGTGTTCAACAGCTATTTAGTGCCGCCTAGGCAGGATATCTATGGTGGCTCCTGGGTAACACAACCAGCGCACCTATATATAAAAAGTATATATAAAATATATATGCCTCAGGCCAGATGTGCGGCGCAAAAACCGTAATCAGGCGCTCAATTGAAAAACTTGTATGAAGTCGTCTACCGCGGTTAATCTGTAGCCGCCTTCAGTGGCGATGCGCGTTAAACCATCGTGCTGTGGCGGCAAACTCTCAGTTAAAATAAACAACGGTTTACTTTGGAGTTTTTTAACCTGGTTGAACAGCCGCCGATATACATC
The DNA here is from genome assembly GCA_035547815.1 of Saccharimonadales bacterium (SeqCode). Classification (GTDB taxonomy): domain Bacteria; phylum Patescibacteriota; class Saccharimonadia; order Saccharimonadales; family UBA4665; genus JARIHC01. The sequence goes on from DASZUB010000024.1 coordinate 12,058, forward strand.
CAAACCGTCCGGACCACCGAAAATAGCTATGCCAGGCTCCTGTGCCGCCGCCTGATTTATCTTATGCTTATCTGGTACGTAGGGTAGGTTACACAGCAGCACATCATTAGTCTGCCGCGACGTTGTAAGCAGGTCACTTCTTAAGGCGATTGCGTTCATTGTACATTTATCTACGTTTTTTTGAGCAATTTTTAGAGCTTCTGGATCTATTTCAAGTAACTCCACGCGCGCTTCTGGCAGCTCCAGTTTAGCTGTTATACCGAGGGCGCCAGAGCCGGCACCCACGTCTGCTATCCTCACCTGGTTGGGCAGGTCAGGCAACTTTTTAAGGCAATCTATCATGGTTTCCGATTCGGGCCGCGGTTCCAACACGGCGGGCGTGATTATGAACTCACGACCATAAAATTCCGTGTGACCGCGTACGTAGGCGAGCGGCACATGTTCGGCTCGCCTAATGAGCAACTTTTTGAGTTCGGCCGATTCGCCTGACGACAATTCGTATTCAGGATGCGCCAAAAGCCATGCGCGGTCACGACCGCTCACGTCCTCCAGCAAAACCAACGCGTCGAGCCGTGCCGTGCCTATCCCGGCATGAACAAGTTTTTCGGTAGCCTGTGACAGCCAATCGTTAACCCTCATTACTATGCCTCAAAACTTCAGCGACCACGGCGTCCAAAGGTTGACTCGCATCAATTGCGATAGCACCGGGGGCATCAAGTAATTCTTTGGCAAGGTTTAAGTTGTACCACATTACGTGTTTCATTTCGTCGGGATGTTTACCATAGTCATATGGATTCGTGTTGCGGTGCAATAGCCGTTGTTTAATCGTTTCGTTAGCAGCTGTTAATACTATAATCTTATCGAACAGATTGTAGTAATCAGCTTGCGTCCCGATCTGTCCCGCGATGAAGACGACGTCATCGCTAGCCAGCATTTTTTTCAATTTGGCCGTATCCCAAGTACTTCTATATCTACTGTGGTCGATGGGTGGCGTCGGGCGAGGGACGAAGGCATTAGTCTTCATATCTATATACTTATTAATACCCATGTCTTCAGGGCTGAATGCTGAATATCCTTTATCGGACAAAGCTTTCGCGACACTGGTCTTGCCGGTGCCGGAAGATCCCGTAATAAAAATTTTCATGTTATTCCTCGGTGAGCAGTTCGTGTTCGGCGGCCTGAAGTTTTTCTATCAGGTCGTCGATATCGCCGTCCAGGGCGGCCGGGATGTTGGAGCGGCTGTAACCTATGCGATGATCGGTGATACGGTCTTGCGGAAAATTATAGGTGCGGATTTTTTCGGAGCGGTCGCCGGAACCGATCAACTTCTTCCGGGCATCGGACAGCTGCTTCTGTTCCTCTTCGATCTTCATCTGTAACAGGCGCGAGCGCAGCACGCTCATGGCCTTATCCTTGTTCTTGATCTGGGATTTTTCGTCTTGGTTGGCGACCACTATACCGGTCGGCAGGTGGGTGATCCGAACGGCGCTGTCGGTGGTGTTAACGGATTGGCCGCCGTGGCCGCTGCTGCGGTAAACGTCTACGCGCAGATCGGCCGGGTTGATTTCTATATCCGTTTCTTCGGCCTCCGGTAGTATCGCGACGGTCGCGGTCGAGGTGTGAACGCGGCCCTGGCTTTCGGTCACCGGCACGCGCTGGACGCGGTGCACGCCAGCCTCGAACTTAAGGTTCTTATACGCATCGGTGCCGCGGACGGCGAAAGTGATTTCTTTGTAACCGCCGACCTCGTTCGGCGATTCACTGATCAATTCGACCTTGAAGCCGTGGCTCTCGGCCCAGCGGGCGTACATGCGGTAAAGTTCGCCGGCGAACAGGGAAGATTCGTCACCGCCGGCGGCGGCCCGGATCTCGATGATCACATCGCGGTTATTGTTCGGGTCGCTCGGTGTCAGCGCCTCGCGCAGTTTTTCCTCGTTGGCCGCGGCACGGTCTTTGACCTCGGCAAGTTCGGTTTCGGCCATCTCGCGCATCTCGGAATCGGTGCCATCCAAAAGCTCTTCGGCGGCGGCTTTGTCTTTGTCCAATTGCCGGCGTTCATTAAAAAGCGCTGCCAGCTCATCCAGCTCAGCCTTGCGCTTGGCTAGCTTCGGATAGCTCTTGTCACTGTAGATGGCCGGATCCTGGAGCTTCTGCTCCAGTTCCGCCAGTTCATTCCGTAATTCCTGTTCTTTTTCTTCCATGGTCACCTTGAATTATATAGGTAAACAAAAAACGCCCGAAATCATTATTCCGGACGCCTTATTTAACGCGGCTATTTCTTAACTTTGGTGTTCTCAGCTTTGGTTTCGGCCTTGGCCACCTTGGCGGCGGCGCGCTTGGAGGCCTTTTGGGCGGCAGCAGCGCGTTTGTCCTTCGCGGCCTGGCCGGCAGCAGCGCGGGCCTTGAACTTATCGACGCGGCCTTCAACGTCGAGAATCTTTTCCTCGCCCGTGAAATAAGGGTGCGAAGCGGCTGAAACATGGACCTTGATCAACGGATATTCGTTACCGTCTTCCCATTTGGTGGTTTCTTCGGTGGCGGCGGTAGAACGCGTCAAAAAGCGAAAACCATTATTCAGGTCTTCGTAAACCACAAGCCGGTAATTGTCTGGGTGTAAGCCTTTCTTCATAGTCAGGGGAATAGTATACACATCTGTTAACGTTTGGTCAACACTTGTCAGCAAGCGTTGTATCTGTTAGACTGATAGCACGATAAATTAAGCAGGTCGGGGTTTGATCCTCCTTGGCGAATTGCCGTGTAGGCGCGCAAAGGTTCCCGGTCGAAGAAGAAGGAGAAAATATGGCTACCAATGAGGTAGATATCAAGAAATTATTAGAGGCCGGCGCGCATTTCGGCCACAAGACGGAGCGCTGGCATCCCAAGATGTCGCCGTACATCCACAGCAAGCGCGGCGGCTCGCACGTCATCGACCTGACAAAGACGGTCGACGCGCTGAACGAGGCGCTGAGTTTTCTGGAGAAGACGGCTAGCGAAGGCAAGCAGGTCCTGCTGGTCGGCACCAAGCGCCAGGCCCAGGACATAATCAAGAAAACGGCTGAAGACACGGGCGTGCCTTATGTTACCGAGCGCTGGCTGGGCGGCATGCTGACCAACTGGAAGACCATCGGTGGCCGGGTCAAGCACCTGCAGGATCTGGAAAACCGGATGGCCAGCGGTGAGCTAGCCAACAAGTACAACAAGCTCGAAGTCCAGCGTTTCCAGGAAGAAATCGACCAGATGAACGCGTTGTACGGCGGCGTCAAAGAATTGAGCGCACGACCGGGTGCGCTGTTCATTGTAGACATCGTGCACGACGTCAACGCCCTGCGTGAAGCCACGAAACTGGGCATTCCGGTAGTGGCGATCGTTGACACGAACGCCGATCCGACGCTGGTCAAATATCCGATCCCGGCCAACGACGACGCAATCAAGACCATTGAACTGATAACCGGTTACGTGCAGGCGGCGATCGAAGCCGGCAAGGCCAAAGCCAAGAACGCTACACCGGCCAAGGACAAGACCGACGAAAATGAGCAAACTGAAAAGATAGAGAAAGTGAAGGTATGACGATGGCGATAGATATCAAAGAAGTACGGCGACTGAAAGAACTGACTGGCGTCGGCCTGACCGACGCGAAGAAGGCTTTGGAAGAAACCGACGGCGACTTTGACAAAGCATTGGCAGCGATGCGCAAGAAGGGTCTGACCAAGGCGGAGAAGCGCGGTGAACGCGAAGCCCGCCAGGGGCTCGTCGGCACATATAACCATGACGGTCGTATCGGTGTGCTGGTAGAGGTCAACTGCGAGACCGATTTCGTGGCCCGCAACGAGATATTCGTTGACCTGGTCAAGGATCTGGCGATGCATATCGCGGCCGCCAACCCCCAATATGTGAGTGCCGAGGACGTACCGGCCGAAGAGCGCGAAAAAACCCAAGCGGAATTCGCTGAAAAAGCCAAGACTGAAGGCAAGCCTGCCGACATGGTGGACAAGATCGTCGCCGGCCAGGTGCAGAAGCATTTCGCCGAGCGCTGCCTGCTCGACCAGCCTTTCGTGAAGGATCCTGATCAGACAGTCGGTGATTATGTGAAAGAGCACAACGCGCGATTGGGTGAAAATATCGTCGTGCGCCGTTTTTCACGGATCGCGCTAGGCGAAGTCAGCTGATATAGTAATAAGCATGGACGCCGACCAAGTAGTTTCAGACGCGCGGACCAAGTTCGGCCAAGCGGTCGACCGGTTCAAGGACGGTTTGAAGACGCTCAGGACAGGACGGGCCAATGCCGCCATGCTGGATGGCATCACGGTCGAGGCTTATGGTACGCGGATGCCGCTGAACCAGGTGGCGACCATCGCCGTGCCGGAGGCTACGCTTATCCAACTGACGCCGTTCGACCCGAATAACCTGGAAGCGATCGCTGACGCTATCCGCAGTGAGCAGTCGCTGGGGCTGAACCCGACCGATGATGGCCGCGTCATCCGCGTGCCTATCCCGCCGCTTACCGAAGAGCGTCGGCGCGAACTGGCCAAACAGGTCGGGCAGAAGCAGGAAGAATGCATGATCGGACTGCGCAATGTCCGGCACGAAGCTCTGGATACGATTAACAAAGCCGAAAAAGACAAAGACATCGGCAAAGATGACGCCCAGCGCCTGGCTAAGCAGATCGAAGACGCTATCAGCAAGGCTCGGGCCGACGCGGAAGCGGCCGCCAAAGCCAAAGAATCCGAAATACTCAGTTTGTAATTAGCGCGACTAAGCGTTGACTACGACGGTTGTGCCGATCGGTGCCCAGTCGAAGACCCATTTGGCCTCGTCGACAGGCAGGCCGACGCAGCCGTGCGAGCTGTTTATGGCGCCGAACCAGCTGAGCGGATGCCAATATACGCCGTGGATGGCGCTGCCTTCATAAAAATAATTTACCCAAGGGACGGCGGGCTGGAAGTAGGGTGAGCCGTCGGGGTTGGTGCCGCGCATATCTTGGACAGTGAATTTGGCGTAAATATGAAACTCGCCGAGCGGCGTGGGGGTGGACGGTTTACCATCACTGGTCAGCCAGCTGTTTACGACCTTGCCGTTCTCGTAAGCCCATAATTTTTTGGAAGTCACATTGGCGACGAGCAGCTTATCAAAATTAGCTGGTGTGACTGCCTGGAAAGGCTGGCTCTTGAGTGGGGTATTGAACTGCAAGCCTTTGCCTGCCAGCACGTTCTTGGCAGCGTCTTTCGCCTGGGCTTTCAGACCGTTCGGATCGCTCAGCGCCCGGCCGTTCTGGCCGGCTACGGCGACTACGTTCTGGCCGTCTTCATTCACGGTCAGCTGGTTGACCGGTGAGCGGGAATAGGTGTTAGCCTCTTGTACCAGCGAGTTAGCCATGGCGGCCTGGTTTACATGGATGTAATATTCGGATTTATCTTTATTGGCAGTGATCTGCAACCAGCCCTTAACGAAGTCGGCGTTCAGCTGTTCCGAATATTGTCCTACGGCAAGGGTGACCGGCTGGCCGGCGATGGTTTTGAGCTTGGATTGGAAATCGGCAGCGGGGACCGTCAGGTTGAAGCCGGCGACCGGCTTGGCGGAAGTGCTCACCTTGGTGGTGTCGCTTGATAAGGAAACGGTCTTGGCGGACCAAACGGTACCTCCCAGCACGATTGCCGCGGAGCCTATTATAAGGACACCGGCTGACATGATGATAAAACTGTGTCGGTGCAGGAAATTGATAAACGGATGTGAATGAGTGTGGGAGTGGGGGTAGGAAGCTTTTTTGGGGCTGTCATCAATATCACCCAGGTTGTCGCTCAGGTTGTCGCTGGGCAATACCTCCTCCTTGGGCGATATGGTTAACGCCGGTACTGATGCTTCTACTTTCACTGTTTTTGCCCTCGGTCGGGGTAGAGCGAACTCATTACCCACCATCGCGCCGTTCGCGGCCATGCGATTCATTTTTACACCTTTGTTTTAAGTCTCTGTGTTAACGCTTTTTACTATACTCGCGCGCCAGGCGGTTTGTAAAGTATAATAGGGTTACATGGGGATCCTATTGCTGGTTATTGGCATAATCCTGTTCATTGGACTGATCGTGGTCCACGAATGGGGGCATTTCGTGGCCGCCCGCCGCAGCGGCGTGGAGGCCGAGGAGTTCGGCATATTCTTTCCGCCTAGGCTATACACGCGCAAAATGAAAGATGGCTGGCTGTTCAGTATAAATCTGATACCACTGGGCGGTTTCGTGAAGCTTAAGGGCGAGCACGACAGCGACACCGAGCCGGGCAGCTTCGGCGCCGCTAGCACTTGGGCCAAGACGAAGATTATGGCCGCCGGCGTGTTTATGAATCTGGTGGTGGCGCTGATACTATTTACGATTTTGGCCCTGATCGGCATGCCGAAACTCGTTGACAACCAATACACGGTCAAAAGCGATACGCATCTGGTCACGCACCAGGTCCTGGCCAGCTACATTGAGCCCGGTTCGCCGGCCGATAAGGCGGGACTGAAAGCCGAGGATCAGCTTAATGACATCGGTCTGCCAGGCTACAGCCCGGTCGGTGTGACCAGCGCGGACCAGTTACCGGACCTGACGAAGCGGTTCGCCGGCAAGACAGCCATCATTTATTACACGCGGGATGGCGAACAGCGTACCGCCAAGGCGACGCTGAGGGGGCCTAACAGCCATAGCGGATATCTGGGGGTCGTGCCGATGGAATACACCCTGCAGCGTTCTACCTGGTCAGCGCCGATCGTGGCGGTCGGTTTCAGCGCCCAAGTGACGGCGCTGACTTTCCAGGGGCTGGGGCACGCGCTGGGCGGTCTGGGCAGCCTGATAGCCGGCGCCGTCACTGGCAATCATACGGCGCGCGAACACGGCCAGACGGCTGCTACTTCGCAGGTCGCCGGACCGGTCGGCATATTCGTGATTCTAAAAGACGGCAGCTTGCTGGGATACCAGTTCATGCTGATGATTATCGCTATCGTTTCACTGACACTGGCAATAATGAACATCCTGCCGATTCCGGCTCTTGACGGCGGCCGTCTCTGGACGGTGCTGATCAGCCGGGCTCTTAAGAAGCCGCTATCGGCACGTGCCGAAGAGGCTATCAATGCCGTCGGTTTCGTGATACTTTTCGGCCTTATCATTGCCATAACGACCGTCGATATACAGCGATTCTTCTAAGACATGAACGACAAAAAAACCAAAACCGAAACGAAGGAGAACGGGCAGACGCGCGTACCGTGGAACCCATGGCTGGGCGTGGTTTTCGTGATCGTCGTCTACTATGCCGCGGAAATCTTGGCCGGGCTGATGCTGGCGATTTATCCTGGCATCAGGCATTGGTCGCACGACCGGGCACTTGATTGGCTGACTAATTCCACCATCGCCCAATTCTTTTACTTGGTGCTGGCTTCCGGCGGCATATTGGCCGCGATCCATCTGTTTTTAAAGCGCTACGGTTGTACGTTCCAAACCATCGGCCTTAAAAAGCCGCGCTGGCGCGACCCTATGTACGCGCTGATAGCCGTGCCGGCGTACTATCTGCTGTATCTGATAGCCGTCAGCGTGCTGACCCATTTCGTGCCGAGCTTCAACGTCGACCAGCAGCAGCAAGTCGGCTTCAACGGCGTCCATGGTGCTTTGCCGCTCGCGATGGCTTTTGTCAGCCTGGTGATTTTGCCGCCGCTGACCGAAGAGATCATGGTCCGCGGCTTTTTATATAGCAGCTTGAAGAAGGGCATGAAAATCATTCCGGCGGCGATATTGACCAGCTTGATTTTCGCGGCTGCGCATCTGCCGGAAGGCGGCGCGGCCGGGCCGCTGTACATCGCCGCGCTCGATACTTTCATACTCAGCCTGGTGCTCACTTATCTGCGCGAAAAGACCGGCAGTCTGTGGGCTAGCATCACCTTACACGCTATCAAGAACGGTATCGCTTTCGTGGCGCTGTTTGTGGCTCACGCCCACTAAGGTTACACTGGAAGACGTATGAGACTATCGCAACTATTCACCAAAACCACCAAGAATGTGCCCGCCGACGAGACGGCGCGGAACGCCCAGCTGCTTATCCAGGCCGGCTATATACATAAGGAAATGGCTGGCGTGTACGCATATTTGCCGCTGGGCTTGCGCGTGCTCGAGAATATCAAACGAATTGTGCGCGAAGAAATGAATGCCGTCGGCGGCCAAGAAGTCATGATGACGGCGCTGCAGCCGCGTGACATCTGGGAAAAGACCGACCGTTGGGACGACGCCAAGGTGGATAACTGGTTCAAGACCAAGCTAAAAAGCGGCGCCGAACTGGGCGTCGGCCTGACTCACGAGGAGCCAATAGTTGACGCGCTGAGCGGCTACGTCGACTCTTATAAGGACCTGCCGATATATATCTATCAGATTCAGAACAAGTTCCGCAACGAGCTGCGCGCCAAGAGCGGCTTGCTCCGCGGCCGCGAGTTCGTCATGAAAGACATGTACTCGTTGGCCCGCAGCCAGGAAGAACACGAAAAGCTCTACGACCAGGTAATAAAAGCGTATTACAAGGTGTATGACAGGCTAGGCCTAGGGGATAAGACCTATCGCACCTACGCCGATGGCGGCATTTTTACCGATCGGTTCAGCGATGAATTCCAGACCCTGACGGATATCGGCGAAGATACGATTTACGTCGATGAAGCCGCCAGGATCGCCATAAACGAAGAAGTTTATACCGACGAAAACCTGGCCAAGCTGGGGCTGGACAAATCCAAACTTGTCAAAAAGCGGGGTGTCGAAGTGGGCAACACGTTCCATCTGGAGACTAAATATACCGATGCTCTGGGAGTTTATTACACCGATGAGAATGGTCAGCGGCAGCCCATCATCATGGGTTGTTACGGCATAGGTATCAGCCGGTTGATGGGCATGCTGGCCGAATATTTCGCGGATGAACGCGGGCTGGTCTGGCCCGAAGCCGTGGCACCAGCCAAGGTGTATCTGGCGCGGCTCGGCGATGATCCGGCTGTGGTCAAGCAGGCTGATGAGTTATATGAGAAATTGACCAAGGCCGGTGTCGAAACGCTTTATGACGACCGTGACGCCCGGCCGGGCGAGAAGTTCGCCGACGCCGACCTCATGGGCATCCCATATCGGCTGGTAGTCAGCAAAAAGACCCGGGAAGCGGGTGTTTACGAGCTGAAATCGCGCCAATCGACAGAGGTGGAACAGCTTGGTGAAGTCGAAGTAATGAAAGCACTGGCCGCTGCGGGCCAGACTTGATATAATAGCCCCCAATATCAATGAGGAAAGCGTGGAGAGGGAGGATATACCCATGAAGAAGTTATTCCGATTGACTCAAGAGGGCGTCGACGCGCTCCAGAGCGAGCTGGATGGCTTGATTGCTAAGCGCGCTTCGATTGCCGAGGCGATCAAATCCGCACGCGAGCTTGGCGACCTTTCGGAAAACGCCGAATACCAATCCGCCAAAGCGGAGCAGGAGCGCAACGAAAGCCGCATTTCCGAAGTCGAGAAAATCCTCCAAAACGCCGAGATCATCAAGAAGCCCAGGGGAGCGAAGGTACAGCTGGGTTCGCGTGTCAAACTGCGCGCCAACGGCAAGACCAAAGAGTTCCAGGTCGTCGGCACGGTCGAAGCTGACCCATTGAGCGGCAAGATCAGCGACGAATCGCCGATCGGCCGAGCGCTGATCGACCAAAAGGTCGGTGGACAGGTCGAGATCAAGACTCCGGCTGAAACCGCCGTCTATAAGATTGTCGACATCTCCTAAACTTCGCTATACTTGAACCAAGTATGCAGTGGCTGAACAACGTAGTAGATGAACTTTTAACGCGTCATCCGGCAGGCGAGATCGTAGTGTCTTCAGGGGTGTCGCCGTCGGGCACGTATCACCTGGGGACGTTGCGTGAAGTCCTGACCGCTGAGGCCATCGCTTACGAAATACGGCGCCGTGGTCGTGCTGCTAAGCATGTCCATGTAGTCGATGACTTGGACGTCTTCCGCAAAGTGCCGGCCGGTATTTCGGAAGATTTCAACCAATACTTAGGCAAACCGCTGTGCGACGTGCCGGCTCCGGGAGGGCTGGAAGGTTCGTACGCCGATTATTACGTCCAGGATTTGTTCGTGGCCGCCGAAAAGATGCATTTG
>DASZUB010000025.1:0-4316 GCA_035547815.1 Saccharimonadales bacterium (SeqCode)
AGAGCGTTTCATCTCCCAAAAAGCGTCGCGCGAGCTGACTGTCGGCAATACGGCGAAATTGTATTCCGGTGTAGGTGAGGCGGTCGACCATTCCAGAGTCCGGCCGTCCCAAGGGTCACCGGTCAAATCGCGGTTCTCGTCACGTTTCCAGATACTGTAGGCCAATTGTAACAGCTGGAAACAAACGCCCAAAAAGATGATCATCGCGCCTATGCCGGCGACAATAAACAGGCCCTGCCAACCCATCGAGGCACTGTAGTGGTCCAGTCTGCGCGTAGCGCCCATCAGGCCAAGGATGTATAGCGGGCCGAAGGCCAGCACAAAGCCGACGATCCAGCACCAGGCGGCGTATTTGCCGAGCCGCTCGTTCAAGCGGAAACCGAAGACTTTCGGGAACCAATAGGTCAGGCCGGCGAAGAAGCCGAAAACGACGCCGGAGATGATCATGGTATGGAAGTGGGCAACCAAGAACAAGCTGTTGTGCACCTGGAAGTCGATCGGCGGCACTGCCATCAGCACACCGGCCACGCCGCCCATGGTGAACAGGAAAATGAAACCCATGAACCAGATCATAGGCGACGCGAAACGGATCCTGCCTTGATACATCGTAAATAGCCAGTTGAAGATTTTTACTCCTGTCGGTATGGCTATGAACATGGTCATCATGCCAAAGAAGGCGTTGACGTCGGCGCCCGCACCCATAGTGAAGAAGTGATGCAGCCAGACCAGAAACGACAGGAATACTATCGCCCAGATGGCCGCCACCATCGACCGGTAGCCGAACAGGCGTTTGCGCGAAAAAGTCGCTACGATTTCCGAATAGACGCCAAAGGCCGGCAATACCAGGATGTAGACCTCCGGGTGACCCCAGGCCCAGATCAGGTTGACGTACATCATGGCGTTGCCGCCGGCGCCGGCCGTGAAGAAGTGCATACCAAGCGTGCGGTCCAGATATAGCAGCGTCAGCGTGACCGTCAGAATGGGGAAGGCGAATGCCACCAGCACCATCGAGCCGAAGACGCTCCAAGGGAACAGCGGCATTTTCATCAGCGTCATGCCCTGGCAGCGGTTTTTTAAGATAGTGACTATGAAGTTGATGCCGCTCATCAGCGAGCCGATGCCAGCGATCTGCAGGCTCCATATCCAGTAATCCACGCCCACGCCGGGGCTGTATTTCAATTCGGATAGTGGCGGATAAGCCAGCCAGCCAGCTGCCGAGAATTCACCGACCACCAGCGACAAGTTGACTAATAGCATACCGGCCGTGAACAGCCAGAAACTAAGCGCGTTCATGAACGGGAAGGCCACATCGCGGCTACCGAGCTGCTGGGGCATGACCAGATTGATAAGACCGAACATCAGGCCCATGGCCACGAAGAAAATCATGATCGTGCCATGTGCCGAAAAGACCTGCTGGAACATATCCGGCGGAATCGGCCCCTGGTGGGTGCCCACGCCGACGGCCTGCTGGGCGCGCATCATAGCAGCGTCCGACAACCCTCTGAGCAGCATCAGGAGGGCCACTATCACGTACATGATTCCGATCCGCTTATGGTTGGTCGTGGTCAGCCACTCCCGCCACAACCAACGCCATTTGCCGAAGTAAGTGATGGCCAGGAACGCCACGATACTACCCAGCACTATCGAAGCGCCAGCGGCCTGGGTGATCCTTTCGTGCGGGAAAGAATGCAGCGTAAGCTTGCCGAGAAGGTTAGCCAGCATCATCGGCCCGCTCCCATTGCCGACATATGGCCCATGTCCATACCCATATATTTCATGGCGATGTTCTCAAACAAACCGTTCTGGACATCTGAATAATAGCTGACTGCGGCGTATTTGCTTGGTTTGGCCAGCTGTCCGTAAGACGACGAATCGAGCGGTCGCATGGACTGGTGTGCGCTATTCACCCACTTGTCAAAATCGTCCGAAGAGCCGACCCGCACCTGGAAAGTCATACCGGCGAAGCCGCTGCCGCTGATATTGGCCGACGAGCCGGCGTAGCTGCCCGGCTTATCCGCCACCAGGTGGAGCTGCGTTATCATTCCAGGCATGGCGTAAATCTGCCCGCCAAGCTGCGGCACCCAGAATGAATTCATGACCGTATCAGAGGTGATTTGAAAATCCACCGGCGTACCGACCGGAATTTGGGCCTGATTGACGCTGGCGACGTGCTGGTCTGGGTAAATAAACAGCCATTTCCAATCCAGCGCCACTACTTGGATAGTCATCGGTTTCTTGGCAGACGCGAGCGAGCGATAGGGATCAAGCGTGCGCGAACTATGCCAGACCACCACGGTCAGAACGCCTATGATGAGGATCGGGATACCCCACCACACCGACTCGAATACCCGACTATGGTCCCAATCAGGATTATATTTCTTAGGCCGGTGGTTGCCCTCGCGGTATTTCCAAGCGATAAAAATGGTCAGCACGAAAGTCGGCACCACCACGACGACGGATAGCAATACGGCGAAAACGATCAGCTGGCGCTCCTGGGCGCCGATTTGACCGGCCGGCTGCAACACCGCGACGGTGTGGCTGCGCAGATACACGACCAAAGCCGCGATCACGATCGCCACTAACAGCCCAACTCCTCCGAATTTGTATTTTTTACCCATTTTTACAGCTTTAGTCGTAGCTTATGCTTATTGTATCATTTAACGTTTTAAGACGATACCTGGACTTAATCCCCACCAAATTAGGACGTTTTAGACACCAAACATGCGCAAAGTGTACTAAAATAGCCTTAATGATAGTTTTAACGCACGTCATCATAGCATTGAGCAGTCTCGCTTGGACGACATATCTAAATTTTGCACCCACCAAGCGCAAATTCCACGTCGCCTACGGCTTAATAACCGCCACCCTGGCCAGCGGTACATATTTGGTCGTGAGCACACATTCACCCCTGTTATCATCATGTCTCACCGGTCTGGTTTACTTGGCTATCGTATTGAGCGGCGTCCTGGCCGCATCGCGACAATCATCAGATAGCCGCTAAAAATGGTCGCGGATGTGACTGAAACTGTACTCCCAGTCAGCGTTAGCTTTTTTGTGCGGGTTGAAGATGCCTTCTGGGTCCATGATGTGCTTGGCTTCTTGGAAGATCTTGAGCATTTCCGGTCCATACATCTGTTTCAGCCAAGGGCCGCGCACCAGGCCGTCGTTGTGCTCACCGCTTAACGAGCCGTGATATTTCAGCACCAGATTATTGACGGCTTTCATGGCCGGCAAGATTTTTTTGCGGTCCCGCGGATCTTCCAGCTTCATCAGAGGAATAATGTGGAAATTACCATCGCCCATATGCCCGGCGATAGTAGCGAACAGATTGTATTTTTTAATGATTTTGCGCAGGCGCGGCAGGAATTCCGTCAGGTACGGCGGCGGCACCACCAGATCGTCGATGAACGGTGCGGTGTGTTTGTCCTTGACCTTGCTCCTTAGCAGCTGGAAACTGTAGCGGCGCATCAGCCAAAATTTCTCAGACCTTCCTTCAGTCGGATCCTCTTCGAAGCCGTTGATTTCGTAGCGTGCTCGGTGCTGGCTTAGCTGGCGGTGCAGGGCATGGACTTTTTCGCGCACTTCGTCCTCCGTCTCGCCGTTGAATTCGACCATCAGCACCAGCTTCGGCAGACCGCGCCAGGCGTGCATATTAAGGCCGCTCGGCGCCAGGCTGAACAGCAGCTTGATGACACCACGCCAGCCGAGCATCTTGTGGAAGCTCGGCAAGAACTTCATGCCAAGCCACATGGTGGCGTCGTCGAAGGATTCGAATGTCGCCGGCTTGCTTTCCAGCACCGTCGGAATGACTTCGCCGAGGTCATCGATATCTTTCATGAAAAGCACCAGCAGGCCGGAATGTTTGCGGGCCGGCACCAGCCGGAAATGGATGTCGGTCACGAAGCCGAGCGTGCCTTGAGCGCCGACTATCAGCTTGGTCAGGTCGAAAACGCCGCGCTCGCGATCCCATACGTCCCACAGATTATATCCGGTGGAGTTCTTGGTGACGTGCGGCTTGGCGGCCTTGATCCGGTCGTAATTCTTCTCTATCAGTCGGTACAGCTTGCTATAGACCTGGCCCTCGAAATCCTTCTGGTTCATTTTCTTTTCCAGCGCCGCGCGGTCCAGGGGCTTGACCGTGCGCTCTACGCCGTCAGCGAAGACGAACTTCAGCTCGGTCACGAAATCTTCGGTCTTGCCGAATTCCAGTGACTTCTCGCCGCCGGAGTTGTTATTGACCATGCCGCCGATACTGGCTAGATCGCGCGAAGCAGGATAGGTCGGCATGAGCGCGCCGTGTTTGAGCGTCTGGGGCT
>DASZUB010000026.1:0-13122 GCA_035547815.1 Saccharimonadales bacterium (SeqCode)
TTCCTCGATCCCGCCAAACAGATGAGACACCGCGTAATACTGTGGGTCGGCTATGTTTTGGTCGCCATCGGTATCGTGATCGCCGCGTTGGTGCTGCTCTACCAAGCTTATGGTTTCGGGATCGGCAAGAACGGCCAGGTCATCCAGAACGGCCTGGTGTTTTTCTCCAGCCAACCTCATCCGGCCAAGATATATCTGAACGGCAAGCTTAATACGAACCAGACCAATGCGCGCATAGCCCTGCCGTCGGGGATATACCGCGTTCAGCTGCAACGCGACGGCTACCGTCAATGGCAACGGACGATAGAGGTCGAGGGCGGCGACGTCCAGCATTTCGACTATCCGCTCCTGGTTCCAAGCAAACTGACAAGCAAGAAGCTGGCCGGCTTCCAGGCTGCTCCGGGCCTAGCGACCCAGAGTCCCGACCAGCGCTGGCTGCTGGTCCAGAAGCCCGGCTCGATGACCTCTTTCAGCTTGTATGATCTGAAAAATCCCACTAAAGCGCCGGTCGGTATCGATCTGCCTGATAACGTGCTGACGAAGGCGGTACGGCAGAGCTGGCAGCTGGACGAGTGGGCCGATGATAACAAGCACGTCGTGCTGCAGCACAATTATGACGGTAAGAGGGAGTTCGTACTGGTAGACAGGACGGACAGTTCCAAATCGCAGAACCTGGACAAAGTATTATCGGCCGACCCGACCAAGCTGTCTTTGATCAATAAGAAGTACGACCAGTATTATCTGTATGACTCCGGCGCGGCCAGCTTACGTAAGGCCACGCTTAGCGCGCCGGCGCCCGTGGCGGTGCTGGACCACGTGCTGAACTACCAATCTTATTCTGACGACACGCTATTATACGCCACGGATGCCGGCGCTTCGGCGGGGAAAGTGCTGGTCAGACTGAAGATCGGCGATCACCAATACCCCGTCCGCACTTTCCCCGCGGGCAGCAGTTACCCGCTGAACCTCACGGAATACAGTGGCACGCTGTACGTGGCCGTCGGCGCGGCGAGCACCGACAAGGTATACATATACAAGGACCCGGTAGGCCAACTGCGCAAGCTGCCTAAACATGCCCTGGTCCCTTCACAGGTGCTGCACGTCTCACGACCCAACTACGTGAGCTTTTCTAACAATGCCCAGTTCATAATGGCTGAAAACGGCAACGACTTCGGTGTTTACGATATCGAGAACGAAAAGGGCTACAACTACAAGACGACCCAGCCGCTCGATAAGCCGCAGACGCACGCCAGCTGGATCGATGGCGACCGGCTGACCTACATAAGTGGCGGCAAAGTCCTGATCTTCGATTACGATGATACCAACCCGCAGACGCTGGTTCCCGCCAACCCGCTTTACCTGCCGGCTTTCGCGCCGGACTTTAAGTTCATTTATACGCTGGCGCCAAACACCGCGAAAGGCGCCCTGCCTGGCCAGACCAATCTGAACCAGACATCTTTGTTGATTCCGGCTGACCAGTAGGCTGGCCGCGACCTGGTCCGGCGTTCAGGCCAGCCGATCTTTGGCGGCCTTTTGCAGATGCCGCTTCGGTGCATTGACCCATAAGAAAGTAGCGAAGATCAGGAGCGCTATAACGACCACGCTGACAACTTTGCCCCAGGCGGTGGCGATGTAGCGGCTCCAGAGAGTCGGCCCATTCCCCGGCAAGTCGGTGGCTTCACTTGTCGGTGGTGAGCTGCTGGCGGTAGCGGCGGTATTGCCGGACGGGTCCGGGCTGATCTGCTGGCCGACCACTACCAAACGGTGCAGGCTGGTCCCCGGCGGGTCGCAAGTTATGAGTGTGGCCGTGGCGGTCTGGCCGGCCACCGGTCCCAGTACGCTGACTTGATTGGGTTCCACTATGGTCTTGCTAATAACCTTGTAAACATAGAGTTTGCCGCCGTACGTCAGGTAGAATGTATCACCGTTCTGCAAGGTATGCAGCAGCACGAAGGCGAATTTGTATTTGCCCTTGTTAAAGATGTTGTTGCTGCTGTGTCCGAAGAACGCGGCGTTGCCCTTCTGGCCCGGTTTCACGGTGGTCGGATAATGCACCACGCCGTCTTCCAGGGCGTTCTCGATCTGGCTTTCGTCGGTAGTCGTCTGCGAGTAGTCCACCGGAATCTGGACGTTGATCTTAGGGATGATGACTTCTGGAGTGGATGTCGGACTGATGTCGCTGGTGCTGACGATCAGTGGCGTGTCGGCGCTGGTCCGGCTGGGCTGGATGAACGGCGCGATGATGACCTCGTTGAAGAAACCGAACAGGAAGATGATGACCACGATAACGCCCACTCCCAGGCCGAATAACAGCGACTGCAAATGGTGTTTAGCCTGTAATTTGCCGCCGGCGCTCACCTTGTCACGGATGGCCGTCTGGACTTCTTGAGCGCTGCGCGCGTCACGCAACGCTTTCCGTTGTTTGGTCTTGACGGTCTGCGACGGTTTGGCGGCCTGATGCTTGTGTTTGGCGACGGCCTGCGGTTCACTCTTAGCCTCCGCCTTGCCGCCGTGGCCTGTCAGCACCGGCTGGCTTTCATAAAATTCCTGCCAGACCTGGTGCTTCTCATTCTCCGGCAGGCTCTGATAGTAATTATGCCACTCGGTCTGTATCGTGGCGACGTCTTTGCCGGATTCGCTCAAGGCCTGCATGAACTGCTGGTGTTTGCTCGGTCGCTTGACCTCTTCGGCCTCGGCAAGCTCTGTCCGCGCATCCGGCTCCTTGTTATACAGCCGTTTGACCTTGTCGCGGATCATATCGACGGCATTCTGGGCATCGGCCGCGTCGAGCAAATCTTCGGGCGCCTGTTTCAGCCTGTCGTCAGGCTTGTCGTCGTTGGTGGGAGTGGTGTCGTCAGCCATATCAAATAGTATGAGCCATAATTGGCTCCGTGCTGTCAATTATAGTACAATTACCCCCTGTAACCTACCTATCCTGGGCGAGTGGCGGAACTGGTATACGCGCACGACTCAAAATCGTGTTCCTAACGGATTGAGGGTTCGATTCCCTCCTCGCCCACCACGGTTCGCAGACCGGATTCTTCAGCTATTTTGGTAGTTATTTCGTCTAATTCATCACTGGTCAGGAATCTTTTTCCGCTATGACGCCTGACTATCACTGAAGGGTCAGATTCTTTCAGACAACTTTTTATCACCCTATGGGCCATCCGGAAACCCAGACGGTCCGCGCTAAGCGACTTTATGCCGGCACGGTTATATCTTCCCTGATGGCGCTTTCTAGTGGATTTGATCTGTAATTTAGTGACGGGATGGTCGTAGGCCGTGGGCGAATCATCTGAAGCTACGCCGACATCCCAGTTAGCGTTACGGTCGCGTATCTGGTAAAACCGCTGGTCTTCGCGTACCAGCGAGAGGCGCGCCAGCCAGCCCGCCTTGTGCAGCTTCTCCGCCCGGGCGCCTAATAGTACAGGGACGACCTCCATGAGCCTTGACGTGCTGCCGGCGTCAACGCCACTCATCTGCGCTGACAGCCAAGCGAAACTGAGCAATTTGTCATAATTCAGGCTGACCGCCGAGCCTTCGGCCGCTTTTCGCCAAGCGTCCAGCTCGCCCAGCCTCATGGCCGCCTCCGCGGCACGGCCGGCGTATCTGACGTATTCCTGGTGGAACTCCAGCTCTTGCATAAGCTCCACGTCGTCGATCACTGAATTCAAAGTGTCTCTGGCTGAATCCATGGCTTGGGCGGAGGCGGCCGCCTGCCCGTCGGCGGCCATCGCCGTATCGATAAATACATCCGCCAGCACTAGCCGCGACGTCGGGCTGGACGAGGCGCCCATGTAAGCCGCGGTTTCCCGCAGCCTATCGATGGACGGGCGTACGTCGCCATGATGAAGATATCTGTCCAGCGGTGTATCGAGAGGATCCCGAGAGTACATAACGGCATATATTATATAATTTTAGAGATTCTATTACAAATCAGCTCTGATTCGCGACTAACGAAGTCGTCAGCGCTTCGAACGGTTTGCCGGGGTTCTGAAGCCACCAGACGGCGGCGCTGGCGGCCGTGCTGACCCGCCAGATCTCCAGGTCTTCCGTGAGTTTCGTGGTGCTGACCTGGCCGTTGGCCGCCACGAACATCGTTGGCAGGTGTTTGACGATGATATGTGGCGCATATGCCAACGTGAACCTATGGAGTGTGTCCACCAGGCGTAACAGGTCCATATCGAACGTGAAAGGTGTCGTGAAATGTGCACCGGCGGCTAGTTTCTGAAGCTGGGCGAAACTGAGCGCTAACAGAGTGTTTGGCCGCTGGATAAGACTCTGGCTGGCTGACGTGAAATAATCGACCGCGTCCTGGGTTATGGCCAGCAAACCCTCGTATTCCTGGGCGAATTTTTCGAGGAGGATGGCTGTTTCGCTGTTATGGCCGAAATCGCCGGCCAATAATACGGCGTCGGCCCACTGGGACATGTCCAATAGCTCGCCGAGTGCGCGTTTGGAGAAGCTGCCGCTGGGCGTGCTGGGCGCGAACTCACCGGCCGGAAATCCCTGGCCTACGGTTTTTTGCAAACTGTCCGGCAGGGCTACCCGAACGGCGCCCGCGCCGGCTTTTTCGGCTGCCGCGTAGGCTTCCGCCGGTGCCGCGAAACCGTGTGCGTTGCCGCCGATTATCAGCAGCTTGCCGGCTTGGCGTTTGTTCTCGGGGCGACTCCAGACCAGGTCCGGGAACAGCGGCTGACCAACCGCTTGTTTGTGCCAATACGACCTATCCATAATATTTCTCCGCCAGCTCAATGTAGGGCGCCGGATTCAGCCAGCAGTCTTCGTGCAGCGCTTGCTCTAAATTCACATATTCGTACCCCAAGTCACTAGGCAGCATTCGGGCTATATCCGGATGACAGAACATGTCGCCGGCATTGCGCAACAGTACGACCTGCCGCTTCGCGCTGGCCCTTGGCAGCCGCGAAAGCTTCCGCCGTGTCATAGCATGATAAGTAGCCATTGGGCTAGCCAATATATACCAGATGTTATGGACTAGCTTATTCAGCCACCAACCTGAGCCGTCCCGCCACGAACTTCTTATGTTGCTAAACGTGTTCAGGAGCACGCTGAGCGGCACCGGCCTGCCCGGCCAGTAAGGCAGCCCTATCAGCAATATCGCCTTGCTTTTTGAGTCTGGAGGGACAAGATAGCAACCCATCGAATGGGCTATGAGGATATCGGCTTCATCAGCGTTTTTGGTGATCTCGAATCCATGCATTTCCAGTAGGCGACGCATTTTCTTGCTGTGCCAGCGGCCTTCGCTCCAGCCATAGATGATACAGCAGCGTGGCTTGGCCTCAGAGGAGTCTGTATCCGTCATCTTCCGGCTCCAGTTCGTAAACCATGTTCTTGCGTTCCAAAACAATTTTCCACCCCTGTCGTTTGGCGTGGTCGAATAGCAATTTATTGGGGTTGAAGGCGATCGGCCGCTCTACGTTTTCCAGCATAGGGATATCGCTGTCGCTGTCGCCGACGGCTATGCTGCCTTGGCGGGTGGCACCGAACCGCTCCACGAAGCCGGACAGTGTTTTGACCTTCAGGTCGCGCTTGAGCGGCGTCTTTTCACCGGTGAAGCGTTTACCCTCGCGGGCGTAGGTCGAGCCGGCCCAAGCGTCAAAACCATAGTAGCGTGCTAGCATTTCTACGATTTCCTCCTGTGAAGCCGAGATGGCGAATAACAGATAGCCCCGACCCTTCAAGTCGGCAATAAGGTCGCGCGTGTAAGTATAAGTTTGCTCCTTGTACTCATCGAAGACCCTCTGGATGGCGGCCATCAGGTCATCGGCGTCGAGCGTCGCCAAAGCGTCGTCGTAGATGCCGACCAGGATTTCCTCGTAGTCTTTGAAAGCGTCCTGCCCTGCCCGTTTTTTCCATTGCATGCGGGCCTGGCGCGCCCGTTCGAAAGCGGTGGCGTCTATATGACCCCCTTTGGCCAGGGCGTCGGCGATGGCGTGGTACAGCTGCCAGCGGATAATCGTGCCATCGATGTCGAAAACGGCGAAAGGACGCTGGTCAGCCAGCCGATCAGTCATAAGCCAGCCAATCGCTTATTTTTTCGGCGAATTCCGTCTCGTGGTCATGGAAGCCGTGGTCGGCACCTGTGACAGTCATGAAATCGGCCTGCTTCAGTTGGGCGTTGGAAGTGTGCTTCATGAGTAGTTTCAGCGCGCCTTCAGCGCCGCCGGCCGTGCTCATGAACTCATCTTTTTCGCCTATTATGACCAGTGCCGGCTTGTCGATCCGCCGGTACTCTTCAAACAGCGGTTTTCTGCCTAAGCGCCCATGCAGCGCCTCATAGTAAGGAAAGGTATTATAGGCGCCATCGGGATCCAGGATGTCGCGCGCCGAGCGGGCGCTGAACGGATACATGCCGGTATATTTCGGCATGACATGAAGCGGCTGTCCGACATCGATCTTGGCGGCAGCGTAACGGAGCGCCTGCCAGTAACGTTGCTCACCCAGCTCCGTGAAAAACAGGCCGGCGTCGTCGCCCGGTCCGGCAAGTATATATTTTTTATATACGTTCTTTTTTGCCCGCACATGGTACGCGCATATCTTATTGGCACCGGTGCTATGGCCCATCAGGTAAAGTTCCGGGAAACCCTGCTCCGCCAGAAAATCGGCCGCGCCGTCGATGTCTTTCACGCATTCCGCTATCAGCTCGTAATGCGTGCCGCCCTGGTAGCGACGGTCTTCTTCGGGCAGCGTTTCATCGGCTATGTTCAGCCCTTTTCGGTTGTGGGCGCCGCGGTTGTTGAACGCCAGGAGCGCGATACCGTTCTTGGTGAGTGCTTCGCCTAGGGCGTTGATCCTCGTGGGGTTATAAAAAACACCGTTATCGCCCATGCCATGCAGCCAGACGGCGGCCTTTTTCGTAACTTTATCAGGCCGGTACAGAAGGCCCGGAAGTCGGACCTTGTCAGTGGCCACAAACGATATCAGGTCGAGTTTCAACGCGCCTAGACCTTGCCTTTCCAGTCGCCTCCGTTCATGCGGTTGCTTGATGACTTTACGTGCCAATCATCGGGGCTGCTGGCGCGGATTTCCTGGTAAAGACGTTTGGCTGACTTGGTGTAAAGGTTCTTGGCGGCCAGCGGCGTGCGGTGTTTTTCCCAGATAGACTCCAGCTTGAGGCCGCGCACCCCGAGTTCGCGCAGCTCCATGTCGACGTCCAGGTTGTCAGCGTCTTTGACTATCTTGGATTCCAGAGTCTGCCTGTCCT
This sequence comes from Saccharimonadales bacterium (SeqCode), assembly GCA_035547815.1. Classification (GTDB taxonomy): domain Bacteria; phylum Patescibacteriota; class Saccharimonadia; order Saccharimonadales; family UBA4665; genus JARIHC01. The sequence goes on from DASZUB010000026.1 coordinate 7,226, forward strand.
CGTACTCCTGCCAGAGGTCCATGAATTCTTTTCGCAAGGAGGTGTCGGCGAAAATGTCATGTATAGCCTGCTCTTCTTTTTGCTCTACATACTGGCGACCGATGTAATCAACGTCGTTGGTGCGGGATTCGGCGATATCATGGACCAGCGCCATCTTGACGATCCGATCAGTATCAGTGACACCTTCGCGGGCGGCGATGACCAGCGCCAGCCAGATGACCCGGAAATGATGCTCGGTGATGTTCTGGGCGTCCGTCAGACCGAAGCGGCGCCACTGCCGCGGCAAATAACGCAAGCCGCCGACTTCGTACAAGAACTCCAGGTCCCGTTTGCTCATATGTCCAGTGTAACAGATACGGGACAATGATCGGAGCCCATGGTCTTCGGGTGGATGTCGGCGGCTTTCACCTTATCTTTCAGGCTGGCCGAAACCAAGAAGTAATCGATGCGCCAGCCGACGTTCCGCTCGCGGGCTTTGGCGAAGTGGGACCACCAGGTGTAATAGCCCTTGCCCTGTTTGAACATCCTGAGCGTGTCGATGAAGCCGGCGTCTATGAAAGCCTGGAAGCCGGCGCGTTCTTCGTCGGTAAAGCCTTTTTTGCCGATGTTGGCTTTGTCGTTGGCCAGGTCGTCCGGTGTGTGGGCGACGTTCAAGTCGCCGCAAAAAATGACCGGTTTGTCGCGCTCCAACCGCTTGCAATAGGCCAAAAAGGCCGGATCCCAGTGCTTGTGTCTGAGGGGAATACGGCTCAAGTCGTCCTTGGCGTTCGGCGTGTAGACCGTTACGACCCAGAATTTATCGAACTCGGCGGCGATGACGCGGCCTTCGGCGTTCGGGTCACCGTAAGTATCGCCGCTGACTTTGAACTCCTTGATAATATCCTGCGGAAAGCCGTTTATGACCTGCAGCGGCTTGGGCTTGGACAGCAGGCCGGTGCCGCTGTAGCCGGGCTTATCGGCCGAATACCAGAAGGCGTCGTAACCGTCCAGCTCCAAATCTATCTGATCGGGCTTGGCTTTGATTTCCTGCAGGCACAGGATGTCCGGCTTCTCGGCAGCGATGAACGGCTCGAACAAGTTTTTGCGGGTTACGGCGCGGATGCCGTTGATGTTCCAAGAGTAAAGTCTTATCCGGGCCATGTCGGGCCTCCTGAAGTTTAGGCGGAGTACGCGGCCTCTAGCCGGTCGACCCGGTGTTCCAGCTCGCGCAGGTCCTGATTAGTCTCTTTGATAGCCTGCTTGACGGCGCGCATGTCGCTGACCAACTCGGCCACGTCATCATGGATGGCTGGGATTTTGGCCATCTGAAGTTTTATCTGATCGATGGACTCGTTGGCGGTCTTGACCTGGTTTATGATCTGCTCGGCCACTAGTTCGGCCACGCGCTGCAGAGCCTCGTCGTCGTACTTTTTGTCTCCCATAGATTATTTAGTATAGCTCCGCGCCGGTGGCATTAATATAGTAATAACTACGACAGCCCTTGTGGGTTAATTGATTAAAAGCCGCCTTCAAAGCGCCGCAAGTCATGATTAGTGTCGGTGACGGCTAATTTGATGGTCCTGATGTCTGCTTTGACGGTTTCCAGATCGTTTTGCCGCGCTAAAGTGCCCATTGTCGTGTTCATGGTGCTGACGGCTTCAGCTAGACTGTCGAATTTGTCATCCAGATGCTCCACGAAGGCACCGAGTTTGGAGTCCAGCTTGTCATCGAGTTTTTCGTCGAGCTTCCTGTCTAACTTCTCATCGAAGGTCTCGCCTGGCTTCAGGCCGAGTTTTTCGTCAAATTTCTCGTCCAGCTTCTTGTCTAGTTTTCGCTCGAGAACCTCTTCAACGACCTCAGCGATATCTTGTCTGGTTAATTGAGTCATGCCTCCAGTATATTTGCGCGCCCGACTCGGCGCCAAAAAGTTTAAGATTAATTTAATCGTTTTTTCCACCACGGTTCTGGTAAACTGTGGATTAGATGGCAGAGACTCCTTACAAGCGTATCTTGGTGAAATTTTCTGGCGAGCAGCTGGCCGGAAAATATGATTTTGGCGTCGATCCCGAGATAGCGGCCTTCCTAGCGGATGAAATCAAGAAAGTCACGGATAGCGGTTGCCAGGTCGTGATGATCGCCGGCGGCGGTAACATGGTCCGCGGCGCCGAGATCGCCGGACATGGTATCAAGCGTGTTACCGGTGACCAGATGGGCATGCTCAGCGGACTGATAAACTCTATGGCGTTGACCGACATATTCGAAGCTCGCGATCTGCAGACCCGCTGTTTGAGCAATATCTATGCCACCCAGATAGCCGAATCTTATTCGTATCGTTTGGCTGAAAAACACCTGCAAAAAGGCCGCGTACTGATTATCGCCGGCGGCACGGCGCGGCCCTATGTGACGCACGATACTGCGGCCGTCAGCTTCGCGCTGGAGTTGGATTGCACACCGGTCCTGAAAGCCACCAAATTCGACGGTGTGTATGATAAGGACCCGGCCAATCACCAAGACGCCGTCAAGCTAGACCAGGTTTCCTTCCAGGAAGCGCTCGAAAACAGCTCGATAAAGGTCATGGATCAGGCGGCGATCGGCCTGGCGGCTGATCATAATAAACCGATAATCGTCTTCGACGCTTTCAAGCCGGACAATCTGCTTAAGGCCGCCCGCGGCGAATCCGTCGGAACGCTGATAAGTTAGGGGCGGATCCGTGAAAATAGGCGTCGCCGGCAGCATGCAGTATACCGAGCGTATGGTAGAGCTATGCGAGCAGTTGGAGGCCATGGGCCACACCTCGTTCATGAGCAAGTTCGGTGACGCGTACATCGGCAAATCCGATGACGAAAAAGAAAAACTCAAACTCGACCACAAGTATAACTACGATGCGATCCGTGAGTTTTGGAAGCCAATGCAGGACGCTGATGCCCTGCTGGTCGCTAATTTTGACAAGCACGGTATCAAGAATTACATCGGCGGCAACACTTTTTTAGAAATGGGTTTTGCTCATGTGCTCAATCAAAAAATATATTTAATGAACCCTATTCCTAAAATGCCCTACTATGAGACGGAGATCATTGCTATGCGGCCAATAGTTATCAACGGCGATCTGACGAAGATCAAATAGCCAGGTCCGGGGCGTCCAGGCGGATGTGGCTGCCGGCCTGGGCTTCGCCCTTCAGGATCTTCTGGGCGACCGTGTCTTCAACGGCTTTCTGCAGGGTGCGGCGCATCGGCCGGGCGCCCAAGCGCGGATCGTTGCCGACCTCAACGATCTTGGCAATGGCAGCCGGTGTTAGCTCGACCGAAATATTCTGGTTAGCCAGCGTCTTGTTGACGCTGCCGAGCATCAGCTGGACTACCTGGGCGAGCTCTTCGGCATTAAGCGGCCGGAACAGCACCATTTCATCGAACCGGTTCAAAAGTTCCGGTTTGAACTGGCCGCTTTGGATAAGTTGGTCCGTGAACTGACCGCTGAAACTTTCCAGCGTCTCGCCGCGGCCGACACGTTCGCGGATTTCCTGAGCACCGGCGTTGGACGTGGCGATTATGACGGCGTCCTTGAATGATGCCGTCTTGCCGGAAGAATCCGTCAGCTGGCCTTCGTCAAGCAATTGCAGCAAGAGGTTCAGGATGTTCGGGTGGGCCTTCTCGATCTCATCGAGCAGTACGACGGTGAACGGCTGTCGGCGGATAGACATCAGCAAGCTGTTGGCTTCGCTGGCATTGGCTCCGGTCGACAGCAAGCGCTGCACGTCGTCCGGCTGTTGATATTCGCTCATGTCCAGACGCACGATTGAGGACTCGTCGCCGAAATAAGTGGCAGCGACGGATTTGGCCAGCTCGGTCTTGCCGACGCCGGTCGGGCCCAGGAACAGGAAGCTGCCGATCGGCCGGTTGGGGTTGGTGACGCCGGCGCGCGCGCGGCGGAGCGCGTTGGCCACGACTTTCACGGCGTGCGACTGGTTGATCATGCGCTGGTGTATGTTATCTTCCAGATGTAAAAGCGCATCGGCCTCGGCGGGCGCGGCGGTCGAAGCTTTGACGCCGCGGGTCTGCTCGATCGCTTGCTGGACGCTCTGGGCGGTGACGATGGAGCCGTTGGCGTGCGTGACGGATTGGCCGAGCAGCTTGATGGCCTTGCCTGGATAAGCCGCGTCCTGATCGTAGCGGCCACTCAGCCGGTAGGCTTCGCGCAGCGCCTCGTAAGATATAAGTAGTTTGTGATGACTCTCCAGGCCGAGCGCTGAATCTTCCAGAATGCGCATGACGCCCTCTTCAGGCTGTTCCTGCAAAATCACCGGTGTCAACTGATTGGCCAGGCTTTGGTTGTGGACTCTGAGCCGCTGATAGTCGTTTGGCGCGAAGGCCAGGATGATCGGCACGGCGCCGGATTGCACGATGGTCAACAGGATCTGCGTGGCGTCGAAGCTGCCCGGACCACCGCCAAGCAGCAGCTGGGCGTCATCGAAGAACAGTATTACGTGACCGGCGTGGGCGGCCTCGCTGGCCAGGCTCATCATGATCCGCTCCAGCTGACCGGTGCCAGAGGCATTGGACAAAATGTCGGTAGCGTTCAGGGCGATGACCTGATGATAGGCCAGGCGCTGGCCCGTCTTGCCTTCGATCAGCTTCTGGGCGAGCGCGTAGACGGCGGAGGTCTTACCGATACCGTCCGGCCCGACCAGAGCCACGGCGCTGGCCCGGTTGTCAAAAGCCGCTTCGATGGCCTTGACGCCATCAGAATTGGCTAGCCAATCGAAATGGGCGCCGTATTTAGCTATGCCTAAGCTGAAGTTCTGGCCAAAGCGGTTAAGAAGCGGTGTGTAACCGAATGCCCAGTCGCGGCCGATGCCGCCGAACCGCTGTTTGGAGCGGCGGACATCCTCGGCGATTCCCCGCCCCAGCCACTCGGCCACGGCGTCGATGTCCTCCGGCTTGGCCTTCATCTGTGTGAGCAGCTGGCCGATACCGGGCGATGTTCTTAGCAAGCCGGCGACTACGAAACCAAGCTCTATCACCGGACTGTGATTCAGATCGGCGTACTTGGTGGCTACCTGCAAGGCGACGCCGACAGCGGCCGGCTCAGGGCTCAGGTTCTTGGCCACCATATCCGGTGTCAGCAGCAGATGGTTCAGGAAGAACCGGCTTTGCCAGTGGTTCTGCAAGGCGTTCCACATGGCGGCCGGCTGGTCGGTTGATCCGGGTTTTAGGCGAGCTAGGACATCGCCCGACAGGCGGCCGTCAAGGTCGTGTCCGTCGGCCGGAAGTGCTTTCAGGCGCCGGCGCCACCAGGCGGCGGGCACGTAACAGATGAGTGCCAAGGACAGGAGTAAATATCCGTAATGTGAGCCTTGGATTATGAGTATCGCCAATCCAGCGGCAAATACCGCGGCCGCTAGCATCATCAGGCCGCGTGCCACGGCGTCATTCATCAGTTTGCCGGCCCGCGCTTCGGCTGCGCGTGCGGACTTTAGGTTGATGTTTGACGGCGCTGCCGCCTGCTGTGCATTCTCAGGAGACATCTATAACACCCCCATGACTAGCAGTACCGGTATGGCTGGTGGTAATAGCGGCCAGCAGACGACTTCTATGACCGAAAAGACCAATGTGACGATAAGGACGACTAAAGCGGCAAAAAGCACTATCAGCCGGACTACGAAGCCGACCGCCCGGCTGAACATATTGTCGCCCCAGGCCCGGATTTTGGCGCCCAGGCCGTCGCCCGGATAAGTGATGATCCGTCGCCACGGCTGGAACAGCGTGCGCAGCAGCTGGTTGACCGAAAAGGTCGCCGCTATGCCCCCCAGCCGAGGGCCGATATTTATCGCCACGTCGCGCCAGCCGCGGCCATACCACCAAGAGAAGAAAGCGACGACAAGCATAAACATCATTGTAACACTTCTCTACCGCTGTCGGAA
>DASZUB010000027.1:0-18308 GCA_035547815.1 Saccharimonadales bacterium (SeqCode)
AAGGTGGTGCCATTTCCGGTAGCCAAGGCTGGCGGCCACTACGTCAGCTACGAATCGTACCTGTTCGAACTGCGCCGCAACATGCATTATTACCACACGCAGCAACACGCTGATTTTTCGACCTCGAGCGGTAAGCAGCAGCTTCAGCGGCTCAAGCGGCAGGCCATGGACGCAGCTACTCAGAATACCTACGTCAATGAACTGGCCAAACAGCACGGCGTGACCGTCAGCGACAGCGCGGTCAACGATGAAGTCAATCTGCTGCGTCAGCAGAACCGGTTGGGCAACAGCGACCGCGTGCTGCGCGATGTCCTCAGCGAATATTGGGGTTGGAGCGAAAGTGATTTCAAGCGTGAGCTGCACCAGCAGCTGCTACAGCAAGCCGTCGTGGCCAAACTCGATACCACCACCAACCAGCGTGCCCAGACCGCGCTGACCCAGCTGGAACAGGGCGCCAACTTCTCTAAACTGGCCGCCAAGGTTTCTGACGACACTTCCACCCGCGCGGCCGGCGGCCAATATGCCACGCCGATAACGGCCGATGACCGCAGTTTGCCGCCGGCTCTGACGGCCCAGATCGCCAAGCTCAAGCCCGGCCAGGTCTCGGGAATCATAAACACCGGCTACGCTCTAGAGATAGTCAAGATCCTGTCCAATAACAAGGGCAGCGTGCAGGCCGCCCACATCCAATTCCGCTTCAAGCCGATCAGTGACTATACCAAGCAGCTGCAAAGCCAGCAGCCGGTCCACAAGTACATAAAAGTATAAACAGTATGAATTCTTACTGTGGGCGGCATTCGCATGTCGATATTCTTCATGTATGCCACCAGACGAGCCAACCGACGAAGAAGAGCTAGAGGAGCTTCCGGAAGACGGAGAGACTCCGTTCAGGCCGGCCACCAGCACGCCGACCGATGATACGCACCCGTCCACCGATGACGGCCTGCAACCGGAAGAATTATATGACGCCGGCTTGGACGTCAAGGAACCGAATGCTGGCAATGCCGTGGAAGGCTATGACCCATCCAAAGACAGCCGCCTCAAAAAATGACAAGAAAAACGGCCTAACTGCTAACACATGGCTTGAGCTGACTGAGCCTACTGCGCCCACGCCAAGGACATATCTTAAGGTGGAAGCTTTTTGCCAGTAAAGTTATCCAAACGCGGATAATGCACAATCATTAAAAATCCTTAATAATTTTTGCGATATGATTTGATGTTGGTTAAAATAAAAATAAGCATAAAAATTAAGAGGTGCGAAAATGAGAGGAATTATATCAATCAAACGCTTCGGTACATTCGCCGCAGCACTATCTTTTATGTTATTCGCGACGGTTCCGTCGGCGTTGGCAGCGGTCTCGATAACGGAATATCCGGCGCCAACAAGCGGGGCCAATTTATACGGCATTACGAAAGGGCCTGATGGCAATGTGTGGTTTACGGAAGAGGGCAAAGACAAAGTCGGCAAGATTACTCCCAATGGTACCATTACTGAATACGGTTCAGGAATAACCGCTAATGGTGGTCCCGCCGGCATAACGACCGGTCCGGACGGCAACCTGTGGTTCACCGAAGGCAGCGGTGTAAACGGCGGACGGATTGGCCGCATTACCACGGGCGGTACCGTCACTGAGTTTTCGACCGGTATAACGGCGCTGGACCTTTCAGACATTACTTCAGGTCCGGACGGCAACCTGTGGTTTACTGAAGGGGCTGGTAATAAGGTTGGCCGCATTACCACGGGCGGTACCGTCACTGAGTTTTCGACCGGTATTTCAGCAGTGGCTTTTCCTTCGTATATCACGACCGGTCCGGACGGCAACCTGTGGTTTACTGAAGAGTTTGGCCCGGGTGGAACCGGCAATGGTGGCATTGGCCGCATTACTCCGACGGGTACAGTAACTGAGTTTCCTATTTCTACCTCTGGTAGCAGCCCTGCGGGCATTGCTCTTGGCCCCGATGGCAACCTCTGGTTCACCGAAGAAGATGGAGACAAAATCGGCCGCATTACCCCGAGCGGTACCATAACCGAGTTTCCTATTGCGGCTAACAGTACTCCCGAGGACATTGTGGCCGGTCCGGACGGCAATCTATGGTTTGTAGAAGCAGACGGCAATAAAATCGGTGTTATGAGCACGTCCGGAACTCTCCTGAATGAATATGCTGTTCCTACCGCTGCGAGCAGCCCCGATTCTATTACGGTCGGCGCTGACAACAATATTTGGTTCAACGAAGAGGTGGGTAACAACATCGGTAAACTAATAGGCTTCATGACCTCTAATTCTGGTAGCACTACCTCTGGCTCTGCAGGATCCAGTGCTAATACTCCCACAGCACCTGATACAGGCTTTGGTGTACCTAACCAGAATTCTACGTTCACACTTATCGTGATGGCTCTAGCGGTCCCGACCTTAGTTGGCTTAGCACGATCGATGCGCAAATCCGCTCTATCAAGACAGTGAAACACCGTCTTTCAAGACGATCTCTAATCTTCCTTTCGCGATTTTTCATCGCGCTTGCTATAACCATGCTAGTTATTGGCACGATAATCGCATGGCATCAATATAGAAGCAACAGGGAGGCAGCTGATCAAGCGGCTCGCCACAACAGAGGTCCTAGTACCTATAAGCCGGGCGAAGCGGACTTTAATAATTATCAGGTACCGCCGGACGCGCCGCGTTATTTGTTTATTCCTAAGCTGTCGATCAGGGCAATGGTTAAGCCGCTCGGTTTGACGGCCAAAAATCAGATTGCTGCGCCGAACAATGTTTTTGATGCTGGATGGTATACGGGCAGCGCCAAACCCGGACAGCCAGGCGCCATGCTGATAGACGGACATGTTTCTAGTTGGACGGCGCACGGCATTTTTTATAATCTCAAAAAATTACAGCCCGGCGACAAGCTCCAAATTCAGCGCGGTGATGGCACGACCTTCACATACAAAGTTGTCAAAAGCCGGGTATATGATGCTGCTCAGGTGGATATGAAAGCAGCACTTTCTCCAGTCACGACGGGCAAACCCGGCCTCAACCTCATTACTTGCGATGGCAGTGTGATTAAAGGCACCAGCGAATTCGACAAACGTCTCGTCGTCTTTACCGAACAGCTGTAATTCCGTGGCGGGCCGTAGCGGAACAGGTTTGGAACTATTTTAGTTCCCAGCAACTGGCAGTAACCCAAACCTATTAACTACTTAATAAACTTAGGGAACTGCCAGAAGAAAAAAGATAAGAGGGATTGGTGTGAGCATGGCTCAAATTGGTTGTCCCTTTATCTTTCTCTTCTGGCTAGCTCTCTGTTTCATGGGTGCTTGCGCTAAATGGATATCGAGCTGTGTTTTTTGATGTATTCCGCGGCCCGCTCATCGCGCTCCATGTATCGACGAATTGCCACGCCGAAAGCGCTGTCCGCCTTTGCTTTATGGAGAGTTAGAGCTATGGAGAGCCACTCGGCTCGACCGTGATTACGTCGCCACAACGACAATATTTCCAAAGTGCAGTACTCACAAGGATTCTCAAACAAATGAGCATAGTCCTTGGCTTCGTCTTCAGAAAGGGGTACTTTATCTGGACCGAACCAAGTAGCGAACACAACTATTGGATGCTCTGGACAGCCAGCATCTTCTCGCTCCTTAGCTTCACGCCAGCCGCGATCGATCGGATCCTCCGGTTGCGCACACATCTTCACAATCTCCTTTGTAATAGTGTTACTATTTCAACATATGTGATTGAGGAGAAGTCTACGATAATTATGTATCTTAGATTTTTTCTCAATCACAATGAGGGGAGTTTGTACAGAGAGCTTGTTAAGGTGCTACGGAAGCAGTCTCTCGCCTCGACGTAACAGTACTATTCTAGCATAAGTATAATAAAAAGTCAATATCCCTGCAGTCCACTAGGCGCACTAGCGATTTCGTTAATATCCCTAGGGAACTGCCGGAAGGAAAGAAGGAGAGAGCTGTAAAAGCCTCAATCTTTCTGCCCTTCCGGTTAAGTTCTCTTAAATGCAGTCCCTGCCGTATGGGTCGACGACAGGATGGTTTTCGCCCGCACGGACGCTTGACGTCTGCAGGTAACCATCTTGTGTTTTCTTGGCATACGTAGCAGGTTTGAGGTAAACCCCTATCCCAGCCAGTACGGCAAAGAGCGGCGTGGCCAAAAGTCCGTAAAAGACCACTTTGGTCTCCCACCCGATGTACGTGATTTTGCTCTGGATTTCTCCAATAGCTCCAGTGCTTTGACTGAAACCGTAGCGACCTACGGTGAGGTAGGCGAATGCGGCTCCTAAGCCGAAGGCGACAGCGAGTCGGAAATACCGCCTTCGCTGCGTCATGAAGGGCAAAGTCGTCATCTGGAAGACTGCTTCGATGATCATCGCGAATGAGATCACCAGCGGCAAGAATCCCATCAGAAGAATCGTTACTAGTTGGTCGGGGTATAGCGTACCAGACATCATTACTCCTTAGAGTAGAGGTTTGCCGTACATGCTAATGTTCAAAGACTACAAATTGAGAACTAAAGGTGCTGCTTCAAGAGATAACGAGACCTCACGAAACAGTACTACTTTAGCATAAGTATAATAAAAAGTCAATATGGCGGGCCGGCTCCCTCCCCTAAAGCACAGGTAAGATACTATATGTCGTCTCATCCTCTGTATAAAGGTGGCTCTAACGGAGGTATAGAGACTGATAATGGCATGACTTATGTGACTAAGGTAGTATATAAGGATTATGCCCCAAGACGAGTTACCGAGCTCCCCAGACTTCAAGACAGAGACGGTTTTCAGAATCAGAGCAATAGTAAAAGACAACACCGCAGTATTAATTCTTAACGAGGGCAAGGAGGGGTTTGAGAAAGTCCTTTTATTCCAGTCTGTAGAACAGTTCAAATCATTTACCGAACAGATTAAGGAAATGGATGTCTGACCCTATAGCTGTAGGGATAATCTCTTCTGCTAGTGTATTGGCTGGTGTGGCAATTACTCAAATATTTGAGTACCTCAAAAGGAGATCTGATGAAAAAAGATGGTATGCAGATTATTTCTTACCGAAAAAGTTTGATGCTATCCTAGATTTTTATGCCCAACTTCAGACTGCACACGGAGCTCTATTGGTTCAAAGACACCGAAAAATTGCAGACAAAGATGAGCTTGAAGAAAAAGTAATTTCTCCTGTTAACCAACTGACCCACAAATATCACCTAGCCGGTGCTTATCTTTCAGAAGGTGTCACTAAAGAAGCAGACGAATATCTTGCTCTAGCACGACAAGCAGGAGCGCACATAGCCTCTAGGTTTAATCCAATAAAGATAATTGATAAAGGACAAGAAAAAACGGCAGTAATAGACTGGCCGGAAGGTCTGGATACCCAATATATTGCTGTGCGAAAGAAGATTGTCGAAGTTCTTAATCCAGAATTTTTAAAAAAGGTAGAAAAACGCTGGCAATAGATGCATGATATAATACCGCTGTCTAGAACTTGCGGCGTTTTTTAATGCCCCTGTAACGATGTAATGATGAACTAAAAGAATGGGCGACCACGCCGTAACTGTAGTTCATCTATCGTTGCAAGTTTTAGACGACTTTAGTGGTCGTCCTTTTTTATTTAACGGAGATTGACATGAAGAAAACGTTGGTCTATATGGGTGGGGCTATAGTTCACATTATTGGAGCATTCTTTATCGGAGCGCTTATTATCCTGTTAGCTGGGGCTCTTAGTGAGTTTATGGACCACGCCTCAATGGTTAAGTACTACGCCACATCCCTGGTTATTGGCGGAGGTCTATGGTGGCTCTGGGCAACGGTTACCAGTGAGCAGAATGACTAATCTGATACAATAGAAATAAGGAAAGCCCCCTCGGGGGCTTTTTGTTGTTTTAACAGATAGTATCCATGTAGTTGCGCTCGGTGAAGCCGTGAACAAATGTTCCTAATTAGGTCGGCAAATAGAGTCGTACATCTCTTTAAAAGCCAGCGCAACTATGTGAATATTATCTACTTTATGGCCCTACCTGTGCTTTAGGGGAGGGAGCCGGCGGGCCCGACCGGATAGCGGACTTCGTCCTTTTCCGCTGCGGCGTGCTCGGAGCAAGCTCTTGCGCGCGTCCTCGCTTCACCGAACCGGCCGTTCGCTACGCTCACTCATCCGTTGCAAATCCCGCCAGACCAACGAGGTGAAAATAAAAATACCACCTAACGGTGGCACTTTCATTTTCACTGGCGGGCCCGACCGGATTCGAACCGGCGATCTCCTCCGTGACAGGGAGGCGTGATAGGCCTCTTCACTACGAGCCCGCGTCATCAATATGATGAAAGACAGGGGTAATCATAGCAATTTTAGACTGATGGCGCAAGAAACTTTGAGTTGACGCAACATATCAAGAATGTCATAGTAGAGTTATGAACAGTTTATCGGGCCCCGAACCGACCTCACCTGACGCTGCGAAGTATTATGATGCTTTCGCTGAAACCGGCATGTATGAAGAGGATTCGGAAGCCATAGGCTGGCCGGCGGCCGTTGATGTTTTAGTGGGTAAGGCTATTGAGGCGGCGACTGGCGGCATGACATCGCACTTGGACCTGGCCGCTGGCAGCGGTATAGCTATTGAAGCCGTGAAAAGGCGCTTGAAGCCTGAACGCACCGTTGCCGTGGACGCTTCTGCGAGAATGCTCGATCTGCTCCGCGGCAAGGAACTGGACGGCGTAGACATACAGCATGAAACCGTCCAGCGATTCGTTGAGGCCACAGGCGATCGTTTTGATCTCATCACTTTTATGAGCGCCGCGGAATTTTTGCCGAACCTGCCCGTGACTTTGCATAGGACCGCCAGGCTGCTAAACAAAAACGGTACCATGCTGTTCACATATCTTCCATTGGACGAAGGCCAAAGACCGGAAGAGCTTATTGACGATACTGAAAAACTCGGCGCTTCGGCGGTCGTCCATAGCTGGCCCGCGCAGGAGATCGAATGGTCGGTTACGGATAGTGGGCTCGAAGTGTTAGAGCACGCCCGCTTAGCGGATATCCAGCCGGTCGACACGCTTGACTACAATTTCATGATTGCCAGGAAACTACATGCCGGGAATTGACAGATCGCCTTACCCTTCGCCGGAGTTTGAACCTATAACTGAGTCAGATAAGGATTCAAAGGCATCTTACAAGTATGTGGCTAGACATGTGCGCTGGGCCGAGGGTTACATAAGCTTAGGAGAGGAGGGTGAGTTTAGGATCACGGACGAAGCTCTGGAGAAACGGCGTCTGCAGCTGGACGAGGCGCGAAACCTGTCTTATGCGACTGCCCGTGACGCTCACTATCTATCCGTCATGGTAGGCGGTACGGTAAGCCAGATCGAGGACGAGATGTGTCGCCGGACAGTACTTGATATCGGTTGTGGGCAGGGAAGGTTCGGAGAGGCTATGGCTCGAAAAGCAAAGGCCGAAATGACTTTCGTGGATATCGACGAAGAGGCCCTGGCTAAGATATCCAAAAAAGCGGGCAGCATAGTCGTAGCTAACGCGGCGGACCTACCGTTTGAAGACGAGTCCTTTGATAGAACCATATCAGCGTTCTCCGCGATGCTATGGTCTGAGACTCCGCACGACACTCTAAGATCGTTGAACGAAGCTGTGCGCGTGACAGAAACCGGCGGCAGTGTATTCTTCTTGCCCGTATTTTCGTATCTCATGCCAAGAAAAAGCATAGTCGCGCGCAGCGAAGCCAACCCGGCGGACAGCGATCATCCTTTAGCGCATAAGGTGATGGCCCTACAGGACCATCTGGTATTCACGGCGTTGGAGCGCCTGCGGGAAGAGGGCGGTGCGGACATAAGCTGGAAAAGCTTCATAGGGCGGGGCTCCGCGACCGGTCTGCAATCCGACACTTTCTCGGCGATAATAGACATCAAAGAGCCTATCGACCCGCAGCTTCTCGAAGAAAATCTTGCTTATGCCGACCAGTTCGTCGAGTCTTGATATAATGTAGTCCAGTCACGCCACCTTAGCTCAGTTGGTAGAGCGGCGCATTCGTAACGCGCAGGTCAGCAGTTCGATCCTGCTAGGTGGCTCCATTTATTTATCGGACCCCTAAAAAAGGGCGGGCGAGTATAGTTTAGTGGCAGAATGCGACCTTCCCAAGGTCGAGATGAGGGTTCGATTCCCTCTACTCGCACCACGTTCACAAGTGTTACAATAGTTAACAAATATGGCCTCGACACAAAGCGCACCCAAACAGTATTTTCATGACCATCTGATCCTATTGTTGCTCAGCATAAACGCCTTTTTGGCCGTTGCCAGCAGCGTTTTCGTGCTGGTCCGACTGAACGCCAGCCATGGCACCAGTTACATCGTCCAGTACCGCCCCAGTCTGGGCGCTGACGCCTTCCAGACGGGTAGCGTGTTGGATCTGTTCGGCTTCATCGCTTTCGCGCTGGTCGTCATGCTGATCCACGGCGTGCTCAGCTGGCGCGCTTACCCCATTCACCGCCAGCTTTCGCTCACCATCCTCGGTCTCGGCCTGCTGCTGCTAGTCCTCACCGCCATAGTAGCTAACGCTTTGCTGACACTGCGCTAGCCATGACCGATATAGAAATCCCATACGAAAAAGACCGCCACGGCCATTACCGTTTCTTTGAGATTCTGCCCGGCGTACTCAGTTATCTGCTTCTGGCGCTGCCGGTCATCCTGAGCATCATCGATGTCAAACTGGCCGTCTTTTTCATCCTGGCCTACCTGCTGGTTTTCTTCGTTCGCTCGATGGCCTATTCCACCCGCGCCATCATCGGCTACATGACCATGCGCCAGCACATGAAACTGGACTGGCCCGGCTTGGTAGCCGACGTCGAAGCCGGCCATCCGACCGATGACAAGTTCAAGCGGCCCAAATGGCACACCAAGGCACTGGAACGCCTGGCCGAGCGCCCGGACCGCATAAGGCCGAGCGAGCTGAAACACGCCGTTATCATCGCCACCGTCAACGAGAGCAGGGAGGTGCTCGAGCCGACCATCCAGGCGGTCGCCAACTCCGATTACGACCCTAAGCAAGTCATCCTAGTGCTAGCCTATGAGGGCCGCGCCGGCAAAGAGGCCGAAGACCGTGTACTCGAGCTGATCAGCCTTTACGGCGACAAATTCCATCATGCCATGGCCGTCAAACACCCGGCCGGCATGCCCGGCGAGGTGATAGGCAAGGGCGGCAATGTCACTTACGCCGGCCGCCAGCTCCAAAAATATCTTAAGAAAGAAGATATCGACCCAGCCAAAGTCGTCGTCACCACGCTAGACGCCGACAACCGCCCAGACAGGCGCTACCTGCCGTCACTCAGCTATGTCTACTGCGTGGCGCCGAACCCGCTGAAAGTCTCTTACCAGCCACTGCCGATGTTCACCAACAACATCTGGGATGCACCCATGCTAATGCGGGTCATCGCCGTCGGCAACAACCTGTTTTACATCGTGGGTACCCAGCGCCAGCACCAGTCGCGCAATTTCTCGGCCCACGCCCAATCCATGCGGGCGCTGATAGATATGGACTTCTGGAGCGTCCGCACCATCGTTGAAGACGGTCACCACTTCTGGCGCAGCTATTTCCACTTTGACGGCGATCACCGCGTTTACCCGATCAGCATCCCGATCTACCAGGACGCTGTGCTGGCCGATGGCTACCTGCGCACCATAAAGGCGCAGTTCTACCAGCTGCGCCGCTGGACCTACGGCGCTTCGGATATCGCCTACGTGGCCGACAAGGGCTTCTACCACAAGAACAAGGCGAACAAATTCGATGTCCTGGCCAAGTTCCTGTATCTGTTACAGAACCACGTCAACTGGGCGACTAACGCCATCCTGGTCCTGGTCGCCGCCTTCATCCCGCCGCTGATTCATCCGCAGAGCCTGGCCGCCAACGAATTGCCCCTGATAGTCAGCCGTATCCAGCACGTCGGCATCGCCGCGCTGCTGGTCATGGTCTACGTCTCAATGGTGACGCTACCGCCGCGGCCGGCCCGTTACCGCCGCCACCATTCACTGCTGATGATCCTGCAGTGGGTGTTGCTGCCGGTGACCGGTATCGCCTTCGGCTGCCTGGCGGCCTTCAACTCGCAGACCCGGCTGATGTTCAAGAAGTACCTCAGCAAATTCGATGTCACCGAAAAAGCCACCGTCACCGCCAGTGGCAAGCGCGTCAGTACCCAAGCCGACCCGGGCGTGGCTAAGAAGACGCGCAAACGAAAACTACGATTGCATCGCCGCTCATCCTAGGGTTTACCGTACCACCAGGCAAAGGCCATGCTACGTCGAACTACATTAAATCGAAATTAACTTTAAGGATTATTTAATTTACTCTGTAAAATAGTCTGCTAAAATGCACTTATAAGGTTGAGCCTGCCGTCTGCTAACGGGCTCAACTGAAGGCAGCCTACCTCAGGCTGCCTTTTACTTATGAAAAGCCGCGTAATGCGTACTGGCGGCCGGGTCGAACCGGCTCAGGGCCACTTGCGCGGTTTGGGCTATGGCCCGGCTCTCTATAACCCCATCTGTTACGGCTGCTGATAACCTCTGCACTACCGTAGCTGCCAAGCCGGCGGCGTCTTCTAAGGCCGTCTGGCGGTGCCCTAGACTGCGATGCAGGCTGAGCAGCAGTTTATCGCGTGAAAAGGGTCGTAAAGCCCCTGAGGGGCTCTGGACGGCCCAGGAGGCGCCGTAAGCCGGCGATTCCTCGCTGGTAAAGACCGCACCACAGTCACGACACCTGCGCCGCCGCCACACCTGGTTGGCACGTTTCTGGTGTCGGGAATTGATTACCTGCGTGCTTCCGCCGCATTGTACACAAACCATGTCAACATATTGTCATATCGCTATTTAAAATGCTAGTGGAAAAGTAGGGCTGAAAACCGTGGAAAACCGAGCAGAAAACGCTTGCCTCAGGCCGCAAAAATTCCTCGAATATAAAAACCCGGACCATCGGAATGGACCGGGTTATTGTGCGACCTTACGATTGCCGTTATTTGGCGGTAGTGGTAGAGGTGCGTTGTCGACGGATGCGGTTCGTCGGTCTGAAGGAAACAAGTTCTTCGTAGAACATCTCGAACGCATCTAATGAACTGCGTTTAATACCAAAACTTCCTTGTTTAACCGCAATACTTTAGCAAATGCTGCCGATCCGGTCAAGACCCACATCATTAAAACTTAATGAAATAACAGGGGTAGAGTGAGTGATAATTGGTGGGCTCTAGAGGACTTGAACCTCTGACCTCTTCCACGTCAAGGAAGCGCTCTAGCCAGCTGAGCTAAGAGCCCGCCGCGTCCGACTATCCATTAATAGGGCTGGATCGACAGGGGTAATCATAGCAATCAGCGGAGTAAAAAGCAACTGTTAGGTAGCCTGACACCATCGGTGATATAAAAGCTCCCATGGTTTTCCCCATAAAAAATGTGAGAATTACAGCATAAATAGGCTAGCCATATAATGCTAGTCTTGATAGGATAGTTCTCACAGGTGAAGTTTTGTCGAGACTGTTTTGCAGCCTCCCAAAACGGAAGCATGGCGGTTGATGGCATTTGCGAGAGCTATCAACCGTTTTTTGTTTGTCTGAAAAATAATAAGTGTGTAAATCGAGTCTGGAAGCGTTGCGGCGAGCGTAGGGTGGGGCGCCTGGCGGAGCGAGCTCTCCTTACAGGAGAAAACTCGCCCCGCGTGGGCCACCTCGGCGCTTCAGGCCGTTTTCGTATTCGTACCCGTCTTATCATCGCTGTAATAGCGTGGATCGTGGGCTAACACGACGATTTCCGTCAGTTTCAGCCTGTAGGTCTTTTCACCGGCGGTGAGCGTCATCGTCTGCGCGACGGTGCCGTTACCGTTCCAGGGTTCCACGTGTTCGTAGAGGTCCGACCGGTCGCCGTTGCTGTAGATGACTTCTGCCCGCAGCATTTCCGCTTTGGGATCTATGTGCAGATGGATACCTTTGGAATCGGTTTCGAAGCGGATGGCTTTCGGCTCTAACACCGATGAATACCTGGTATGCCAAGCCCAAACTTCCGTGAACCTTTCGTTCTTGCGGTTCACCCAGAAAGCTTCGAGGTTGAGGGTCTGCCCCTGTATATGAGGGAACGGAACCATCCAGCTCTCGGGCGGCGGCTTGAGCGCCTGCTTGTGCTGCTTTTTCTGGTGCTGCTGACGCTGCTGTTGGTGCTGCGACTGGCTTTCGTCTTCGATCGGCTTGACGAGCAAGAGGTAACCTCCCACTACTGCCGCGATGAGCAAAAGTACTGCGAACAGCTTGCGCATTAGCGCCTCCCAGACTCGATTGTAAATATGAATGCATCTAGAGACCTCTGCCTCAAGACGATGTATATATTAGCATTATTTTACAAATAAGTCAATTCATTACAGATGTGGCTGTTGCAAATTATTTATTTTTATGCTATTATATTGACCATCTGTCCAATAGTGGAGAGATCCCTAGGCAACCCCTAGCGAACCTACCGGAGGTGGATCATGGAGTCCGCAGTCGACTTCGTAGGCCTGACCCGGCCGCAGTGCAGCAAGGCACTCGCCATCGTCGAGCCCGCCATACAGATGGCCATGTTTGAAAAAATCGTCAAACGGCGACAAGGATTCATGGTGGTGCTGAATCCCAAGATTCAGCGCGAGCCGAAGTACAAAAAGCCCGACGCGAAGTTCATGGAGGACGTGGTGCTGTTCACCTCGCACTTCGGCAACCCCGAGGAATGGGATCATCCGTTCGATGACATAGCCATATCGAAGGCATTCATCAGCTGGATGACGGGGCTTCCCTCGCGACAGGTGCAGCTCATGTACCCCTACCTGTATCAGGAGGGATGGACCAAGTTCGGCGGCAGCGCCGTACGACCCGGCAACCTGATTGCTGCGTTCAGCGGCGTCGAGGAACACTACGACGAAATGTTCGCGGCCTTGATGTTGGACGCCATCACCGGTGTCTGTCTGCACGAGATGCACGGACCGGACGGAGTGATGGCTCACAAAAGCATCACCTATCTCGGCGAGAAATAATCACCGGGAGGCGCCAGGAGTGGCAACGATGACCATTCCTGGCTACAGGACCTGAAAATGCTTAATCTTAGCCGCAAGGCTTCAAGCATCGGTAGGGTCCTATTTTCATGTCTGGGCGCGGGAAGTGTTAAGATGTTGTTATGGCTGAAAAAGACGAAAACCTGATGGCGATGCGGCACAGTTTGGCGCATATCATGGCGTCGGCCGTGCGGCGGCTCTGGCCGGAGGCGAAGTTCGGGGTCGGTCCGGCGGTGGCGGACGGCTTTTATTATGATATCGATCTGGGCGACGCGAAGCTTTCTGAGGAAGATTTTGCCAAGATCGAGGGTGAGATGCGGAAAGTTATCGGTGAGGACCAAGCGTTTGAGCGATCTGAGAAGCCGATTGATGAGGCGGTCAAGTGGGCTCGTGAGGCCGGACAGCCTTATAAAGAAGAACTGTTGAACGATTTGAAGCGTTCCGGCACTACGGTGGCCAAAGATTTGGACCGTGAGGAGATGGGGACGATCGCCGGCGGCTCAGACTCGGCGGTCGACACGGTGTCGTTTTATACGAATGGGGATTTTACCGATCTGTGCCGAGGTCCACATGTTGAGTCGACAGGGAAGGTCGGGGCCTTCAAGCTGCTGCGCGTCAGTGGCGCTTATTGGCGCGGCAATGAGAAGAATCCGCAAATGCAGCGGCTTTACGGGGTAGCTTTTAATACCGATAAGGAGTTGCGGCAGCATTTGCAGATGCTGGAAGAGGCCCGAAAACGCGACCACCGGCGGCTCGGGCAAGAGTTGGACCTCTTTGTGTTCTCAGATTTGGTGGGTTCAGGTTTGCCGCTGTTCACGCCGCGCGGCACGGTGCTGCGCGATGAACTACTGGGCTTTTCAGAGGAGTTGCAGCGGGCGGCAGGGTTCCAGAAGGTGGCCATTCCGCACATTACCAAACAGGCGCTGTATGAGAAGTCGGGCCACTGGGATAAGTTCGGCGAGGAGCTGTTTTTGGTGCGTAGTCAGGAGACTTCCGACCAGTTCGTGCTCAAGCCCATGAATTGCCCGCATCATATCCAGATTTATGCCGCGCGGCCGCGTAGTTACCGCGAGCTGCCGATCCGTTATATGGAATCGACCATGCAGTACCGCGACGAAAAGAAGGGCGAGCTGAACGGTTTGAGCCGCGTGCGCGGGATTTCCATAGATGACGCGCATGTTTTTTGCACCCTGGAACAGATTGAGGGCGAATTCACGGCCATCATGAACATGATCAAGGATATGTACGGGGTGCTGGACATGCGATTCCGGGCGCGGCTCAGTTTCCGGGATGATTCGGACGCTTACCTGGGCGAGCCGGCTAACTGGGAAAAGGCGCAGGCGATTATCGAAGATGTGGCCAAGAAACTCGAGATTGACTATTTCATAGAGGAGGGCGAGGCGGCCTTTTACGGGCCGAAGATCGATATCATGGTGACCGACGCGCTGGGGCGTGAATGGCAGTGCGCCACGCAGCAGCTGGATTTCGTGCAGCCGGAGCGGTTCGGGCTGACTTATGTGGCGGCCGATGGCAGCGAGCAGCGGCCGGTGATGGTGCACAAGGCGTTGCTGGGTTCGTTCGAGCGGTTCTTATCCGTTTATATCGAGCACACGGCCGGGCGCTTCCCGGTCTGGCTGGCCCCGGAACAGATACGCGTGATTACGGTGAATCAAGAAGATGCCACGGTGGAGTTCGCCGATAAGCTGGCTGCACAGGCGCGGGAATTAGGTTTGCGCCTGGAAATTGATAATTCCAATGAATCGGTCGGCAAGAAAATCCGTGCGGCCGAAGTGTGGAAAGTGCCGTATACGGTGGTGGTCGGCGAGAAAGAGATTTCCTCCAGCTCGGTTGTGCCGCGGATCCGGCAGGACTTGGCGGTTAACGGTGACGCTGGCGGCTCGATCGGTGTCGAGCAATTTCTGAAGACGGTCGCCAACGAGGCCAAGTCGCGCGTCCATAAGACTTCTTTGCATGGATAGTAGCTTCCGTGAACGGGTGGAGACGCTGGTGACACAGATCCCCAGAGGTAGGGTAATGACTTACGGCCAGCTGGCAGCGCTCTGCGGCAATGCCCGGGCGGCGCGGATCGTCGGCGGTATCGCGCACTTCGGCGATCCGGATTTGCCATGGCAGCGCGTAGTTAATAAAAGTGGCGGCTTGGCCAGTGGTTATCCGGGCGGGCGGCGTGGACATAAGCAAGTTCTTGAGGGTGAAGGCGTGGTGGTGAGCAGTGATTATCGGGTAGATGTGGACCGGCTGATTTGGTGGCCGCCTGGAACTAGCAAAACCGCATAATTATACGATGTAATTAGTTCAACGATTTATGTCATTTGTATCTGTTAAATGTACTTATAATTAGTGAATTTATCGCTCGCAGGTGATTTAAGGGAGCTTTATTCCGCCCGCACCGGCTTTTTGTTCATTCTTAGGCTCACTCTGTTGATAAGGGTTGATAAGAGGTGTAAAATAAACTTAAGGCTTATTGTGCCCAAGAAGCTGATACAAAAAGTGTTCAAATAAAAATGCAACCAGATAAAAACACTATTGGTCGCGGAGATTATGGATCAACCGGTGCAACCGGAGCCACTGGCGTGGCGACACCGCCAGTGGCGTCTGGTAGCTTGGAAACACCGGCCGCTAATCCGGTGGTCGGCGAACCGCTGGACGATCGCAGCCGGTTCCGCGCGCCCGCGGCGCCGGCTGTAGCGTCCCGGCCGCTTGACGTTGTCCAGCCGCCGGTGGCCTCTGAGGTATCTCCTGCTGCTGCCGAACCTGAGATCCGATCGACGGCGCTGCCTAGGGATGCCGAGGAACGGTTCAGGCCGCCGATAACCGACTCTGATCCTGGGCCGGCGCTTGCGGCCTCCTCTGGAGCAGGAACGGATCCGGAACCATTCATGAGCTCTCTGGAGTCCCGGATGGCCGCGGACTCCTTGGAGCCATCCCCGGCACAGGTGTACACGGAACAAGGACAGGGGCAGGCCGCCGATGTTCAAGAGAAGGAAGAACCGGCCGAACAGCCGCCGCGCGGATCCAGGGGCGATTCGTCTCCGTTCAGCTACAACGGACGGGCGTTTTTGGTTACCGCGGCGGCGCTGGCGCTGATTCTGCTGATAGGTGTTGGCAGCTGGTTCCTAGTGGGGTCGCAACGCGGTAAATCCGACCAGGGCCAGGGGCCGAACAGTTACGCTAGCGGCAGTAACCTGCAACTGAACGATGTGGGCGGCGAGCAGCAGCTCAAAGTAGGTGAAGCCAGCCAGCTGACGGTGAACGGTCAGCTCCAAGTCAGTAACACCTTGGTCCTGAAGCCCATGTCCAGGCCTTCTGCGCCGTCCGCGGGACAAATTTACTACGACCGCTCCACCAATGAACTTTATTATTACAACGGTAAGCAATTCATAGGGTTAGGACAGGGCGTATCTTCGCTTGGCGGTTCGAGCGGCGCGATCGGCCTGGGCAGTGGCTTGCAGCTGACCAACGGTCAGCTATCCCTGACGAGTGCTTTATTACAACAGATTGCTTCAGGACAAGCGTCTGCGGGCGCCTCCGGAGTGACCAGCTTACAGGGGCAGACAGGGGATATACAGCTGAATGGAGGCTCAGGAATAACCATCAACGGGCTGACGATCAGCAACAGTGGCATGCTGACCCTGGCTTCCGGTTCGTCCAATCTGGTGGTGACCAATAACGGCGGCCACTATACGATTACCGATACGACCAGCGGCAGTGCTGTAAATAGCATAACGGGAACGCCTAATCAGATTAACGTTTCGTCCAATACCGGTAACGTGGTGTTGTCGTTGCCACAAGATATTGCTACATCCTCGGCGCCGACCTTCGGCGGCCTGACCCTGAACGGCGGAATCGTGTTCCATGACGGTGTCAGCGTTAACACCGGTACATTGCAATTGCAAGGACCTTTAGCCGGAAACGTTACTTTCAACCTGCCCTCTGTGACCGGATCGCAGACCATCTGTACGGTAGAATCTGGCAACTGCGCGGGGTCCGGCACTGGTATCGTCGGTAACGGCACGCCGGGTCAGATTGCCAAATTTACCAGCGCCAACACGATAGGTGATTCGTATCTGAGTGAGAGCGGCAACACTTTGACCTATGTGGGTGACCTGGTGGTCAACGCGCCGGCCGGCTTCAGCGGCAATCTGCTCAATCTGGAGGTTAATAACAGCAGTAAACTGAATGTCAACGAAAACGGCGATGTGACCCAGGGCGGCACACTGACGGTCAATGGTACCGGTGCGTCGTCGATCGCCGGCAATCTGACGGTCGGCACGGGCTTGAGCGTTACAAGTGGCGGCGCCAACATCGCCGGCAACAGCGTCATAGCGGGTACGCTGAGCGGCCTAACAGGGCTCAGCAGCGGCGGGACCATCACGTTTAGCGGAGTCGGCGGTCCTGGGATCTTGCATAGTGATGCCGGCGGCGTCCTGACGAGCACCGCTGTTGTGCTGGGTTCGGATACGACAGGTGATTACATAGCGCGGCTTGGCACGCTGAACGGCCTGACGGTGACCGGTAACAGCGGCGCCGGCTCCACGCCGAACCTGTCGGTGGCCTACGGGGCCGTGGCCGGCACGGCCGTGCAGGGCAACACTACGCTGACCTGTGCTTCCGGCACCGGCAACCTCTTGGGTGGCGGCGATGTTATCACTTTGGGCGCTGGCGGTACCTGTGGCAGCATCGGTATCACCGACAGTCCGACTTTCACGGGCGGCGTGACGCTTGGCGCTGCCGGCAGCAGTGATGGCGCTATCAGATTGGCCAACGGCACCAATTCTTTCCTGACTACTTTGCAGAGCCTGGCTCCCGGCCAGAACCAGACGATTTACATCCCGGACAGCGGCGCGGCCTCTGACCAGGTTTGTCTGGTGGACCTCGGCAACTGCGCCGGCAGTGGCGGCGGCGTGACCGGCACCGGCACGCCGGGGACCATAGCGCTGTTCAGCGGCACGCACATCGTCGGGGATTCGATCCTTACCCAGAGCGGTACGACGCTGACGACCAGTGGCAATCTGGCTATCCAGGGGTCGAACAGTCTGAGTCTGGGTACGGCCAACTCCAAGACAGGGTCCATCGCGTTCAGCAATGCCAGTAACGGCAACACGCTGACACTCCAGTCTGGCGCCACTGCCGGCAACCTGACGCTTACTCTGCCGACGAGCGACGGCGCCAACGGAGACTGCCTAATGACTAATGGCACCGGTACACTTAGTTTTCAGAGCTGTACGGGCGGCGCGGGCGGCGGCGTGA
>DASZUB010000028.1:0-61065 GCA_035547815.1 Saccharimonadales bacterium (SeqCode)
GTGTCGTTGTGCGGCCAGGCAATGAAGTAAGCGCGCAGGTTATAAGCGCAGGCCAGCACGACGGCTGCGGCTACCAGCGTCAGGCCCAGGCCGTGGGCCAGTGGATTGAGCGGAAACACCTGCAGCCACTCTTTGACCAGATAGGTGATACCCGTAGCGGCCACGATATAGAGCAGCGGCACCAGCAGACTCAGGCCCACCGGACCGCCAAGGGCCACCAGGATAGCGCCAACCAGGAAAAATCCGCCCAAAAGTCTCGTACGTGAAGCCCGCCAGTGGCCGCCGTAGAAGTACAGGCCGATCAGGAACATAGCTAGCGTAAAGACATCTAGCAGGGGCGCCCTGCCAAGCCACAGGTCGGGATATTGCGGCCCACGCACAAATAGGTGCACAAAAACGCCCGCGAAGTGCTTGAGCAGTGTCAGCGGAGCATCAAGCTGGGCCGGCAGTCCGAGCCATGTCCTTAGCAAACCGCTGTCTCGCAGATTATTGACCAGCAAAGGCAGCCAGACAAGGCCGGCCAGCGCGTAAAGCAACCGCTGCCACCATCTGTTAAAGTTCTGCCAGCCCTTAGCGATGGATTTGCGCTGGAAATAAGTGTTTACCAGCAGGAGCCACACTATGCCCGGCACATACAGCAGCAGCCCCCACAGCAACACGCTGCCGTATATCGCCGCTGCTTTATCCGGGCGCCTGTGCAGGGCCACGTTCATCAGCAAGATTACCGGAATCACTCCCAGGTACAGCGCGTCAAAACTGGCCAACCGGCTGACATGGAGTGTCCAGGCGCCGGTAGCGAACAACAATCCGGCAATCAGCGCCGTGCGGCGGCCGTGCCACAACCAGATAAGCCATGTGAAGCTTACGATAGCTATGGCCCCTAACAAGGCGTTAGGCAACCGCGTCAGAAATGCACCGTGACTCGGGAACAGATAGAAGTCCACTGAACGGACAACCTTGAGCGGCAGGTACAACGCGTCGTGGTACATGCCGTGCCAACCTACCGGCGCGGTCGCGGCGGCATGCTCGCCGGCGCTCAAACCGGACACCAGTGTCCCCAGCCTGTAAAGCATCAGCCAAGCCAAAAGGGCTAGCGCGGCTAATCCTAGCAAAACGTACGGCCGATTAGCAGTCAAATAATTTCTGGCCCGTTTCATTAATGCTTAATTATAACCCGAGGAAGGCCGCGGCGCCTACTGGAATGGGTCTTTGTGGCGGGTATCGACCGAACGGAAAAGCTGTTTTTCATCTTCGAAGTACAGCTCCACGTTGCCCGTTGGGCCGTTACGGTGTTTCTTGATAAGGATATCGGTCATCTTCTTGCGGTCTGTCTCGGGATTGTAATATTCCTCGCGGTAGATAAATGCCACTACATCGGCATCCTGCTCAATTGATCCTGATTCGCGCAGGTCGGCCAGCTGCGGAATTTGCGGGCTGCGGCTCTCCACCGAGCGGCTGAGCTGACTGAGGGCCAGCACCGGCACGTTCAGCTCGCGGGCGATGCCCTTCAAGCCTCTGGAAATTTCAGATATTTCTTGCACGCGGTTGGCATCGCCGCCGAACTTGTGACCACCGCTCATAAGCTGCAGGTAATCAACGATTATCAGCCCTAGTTCACGCTGGTGCGCCTCACGCCTGGCCTTGGTACGCATATCGCTGACCGTTATACTCGGAGTGTCGTCGATATATATCTGGGCTTCGCCGAGCGCGCCCATGGCACGGCCGATCTTTTCAAAGTCGGCATCTGTCAAATTGCCCGTCCTGAGCGCCCAGGCGTCGACGCCTGACTCCATGGACAGCATACGGTCGACCAGCTGTTCCTTGCTCATTTCGAGGCTGAAAACCAGCACCGGCTGACCAGCCTTGACGGCCACGTTGTGGGCGAAATTAAGCGCCAAGGCCGTCTTGCCCATCGAGGGCCGGGCAGCCAGGATTATAAGGTCCGAGCGCTGGAAGCCGGCTAATTTATCGTCCATGTCCTTGAAGCCGGTCGGAATGCCGCGGATCTTGGCCTTATCCTTATGAAGCTCATCCAGCCGGTCAAAGCTCTCCGCCAGGATAGCTTCCAGGCTGATAACACTCTGTTGGACGTGCGTTTGGCTGACTTCGAACAGCCGCGTCTCGGCCTCTTCTATAAGCTCTTTCAACTGCTTGGATTCGTCCCGTCCCAGGTCGATGATATCCCGGGAGGCCGCGATCAGCCGCCGTCTGAGCGACTTCTGAGCCACGATATCGGCGTATTGCTCGACATGGGTGGCCGTCGGTACGAAATTGGTAAGCTCCGTCAGGTAAGCCGCACCGCCGACACCGTCCAGATGGCCGTTGCTACGCAGCTTGTCGGTCAGTGTCAGCACATCGATCGCCTTATGCTGCTCATAAAGCTGCTGGATGGCCTCGTAAATGTAGCGGTGCCGCGGCTCGAAGAAGTCGGTCGCGTTCACATGGTCGGCGATCTTGACGATGGCGTCGCTGTCAATCAGCAGGGCGCCCAGAAGGCTGGCTTCGGCCTCGCTGTTCTGCGGTTGCTGGTCTTGGGCGGTGGTTGGTTCCATGGCTCATACCCTCTCAAGGTGTACTTACGATTCTAACAGTTCGCCGCCGCCGAAGATATTGCTTATGGTCGACAGTTCGGCCAGATCCTTGGCCTTTACCTCGCTCCTGGGCTCGGGCACTACAGACTTATCAACGACGCATTCTATGCGGATCTTCTGGCCTGTCATAGTCTCCACGATATCGACCAGTTTTTGCCGGTTAGCGGCTTCATCGAGCCGTTTGCGGTGAAAAGCGAAGGCGAATGAAAGGCGCAAGGTATTGCCGTCCAGCTCCGGCTGGGCCATGCGGGCCACACCGTACAGTGTATTGTGCTTGTTCTTCAGAGCGGCCAACACCTTCGGCCACACGTCATCATCGAGCTCTATGTTATTTTCGGGAGTTGCGGACTGCGAAGGTGGCGCTTCTGGTTTCACCTCTTCTTCTTTGACTTCGGCTTCAGTAGACGGTGGCTCGGACTTTTTGCTGGGCTTGGCGGTTACGGTCTGGGGCGCCGGTAGGCTGGAAAGCAGTATTATTTCCAGCAGGCTGGCAGGCTCCGGCGAAGCCGGTACATCGATCAATCGCCGCAACAGATCAAGCGCCAGGCCATGGTCGACGCCGAGTGTGCCATCAGAAAGCCTGGTACGTAATGTCTGGCCCAGTTGCTTAGCGATAGCTGCCGGCTGATACCCCTGGTCATACAGCTGATTCAGGGTGCGCATCATATCCGCGGGCTTGGCACCTGCGTCAAGCTTATCCAGTAGCTGCTCGATAGCTTCAGCGGGCGGCAGGCCAAGTTGCCGCCGGACATCCTCCAGCCCCACTTTGCCGCCCTGACCACTGACCTGGTCGAGCATACTGATACTGTCGCGAAAACTGCCTTCCCCGTGCTCGGCCAGCAGTTCCAGCGCGTCCTCGCTGATGTCGATCTTCTCCTGTTTGGCGATCTCTGCCAGATGTTTCACTACCTTATCCTTATCAACCGGCTTGAAACTGAAACGCTGCGTGCGGCTGATGATCGTCTCTGGCAGCTTGTGAGCATCAGTGGTGGCTAAGATGAAAATGGCATGTTCTGGCGGTTCCTCAAGCGTCTTCAAAAGCGCGTTGAAGGCTTCGCGCGTCAACATATGCACCTCGTCGATGATATACACCTTGTATTTAGCCTCGGCCGGTGCCACATACACCTTTTCGCGCAGCTCGCGGATCTCATCTATCCGCCGGTTGCTGGCGGCGTCGATCTCGATGATATCAATGTGCGCCGCGTCATCACTGTACGGCAGGCTGTTGATCTCATGTGCTAAGATGCGGGCAATCGACGTCTTGCCTACGCCCCGTGGTCCCGTCAGCAGATAAGCATGACTGATCCGCCCCTGTTTTAGCGCTTGACCAAGGGTTTTTGTGATATGCTCCTGCCCGACGATTTCGGACAGCTTGCGAGACCGGTGTTTACGGTATAAAGCTTGTCCCATATGCTCTTTCTATTATAACGCTTTTAAGTCAAACGAGCTCGTTGTCAAATAAGCAAAACCTTGCCAGAGCCTCGCAAGGACCTGTGAACAATAGGACGTTTTAGATACAAAATGTGCGCAAAACGTCCTAAAGTACGGCCACCTGGCGCGCAAAAATAGAGCCACCAGAGGAGCCAACAATTACACTAAGCCCTAGGCGTTAGAGAGCAGCTTCCAGAGCGGCCCACTCGGCGTTCTTGTCGTCTTCAGGGACATTGACGCTAACCTGATCGCCGGGCTTGGCCTTGAAATACGTGACGCTGGCCAGCAGCACGCGGTATTTCTTCTTACTGACTTCTACGAAATAATGGCCGTTCTCAAGCAATAGCGTACCAACTACTTGTTTGCGCGGCACGGGGCCGATCTGCTTGTACAGGAAAGCGCCGTCCTCGGCAATCGTCAGCTTCAGGATGTCACCTTGCACCAGCTTGGACTTGCTAGCGTAGTTTGCAGGCACCGGATAAGTCTTGCCATCCGAACCGACCATGTTCTGGCCGTCAAAAACGCCCTCTATCACCTTGCCGAGGGTTTCCTGGCGCGCTACCGGCGCGACCTTTTCATCATCACCGACCAAGCTGATCAATAGCTCGGTAGCCGCGGCCAAATTGGTCTCAGCCTCTTGGATGAGGGTACGAAGCCGTTTTATCTGTTTATCTGGTACGTCTGGCATGATTGTCTGTCTCTCTTACTGAAGTGTTTTTCTTAGGTACACTTTCCTCTTAAACCTACCATGTTTACAGACCCAAGTCAAAGTTTCGTCAAGGGTTGTGGATAACAAGCGTCATGAGCAAGTAAGCAAAAGAGGCCCCAGAGGAGCCTCTTCGGGTCTCGCAGAGCCTGATTAGGCCAATTCTACGGTTGCACCAGCGTCTTCCAGGGCTTTCTTGGCGGACTCGGCGTCTTCTTTCTTGGCCTTTTCCAGGACCGGCTTCGGTGCACCGTCGACCAATGCCTTGGCTTCACCCAGGCCCTGGCCGGTGATATCCTTGACGGCCTTGATGACGGCCACCTTCTGAGCGCCGGCGTCTTTCAAGATGACGTCATATTCGCTCTTCTCTTCAGCGGCGGCACCACCTTCGTCACCACCGGTGGGCGCTACGGCTACGGCTGCGGCCGGCGCAGCAGCGCTAACGCCCCAGTACTCTTCCAGGAACTTAACAAATTTGCTGATTTCGAGAGCTGACATCTTGTCCAGCTCGGCGACGATTTTTTCGAATTCCTTAGGAACTTCTACTTTCTCGTCTTTCTTGGTATCTTCTTCTGCCATTATTACTCCTTAAAATTAACTTATCGCCTCTGAACGGGCGTTCAGGACGTTCAACACGCCGCGGACGTTGCCGGCCAGCACATTTGCGAAACCGCTGAGCGGCGCGCCGATCGTACCGACCAACTGTGCACGTAGCTGATCCTTGGTGGGCAGATTAGCCAGCGCCTTTACATCGTCGGCGGACATGAACTGGCCCTCGGCGGTGATAGCACCTACGAATTGCAACGTCGGATTCTTCTTGGCGAAGCCGTTCAGGCTTTGCGCCGGCGCGACTTCGTCCTCGCCGTTAAAGGCGTACAAAAGCATGCCTTCGAGCGCTGCCGTGTCGACATCCTTCAAGCTGTCAGTGCTCTTGAGCGCCTGCTTGACCAGACGATTCTTGACCACTTTGACCCGGGTGCCACTCTGACGGGCATCACGGCGCAATTGCTGCATAGCTTTCACGCCGGTGCCTTCGTACTTGGCAACGACGGTCAGCTTGGAGCTACCGAGCAGCTCAGCGACTTCGTTTACTACTTCTTGTTTCTTGTCTTTGGTTAGAGCCATATGGTTTCTCCAACTTATGATTTGTCGGGCCGGGTATCGACCTATCCCGCGGCCAGTTGCCATAAAAAATGCCTCTTGGACAAGCCAAAAGGCGCAAACATCAAATAAATCGTTTGTACCTAGGCGACATTATCAAGCCATGATATTTACTCGCGGCCGTCGCTGTCTTTGGCAACTTAATTACGATTATACTCTCTGTCGGGCAAATGTTCAAGTACGGCTTCGGCACCTAATATCCTTATGTAATCTTCCTCCAGTCGTACCTCGTGGGGCCGCAGGTTTTGCCCTAGCAGCCGGTTCAGGTGCCGGCCAACCATCTGCAGCCTGGTCTCTTCCACAAAGTCCAGCGTGTTACTGGGGTCGACAACCTGTCTTAGGTCAGCCACCGTAACCTCTTGCCCCCAGTTGAACAAAGGTTCTTTTTCGTCTGTTAGTGTTACTCCGTCCGTCATTTTTTGCTCCTTAAAAATTAAAAACTCCCGCGGTTTTCGCGGGAGCCGTCTGCTTACTTAAAGCAATATGAATGCTACCCGCCTGAGCGAGGAATAATTACCACCTTGGCAATATAGCGTTCACACATTGCCTTAAGATGATTGCATAAGTAATGGTTATGGTCAATAAGGACTTGAAAAATAGCGCCAAAAGAGTATCATATAATACTGCAATTATGGAAGTAGGATTATTGCCAAGGGAGCGCTCCGGTGGTACCGATGACGCTCAGAATGATAACGAGACCGCTCAGGAACAGCCGGTCAATCCTCGCGTGCACCAGGCAGCGGTGTGCATACGCCAAGTCATGGAGGAACAGGGCCTGAAAATGGAAACCATAGACCCTCATGGCGACTTCAACCCCGACGTCCGCCGCGAACTGCTAGGCGAATCCGGCGAAGGACGCTAGCTCGCCGTCTCTTTATCTAGTTTATTCAGTTTGAACTGCGTGTAGCGCTCGGCGGCCAGCCTCGTCAATTCCGGATCCTCATCAGTATTTATGAATTTCATGGACTCTGCCAGCAGAGGATGGACTTCGGCCAGCTTCTCATACATCTGCATGGACAGCTTGCGATAGCCCGGATGTCCCTGTGGGCTGGTCCTGAGCTCCATGAAATGGAACGCTTCGCGGGCATTCATGGTTACTTTCCAACGCATCTTATGGCCTAACAGGGTAGCGTACTGGGCTTCCAGGCGATAACCGGCCGCTTCTAGCACGCCGTGCAGCTTCAAGCTGATATCGAAGCACTGCTGGAACTTTTCGGTCAAACCGGCCTCCTCGACTAACGCCGGCACGTCATAGCCGTACCTGGGCGTAAGCAGCTGCCAATTGAGGTCGTCGACCATACGGTGGCGCTGCAAGTCCCGGAAAATCCCATAATCACACACCAGGTCGAAGCTGTAGTGCGCCTTTTCGAGTGCCCGACCCGGACGGTGACGGCGGTTCAAACGCTCACCCATGTATGTCTTCAGTACTTTGGCCTTCTTATCGTATGACCAATTATTGATCTCAGCGGCTAGCTCCTCATGCGATAAATTGCTGTGTTCGTAAATCATATCGGAGACCAGCAGAAGCTCATTCTTCGGCCAGAAATCAACCAGCGTGACCGGTTCGTTTTCTGAAGAGTAGCTATCAGGCAGATATTTTTTGGCCAGCTCGGCCATACTTTTTTGCGTGTTAGCACGGTAAGCGATAGCGGCGCCGCCCCGTTCGGGCTTGTCGGCGCGCTCCAGGAAGGTCGACATGACCTGGCGGCACTGCTCGAGCATCCTTTGGCCGGTCTTGCGCGCCTCTGGCAGTTCGTCGCTCATCAAGTGCATGATAAGGCTCTCCAGAGCCTGGCCGGAAGCATATATGCCCACCGTGGACTTGGTAGCTACCGGCAGTACGGGACGAACGGCGTCGCAAGCCTGCGCCCTGGTAGCGCCGCGCCAGGCGCCGTCGCGTTCTTTTTCCGGCACTGAAGATTTGCTTCGGATATGGTCGGTCAACTCGCGTACCATCTCAGAATAAAGGTCGAATATCCCGTCCATGGCCTCTATATATTGCTTCTTGAGCTTAGGGTTGAACTCTTTGGGCACAAGATAGCGGTATTTACCGTTCTTGTCCTTCTGGTCGAAGTAGATGTAGCGGGTGGATTGCTCCAGGTAGGCCGCCAGACGGCCCCACTCCAGCTTCTTGGTCAGCAGGTTAGAGGCGTTCTCTACCACCAAGTGCATGCCGGCCAGCTGCTGGACTGAGTCGTCGCCATAAGCGGTGATTACTCTCTTTAGTAGCTGCGCGTCCTTATCGGCCTTGCCGGCGAACTCGTCCAATATGGTGATGCGCATGTCATCGCCGCGGCGGCTGAGGCGGGCCATGGCGGCGGCGATGGTCACCGGGCTGAGCTTATCCGTGAAGGCGTAAACATCACCGCTTGGATCTGTGACGGCGCCGTCCAGGTAGTCTTTGCCAGCCTCTGTTATCTGGAAGTGCCCTTTTTCATCTTTTTCTATGTATGAAGGGTTCTCGGAAGTGGATTTGATCGGTTGCTGTTGCTTCTGCTCAATAACTTCTTTGACCGAAGCGGCTGGCGCCGATGAGGCCGCAGCCTTCGTGACCGGCTCGCGGATTGATAGTTCGCGCGATACCAGCTGCCAGATGTTGTCGGCCACGACATCCGGGTCATCGGTAGCGAATATCACCGGTAACTGACGTTGCTTGGCTTCCCAGAGATAACCGGCCCTCACCCGCTCCAAAAAAGATGCATCCAGACTGTCAAAACGCTCACCCCCGCGCCGCCCGTCCATGCGCTCTTTCAGAACATTTACCGGCGCGTCCAGTACTACGCAGAGGTCCGGCTCTACTCCGCCGACGGCGAAAGTGATGATGTTATTAATGGTGTCGTAATCCGGTACATCGCCGCGGCCATAATACTGTATAGCCAGCGTGGTCAGGTAATTTCGGTCGACCAGACAAATAACACCTTCTTCGACGCTAGTCTTGATGACCTGCAAACTTTGGGCACGCGCGGCGTTATAGAGCAGGACCTCGGTTCGCGTATTCATCGGATAATGGGGATCCTGGGTCAGCTGACGTATGGCCCGCGCCGTCAGGTCGCTTTGGCTGTCAGGTTCACGCAGGGTCCGCACCGGCAGGCCGGCAGACCTCAGCCGCCTGGCCAATTCCTGTATCTGCGTCGTCTTGCCAACACCTTCAGGACCTTCGATAACGATATATTTGCCTTTATTCATAGCCACCCAGCCCTTCGATTTTTTGCGGCAGCGAACGCGTGTCCAGATACGCCTTAGGAAGCATCATGTCCGGCGACCATGTCTTGATGATGGTATCCAGGTCGGTTCCTTGCTGGTATTTGCCGCTGAAGCCTTGGTCGCGTCCCTGGCCGTAATTGCCGTCCACTTCACCGGTGTGATGGAAGATTATCTGGGCTGTCCGCTCACCTACGGGTAACAGCACCGTCTCACGCTGGTTCAAGTTATATATCTCGAGCGTCAGGCGATTGACGTAACCGGGGTCGATCCAGCCGGCGTCGAAACAGACGGCGATGCCATTGCGCCCCCAGCTGGAGCGCGACCGGACTTCGCAAGCGCCAGGCGGAAGGATGCCGAAAAACTCATGCGTATGCGCCAAGATGCGCTCACCGGGCTTGAGGCTT
The DNA here is from genome assembly GCA_035547815.1 of Saccharimonadales bacterium (SeqCode). Lineage (GTDB taxonomy): Bacteria > Patescibacteriota > Saccharimonadia > Saccharimonadales > UBA4665 > JARIHC01. The sequence continues at coordinate 9,498 of DASZUB010000028.1, forward strand.
ATGACGGGGTGGTCCAGAGGAATGTTGCTATACGGCTTGAAACCGTTCAATTTGCACCACTCGCCATGCGGCATAGCTTTGTACGGGCCATCGAAGTAGCGCTCGACGTCTTCCTTGTCGAAAGGGTTATAGATGGTCCTTTCATTCATCCGCTCGATACGGTAAAAATAGAAGCCTAGCGTGACGTCCAGGCTGGCGTGCGCCACGTACTTCTGGTTGAACGGGTGGCAAACGATGTGCCCATCATCGATCGCAGCCCTGATTTCTGTGTTGCTATATACCCCCACGGGTTCCTCCAAAATCTAGCTCTATTGTAGTAGAGACCCCTGCGGTAAAGCAAGCAGAATAATAATGTGATTTTTACGCAAAAAGGTGTTCAATCAATGCTTATGCTTAGTTGCTGGCGTGGTATTCGGGGGCTAAGACCCCATTTTTAAGATCAGCCACTACTGATTTGGCGCAAGCGGCCAGGTCTTCCAAGCTGCCATCGTTATAAACCACGCAATCACGATGTATCAATTTGCGCTCCCGCTCCGTAAGGTCGTTTTTGTCACGTTCCTTGACCCCTGGCCTGACTATTTCCACTATCACACCGCCGGCGCCTGTGACACACTTAGCGTCGTCGGGAAAGCGGACACCGCCGATAGTCGCCAGCTCCAGGTCGGACTTGGATCTTATACGCCGGATGATTTCGGCGTACCATATGTCACCACCGCATTTCTTTGCCAAGTAGCCGCCCAGCCACTGTAAGATACTGCGCAGACTCTCTTTGTTTGTTTCGGTGATTTCTAACCCTTGAAGGGACGGCTCGGCCTGCATATCACCCAGATATTCAAGCAATTTATCGTAAAGCTCGGGGTTTTTCCGTAGCCGCGCCTCTGTGACCTTCAGTTTGTCGAAAGACACTTTTTTACGACATACGCGCTCGACAATCTCAGGAAGCGGTTCCAGCCAGCGATTGATATCAGCCGGATCATCCGGGGACGGATGACTGACAGTATTACGCCGCAATCCGGCTGCCACTTCGGCCACCAGCTGCCAGCTTTCCCAGTGACCGGAGCTGTCCGCTTGTGCAGACAAAAAGTCCGCGAACGTCGTCTTGCCGCTGCCTATGCTCCCTGTGAGGCCGACTATGATCATACCTATAGTATGCCATAGGCCCCTGAGTACTCGCTTTAGGCCACGTCGGCGGTGTTGACGGCGATAGAAGGACCCATGCTGGTCGTCAGATAGGCACGCTGGATGTAGGCACCTTTGACGCTAGCGGGCTTGTTGTTCTTGATGCTGGTCATGACAGCGTTGATGTTATCTAACAACTGCTGCTCATCAAAGCTGACCTTGCCGATACCCAAGTGCACGATTCCCGTGCTGTCGACGCGATATTCGACGCGGCCGGCCTTAGCCTCGGCCACAGCTTTATCAATATCAGTAGTCACGGTGCCGCTCTTGGGATTGGGCATTAGACCGCGCGGGCCTAGGACGCGGGCATATTTGCCAAGCTGCGGCATCAGCTGCGGCGTGGCGATCAAGATGTCAAAGTCTGTAGTGCCTTTTTCTAGCAGGGCTATGATTTCATCTGTTCCTGCCAGAGCGGCGCCAGCCTTTTTGGCAGCTGCCGCGTCTTCGGTAAAGACGGCTATCTTGACGGACTTGCCCGTACCGGCCGGTAGTACCAGCGTGTCGCGTACGTTTTGGTCTGCCTGGCGGGGGTCGACGCTCAAATTGACATGCAGCTCAACAGTGGCGTCAAACTTCACATGACTGGTCGATTTGGCCAGCTTGACGGCCTCTTGTAAGCTGTATGGTTTGTCTTTTTCGACCTTTTCGGCGCTTTTACGATAACCCTTGGCGCGGCGTTCGAGGCGTGAACGGGCTGGCTTAATAGGTGCTTTTTGGGGCTGCGCAGAGGCTTCGCCGCTGGCTTTGCGTTCTTCTTTGGCGCGGCGCTCTTCATCTTCGCGGAGAGCCTTGGCGCTGCGCTTGCCGGCCTTCGCCACCTGGACGTCATCCGTTTCCGCGCTCGTAGCCGTATCCTCTACTTCTTCCTCTGTAGCGGTTTCGGCTCCTTTATCACCGGCGTCATCTATAAGCGCCTTGATTTCGGCAACTTTGGCCTTTTCGTCTACCTCTATACCAAGCTTCTTAGCTTCCTCTAAGAGCTCCGCTTTAGTCTTTGCCATGATTTACTCCTTTCGTGGTACTAGCGGCCGCCCTCAAGGGGGTGGCCTCCCACAAATTAATTGGTTATATCTTGCTGCGCATGAGCGCTATGTTGGCATCGGCCGCCATCTCTGCTGCCCGCCTGGAAAGTCTTTGGGCCCTAGCTATGGCCTCTGGAGACCGGTCACCCAAGCCATTTACTACGTAAGCCGCTTCGGCAGCGTCTATGGCGACCATGCCTGCCAGATCACTGGTATCCATACCCAGCTTAGGGTTTTTAATATCATGTGCGGTGCAGAAATTACGATCGAATTCATCGGCGTGACGCGCATAATGTCCTGCCACCATGCCTTCTTCCGGCTCCTCTTCTGGGATACTATATCCCATGTCCGTACTGGGGTCGTAAGCCATATTACTCCTCTACTTCCACGCCCATGCTGCGGGCCGTGCCGGCGACCATCTTCTTGATGGATTCGATGTCCTCGGCGTTCATGTCCTCAGCTTTTTCTTCGGCGATCTTAGTTAATTGTGCCTGAGTGAGCTTTTTTTCTATCTTTTCGCTGTTCGGCTTGCCGGAACCCTTTTGGATGCCCAGTTCCGCCTTGATGCGCTCATCTGTCGGTTGGCCGACTACACGGAAATCCATGCTGCGGTCGTCATAGATTGTGATATGGGCGGTAACTTCCTTGCCCTGCATTTCTTTGGTGGCGTCGTTGAACGGACCGATAAAGTCCATCATATTGACACCGTACTGGCCGAGCGTACTGCCGACAGGCGGAGCCGCGCTGGCCTGGCCGCCGCGAATCTTCATCTTTAAGTTTGCTTTAACTGCTTTTGCCATAAAAATAACTCCTTAAGGGAGTGCGTAACTACTAAATGTTAGCAGATTTCACCCCTGTTGTCTAGAGGTTGTCCGAATTCATCTCGTTCATCAAATGTAAATGCGTCAAACACGCCTGCGGCATCAGCACTACTCCATTCTCCACCGCTTACCGAGAGACCTATAGAAGCAAGTCCATATCCCACTAACAGGCTGCCCGACGTAGGATCACCATCAATAATTGTGCGGATACCTCCCGCCGTAAAAAGCAGGCCATTAGCACGCATAACCATTTTTTGCCGTCTAGTAAATGGATAATGCGGTTGCTCGTGCTCGCCAACGCTACTGGGAGCTATGTCAGTACTGTTCGGAGGCGGAGTTTGAAAACTTTGCTCAATATACATATGGTTTTCCGACTTTTAAACGCGCTTGACCTGCAAGCCGTCGAGCTCGACCGGTGTTTCACGGCCGAACATGTTGACCAGCACCTTGAGCTTGCCCTTGGCGGCGTCGATTTCGTTGATCGAACCGTCGAAGCCCTTGAACGGGCCGTCGGTGATATTGACCACTTCCCCGACCGTGAAGTCGATCTTGTGCTTCGGCTGTTCCAGACCCATGCGTTTCTGGATCTTCTCGATCTCATCCTGCTCGATAGGCGTCGGATCGGTGCCGCTGCCCACGAAACCGGTTACAGATGGTGTATTGCGCACGATATACCAGGCGTCTTCGGAGAGCTTCATCTGGACCAGCACATAACCCTGGAAAATACGCTTTTCAACCACGCGGCGCTTACCGTTCTTGATCTCGATCATCTTTTCCTTGGGCACTAGCACCTGGAAAATCTTATCTTTCATATCAAGGCTGTCCGCGCGCTGACGGATACTTTCGGCAACCTTCTCTTCATAGCCGCTGTAGGTGTGGATAGCGTACCAGCGTTTAGAGGTGTCGTAGCGTTTATTACTCATGTTTTCTCCCTTGCTCCCTTATCTGCTCTAATTAAGTAAGTAATAGGTGTCGGAAAACCTTGTCCAGGATCCAGTCCACACCGGCGATGGCGGCGCCAAAGACAATGGCGAAGACCAGGACCGCGACGGTCAGTCGGCGACCTTCGCTCCAGCTAGGCCAGGTAACCAGCTTGAGTTCCTGCCAACTCTGGCGGAAATACTTCGGAAAGATAATCCGGCCGATTATCCTGAGGACCTTGCGAAGCGGCGCCAGCGGCTTGGCATTGTATATGCGGCTAACCGATCGGCGCACTGGTCCGGCGGCGCGACCACCGGCCTGCTTGATCCGTGTCGTGGACCGCGTCTTGCTACCGGCCTCGGCGGCTTTCTGTGCGCGCTCACGGAACGTTTCCGGGTTTTTTACCCGGCGTTTCTTCTTAGCGGCGGATTTGTCTGGCTGGTCGGCCATCGGCGCTTAGTTTCTCCCAATTAAAAAGCCTACATGAATCGTAGGCCATTAGTGTCAAGTTTAGCATGCACGGCGTCCAGAGGTCAAGCCGGTTTTGCTATAGTAGGAATCATGTCGCTCGCGCTTATCGTCCTGGGTATAGTAACCGCTGTGGAGCTGCTGATATGGCTGCCTCCGCTCTGGAAAATCAAAAAAGTGCTGATCGTAGGTATAGTACCCGTTCTGTCTCTGACCAGCGGGCTGGTATTCGGCTGGGACATCGCTGCCTGGAGCGGTCTGCTGCTTATCTTTAGCGTCTATAGGCTAATAAACCTCTTGCGGATACTGGATGGACGCATGAGTTCCAAACATCTGTATGTGGCCTCTAGACGGACGGCCTGGTGGCTGATTGGCTGCCAGCTGTTTGTGCTGGGCGGCCTATGGCTAAGCAGAGAACTGCAGATAAGCGCCATGGCCTGGTCATATGTCATGGCAGGAGTACAATTGGCAGCCGCGGCGCTTTTATGGCTGTCTACCACCCGCACTTTGCGCACCACCCTGCCGCCGACACAAATAAAGAGTTTGGCCGATAAGGAGCTACCGACGCTCAGTATCGCCATCCCCGCCCGCAACGAGACTGAAGACCTGGAGGAGTGCCTACAATCGCTAATCAGCAGTGACTACCCGAAGCTGGAAATCTTGGTATTGGATGACTGTTCACAAAACAAGCGAACGCCAGGCATCATACGTGATTTCGCACAGAGCGGCGTTCGGTTCATCGCCGGTGAGGTACCGCCAGAGCATTGGCTGGCCAAGAATTACGCCTATGCGCAGCTGGCCGAAGAAGCTAATGGCGAATTATTGCTGTTTTGTGGCGTCGATACACGATTCAAGCCTGGAACGCTACGAGCGATGGTCGAGGCCATGAAGGCAAAGCACAAGACGATGGTCAGCTTCGTGCCGCGCAACCGGCTGCCATCGAGCCTCCATATCGAATCGCTGCTGGTCCAGCCGGCCCGTTATGCCTGGGAGATCGCGCCGCCCAGACGTCAGCTGGAGCGGCCGCCCGTATTGAGTACCTGTTGGGTGATAACCGCTAAGGAGTTGAAGCGGGCCGGTGGGTTTGAAGCCGTCAGCCGGAGTATTTCGCCGGAAAGCTATTTCGCGAAGTCAGCCGCCAAACACGGCGACGGTTACAGTTTCATGCGCGCCGAGGCGGCCATCGACCTGGATAGCGCCAAGATTCTTACCGAACAGCGTGCCACGGCCGTCCGAACCCGCTACCCACAGCTGCATCGCCGGCCCGAACTGGTCGCCTTTTCCGGTATAGGTGAGCTGTTGGTGTTGATCGCCCCCTTCGGCCTGTTAATCGGCGCTATTTTGGACCACAGATGGCCACTTTTGACACTCAGCCTGGCCGCTGCGCTACTGTTAATAAGTTTTTACGCGCGCGCGGTGCAGCTAGCTTACCGCCGTTTTTTGTGGCGCGGCTTGTGGACACTGCCGCTGGCCGCCATCTACGACATAGGGCTTTTGAATTACTCGATGTGGCAATATGAATTCCGCGAAGTCATCTGGAAGGGTCGCAACGTCTGCGTACCGGTCATGCGCCATATAGAGAGTGCGGAAACGCTCAGCGCAGGTTCGGGAAAAACGCCTTAAAGATAGAGCCTTTGTCCAGCTCACTCTCCAGGCTAAGCTCGGCATGGATGAGCCGGGCCAGCTTCATGGTCACGTAAAGACCGAGGCCGGTACCGTTGGCCTGGCGCGTCCGGTAATCTTCCGACCTGAAGAATTTGTCATAAACCCGCTCCCGGTCGCCCTTACTGATGCCAATACCGGTATCGGACACCGAGAAATAGACGCCGACGGGGCTGGATAGTGCCTGCAAGGTGACGCTGCCATGAGCGGTATATTTGATGGCGTTGGTGATGAAGTTCTGCAGGATTTCGCGCACATATAATTTGCTCGAACGGAGCGGTGCGATCTGCGAATCCAGCACGAGCTTGAATTCCAGCCCCTTGGCTTCGGCCTGCGGGCGGTAATTATCAGCCAGTTCCTGGGCCAGCGCATGGATGTCGATGGTCTCAAGCTCCACCTGCAACTTGCCCCTTTCGGCCCGGCTCAGAGTAGCCAGGTCGTTGATCATATCCGATAGGAAAAGCACTTGGCTGTGGGCCTCCTTAAGGGCCTTTTTGATAGCGGCTGCGTCACCACCTTTATCAACTATGAATTCGGCGTTGCTGATATTGCCCTCGGCGATGGCGATCGGCGTGCGCAGCTCGTGGCTGACTACACTTATGAACTCGTCACGCTCTTCTTCGAGCGACTTTTCACGGGTGATATCGCGCAATAGCAGCACGTAACCGGTCTCACCGGTGGAGCCATAGCCCAGCCTGACGGGCGCGATGCTGATGTAGAGATTGATCTCGCTGCCGTCCGGGTACTTTAGACGCAAGTCGCGGTTGGTCTGAGGCACCGTCGTACCCTCGATTAGGCCGGCGATGTCAATCGGCTGGTTGTTCTTGTCTATCGGCTTGCAGAGGCTGTTTAGCGGCGTTCCCTCGTCAATATTATTGACATCGAAGATATTGAGCGCGGCGGCGTTATAAAGCTTGATACGCGCCTGTTTGTCGGTAGCTATCACGGCGTCGGCCATGCTGTTGATCAAGCTGGTCAGCCTTTCGCGCTCCAGCTGCTCGCTAAGTTGGTCGACCGTTTTTGGCTTAAGCGTCATCGTTTCCCTATTATGCCACAGCCCGCGTGGGGTCATAAACCAATGGGCTGGCGCCTCGGACGGCCTTGCGCAGGCGCTTCACATCCGGCAGCACTTTTTCCATGGCTTGCCAGAAATCGGGGCCGTGCCGGAGGACTTCGGTATGCGTGAGTTCGTGCAACAATACGTAATCTATCTGCTCCCAGGGCAACTGCATAAGGAACAGGTTGAGCACTATATTGCGATGACTGTCGCAGCTGCCCCAGCGGCTTTTCATCTGTTTAACCGTGACCTTGTTATAAGTGAAGCCGTACTGATCTGCCAAGGCTACCAGTCTTTTTGGCAAAAGCGCTTCGGCTTCCATGCGCAGCGCCCGGATGGCGGCGCGGCGGGCGGCTTCTTGTGCCGCCGGCGCTTTAAATGACTGGCCGGTTGGCAGCGTTATGATAACTTCGGTGTTACTTACCCGGCTGGCAATCTTGGCGACATCTGGTCTGCTTACGAACCGTAAGCGGTGGGCCTTGCCCACGCGTTGGCCATCCACCAGATAAGCCGGCGGTTTTTGCTGCGATCTTATCCAATCCGTTCGCGAAGCGGCAAACTTCAGCCCTACCGCATAAGCTGTCCAGCGCGGTATACTCACCCGGGCCTCGCCTTCAGGGGTGACCGTGAGCCGCAGGCCGCGGCTGGCCTTGCGTTTATAGATAGTGACCGGTGTGCCGTCGGGCAGCACGAAACGTTTGAAAGCCATCTAGCGTACGGAGATATTACGCCTGGACATGTCCACGCGGCCAGCCTGCGGATTCGGAATCAGGTTGACCATGCCTGGTTTGACGGTCTTGCTGCTGGCGTCATCGGTACTCAAAGCGCCTATGTCGCGCAATTTGCGGGCGACGGCACTAAGCTGGGTATTGAAAAGATGTTTGCCGCTGACAACGGCATAAGATTCGGTCATCGCCGGGTTCTGCATACTGCCGATAATGGATTCGAAAGTGGTGCGGTCCCACTGGGCGGCGTACTTATCATCCGCACGACGTCGGTCGCGCTTGATACTGCGCCCGAACGCCGTATCCTGGTCCATCTGGAACCACACGACCAGCGGTACCGCTTTGCAGCGGCGAGCCAAGTCGCGGAGCATGAAGCGTTGTTTACCGCGAGCCGCGTTCATGTCATAAACCACGCTGACGCCGGCCGACAGGAACTCCTCGGCCATGTAATTCATAAGCTGTTCGACTATCTCATTTTCGCGCCTGTCCCGCTGAGGCTCGCTGAAAAGCTCGCTACGTATACGGTCGGCCTGGAGGTGCGCCGCCTGGATATTGTCGCAGAATTGCCTGGCAAAGTATGTTTTGCCGGCCCCCGGGAAACCATAAAGCATCAGTAAGAAAGGTTTGGTGGGAACGATTTTGGCCATATCCTATAGGTATAGCAGATTTCCCGCCTATTTGGAAGCAAAAACAGATGACAATTAACGCCGTTTAAGTTATGATAAGCCCGTTCGAAGGGGCATAGTACAACGGCTAGTATGAGGGTCTCCAAAACCCTAGATCGTGGTTCGATTCCACGTGCCCCTGCCAGATAAAATATTAAAAACTTATTAACTTTTTGCGTTTTTATGCCCAAAACGCTTGTGCTATAGGGGTGGAGACCTTATAATAAAGCTGGACGACTAAAAATAAATTAAAAAAGAGGGTCATGAAAGTACTGATGTTGGGATGGGAATTGCCTCCCTACAATAGCGGCGGGCTGGGTGTTGCGTGTTACCAGCTCTGTCAGTCCCTCTCCAAAAATGATGTCGACATAGAATTCATCCTGCCCTATGAGGCCGACCATAACATAGATTTCATGCAGGTTACGGCCGCCAGCCCGCAGGGTGTCGCCTCTGTCCTACCAGGTGGCGGCACATACGACAGCCAACGCTACATATTGCCCGACGGCAGCGAACAATACCTGACGATCCACGATCAACAGCGTATTTACGAAAACAGCGTGGCCCGGCTGATAGAAAGCCGCCAGGTAGACATAGTCCACGCCCATGACTGGCTGACTTTCCGGGCGGCGCTGCGCGTCAAAGAGGCCAAGGATTGCCCCGTTATTCTACATGTCCACTCAGTGGAATCGGACCGGGCCGGCAGCCTGGAACGCGGCAACCCGCTCGTCAAAGAGGTCGAAGCCGTATCCATGCAGTTGGCTGACCGGATCATCGCCGTCAGCCGCCACACCAAACAGCGGATCGTCGAGGATTATCATATCCCTGACGACAAGATAGAAGTGGTACACAACAGCATCAATCCTGGAGAATTGGCGCCATTGGAACCGGATAACGCCTACCGCTATCTGACGCTGATGAAACAGCTTGGCTACCGGGTCGTCGTCAATATCGGACGTCTGACCATCCAAAAGGGCTTGCCGAACCTGCTTAGGGCGATGCGCGAAGTGATAGCCCGCGAACCGAAAGCCTTGCTGCTGATAGTCGGCAGCGGCGAACAATACCACGAACTTATAGAGATGGCTGCCGGCCTGGGCATAGGTCCGAACGTGATTTTCACCGATTTCCAGCGCGGCAAACGCTGGCGCGACGCTTTCGCTATCGGCGATTTGTTCGTCATGCCCTCTATTTCCGAGCCATTCGGTCTGACGCCGCTAGAGGCTGCCGGTTATGGCACACCGTCGCTGATCAGCAAGCAATCCGGCGTCAGCGAAGTCTTGCACAGCTGTCTGAAGGTAGATTTCTGGGACATCAATGAGATGGCCAACCAGATCGCCGGCGCGCTGAGCAGCCAAGCGCTACGCCAAGAGCTCAGCTACGGCGCCCACAGGGAATACGAACGCCTGTCTTGGGACAAGACGAGCGAGCTCATCATGGACCTTTACGCGGCGCATGCCCCGGGAGCGGCCGCATGAGCAAATCCGTGGTCCTGTACTTGCACGTACACCAACCTTACCGCATAAGGCACTACACTATTTTCGACGCAGCCGTGCGGCACGATTATTTCCAGGCCGAGGACGGCGATCCGGCCAACAACGAACAGATCCTGAAGAAGGTCGCCGCCAAATCTTACCTGCCCGCCAATCGCCGCCTGTTGCAGCTTTTGAACGACAACCCCGACTTCAAGCTAAGCTTGTCGATTTCCGGTGTGGCCATCGAGCAGATGGAACGATGGGCGCCGGAAGCGCTGGCGTCATTCCAGGAGCTGGTCGGGACCGGCCGCGTGGAAATCTTAGGCGAGACGTTCCACCACAGCCTGGCATTTTTCTACTCCCGGGAAGAATTTGAAATCCAAGTAGACATGCACCGGCGCAAGATCGAAGAGGTTTTCGGTCAGACGCCGCGCTCTTTCCGAAACACCGAGCTGGCCTACAACAACGAGCTGGCGAAGTGGGCAGATCAAGCGGGTTATCAGGCAGTCATAACAGAAGGCTGGGATCCCGTGCTGGAATGGCGCAGCCCAAATTACGTATATCGCCCTGCCGGCACCGACCATATCCGCCTGCTCATGAAAAATTACAAACTGAGCGATGATATCGCCTTCCGTTTCGGCGACCACGACTGGAAAGAATGGCCTCTGACGGCCGACAAATTCGCCCACTGGATGAGCGAAGACAACGACGCCACTAATTTCGACCTCTTCATGGACTACGAGACGTTCGGTGAACACCAGTGGGAGGAATCCGGCGTGTTCGACTTTCTGGAACACCTGCCGCGGGAATGGCTGAAAACGGAGGGCCACACCTTCATGACGGTCAGCGAGGCGGCGGAAAGCTACGAGCCGGTCGGCGAAGTAGACGTGCCGCATATAATAACCTGGGCCGACACCGAGCGCGACCTGTCGGCCTGGCTGGGCAATGCCATGCAAGGTTCGTCCATACATGAGTTATATGAGCTCCGCGACCGCATAATCGGCACCGGCGACTGGACGCTGATAGAAGATTGGCGACGCCTGCAGACATCCGACCACTTTTATTACATGTGCACCAAGTGGTTCAACGACGGCGATATCCATGCCTATTTCAGCCCCTACGACACGCCTTATGAAGCTTATATCAACTTCATGAACGCTTTCCGCGACCTGCAGACCAGGCTGGCCGAGAAAGGTATAGGAGTCTGACATGGGCCGGGCGGTCGTACTCAGTAATGGGCAGACATTCGTTGGTCTGGACGAAAATGGATTGGTTCACGACTTCTACTACCCCTATGTGGGGCTTGAAAACCTGACCACCGCCCGTTCCAGCCAGCACAAGATCGGCGTCTGGGTAAACAACCGATTTAGATGGACTGATGACGGCACTTGGGAAACCAAGGTCGAATACGAAGATGACGCCATGGTGAGCAATATACGGTTGCACTCTGATGAGCTAGGTATAATCCTCGAGTTACATGATTACATGGATATCGAAACGAACTCCTTGGTGCGGCATATCACTATAACCAATGAGCATTCGGAGGAACGCGATGTGCGCCTGTTCATGCACCAGGTATTTCAGATTTCTCGCGCCGGACGTGCCGATACGGCGATCTACGTGCCCGACAGCCACTATGTCTTAGATTACAAGGGACGCTATTCGCTACTGATCGGCGGCAAGTTCGCTGACGGTGAAACCTTTGACCAGTACGCCGTCGGCAATTATGGAATCGAAGGCAAAGCCGGCACTTATTTGGACGCCGAAGACGGCGAGCTGTCCAATAATGCCGTTGAACATGGCGGCGTAGACAGCGTAATACGGTTCCGGCGACTTATGGGAGGAAACGAGTCTGCGATCATAGATTATTGGATAGTAGCGGCGGGTAGCCAAAGCGACGCCCAAGAAGTCCATGATCACTTCAACCAAATGCCCATGCAGAACCGCTTGAACTATGTCCGCCAGCACTGGCGCGCCTGGTTAGGCAGCGGTACGCGAGAAATACCAAGCTTGCACCGCCAGGACCTGGAACACAGCCTGTTAATAATAAAGGCCCATTGCGACGAACGCGGCAGCGTACTGGCCAGCGGCGACTCCAGTATCTTTAACTTTGGCCGCGATTACTACTGTTACTGCTGGCCCCGTGACGCGGCTTATGCGCTTTGGCCCCTGATCCGGCTGGGCCATTTCGAAGAGGCCAAACGGTTCTTCGAATTTGCTCGCGACACCATGCACAAAGACGGTTACCTCATGCACAAATACCAGCCCGACAGGTCAATTGGCAGCACCTGGCATCCGTTAGTCCACGGCCGCCATAAGGAGCTGGCTATCCAAGAGGATGAAACTGCGGGCGTAATATTCATGATCAATGAGTATTACGAGGCCAGCCACGACAAGACTTTCATAGAAAATATATACCGGACATTTGTAGCGCCCGGAGCAGCATTTATGAGCAGGTTTATAGACGAACAGACCGGCCTGCCGCACGCCAGCTATGACTTATGGGAAGAGAAGTTCCTGACATCGACCTACACCGTCTGTACGGTCATAGCCGGCTTGGAGGCAGCCGCTAAAATCGCTAATCTGGTAGACCAGCCGGATGACGCTATCCGTTGGGAACGGACCGCCGCCGGAATCCGACAAAACTTGGATAAGCTGTACCATAAGGATGGCTACTTCGTAAAAGGCTACCTGCTGCTCGAGGATGGCACCCTGCATTACGACGATACCCTGGATATTTCCAGCCTTTACGGTCCTTTCATGTACGCTCGTTTGCCCCTGGACGATGAACGGATGAAGAGCACCCTAAGGCACATAGAAGAAAAACTGCTCGACACTTCCCCGAGCGGCGGCGTAGTGCGTTACGAACACGACAATTACTTCTTAACCAAGCACCAATACACCGGCAATCCTTGGATAGTCACCACCATGTGGTTGACGCAGTATTACGCGAACTCCGGCCAGACAGATAAAGCGCATCGGCTGCTGGATTGGGCGCTTGCCCGCGAGCTTCCGAGCGGTGCGCTAAGCGAACAGTTCGATCCTGAGAGCGGTTCACCACTCGGTGTCACGCCGCTCGTCTGGAGTCACGCCGAACTGGTTAATACGATATTGGATCTGAATAAGACGAGCTAGCGCGTCATGCCGGAGGCATGCTATCTTTTTGGCGCTTCATTGCGGCCGAGGTTCTTCTTAGTCTCGGTGAAGACGACGTGTTTGCGAGCCTTGGGGCTGTATTTTCGCAAAGACAGCTTTTCAGGAGTGTTCATAGTATTTTTGGTCGTGTAATACAGGCGCTCGCCAGTCTCCTCAGAGACGAGTCCGATGATTTTACGCTTGTCGCCTTTCTTTGCCATAGTTACCTCTATCCTAACAGATACGAAACAGATTGTAAACAGATTATGAAGTGGAGCCACCTGTCGGATTCGAACCGACGACCCTCGGTTTACAAAACCGATGCTCTAACCAGCTGAGCTAAGGTGGCGCGGTACTGCGCTTCCTGGCCTTTTACAGATATAAAGTGTAGCAGAATGACGACGATCGCGCTATGCCGCCAGGCCTTAGTCGCTGCCGAAGCCATCCTCTGAGCTGGGCTCAAAAGGCGGCATCAGCACAGATCTATCCAAAACTATGTCGTATTCCCTGAACAATATCTTGCCTAGCTCTTCGCGTTCCATATCCGTGCCGACCAGGCCTATCACAGGGAACCAACCTTCTCCAGCATGATCGAACCTAGTGTTCACGGCTATGGTATCATCTGACTCTTCTACGTCGAGTATGAAGTCGCCTGCTGAAGCGTCGACAATGAATCCATCCTTGATTCGGATGACGCGGCAAAGGTAGAGCCCCTCCTTGACATCATCTGCTTCGGCTTCAAAGAAAGTATCGGCGTCAGGGTCCAGCCACAAGGCGCCTTTTTCATCGGCACTGAGACAGCTCGCATCTATATAGGCCACACCGCCCACCTCTAGATTTTTAGCCATCGTGGTTAATTGGTCGGGGTGCAGTATGTGCTGTTCGCCGGTAATCTCGCCGGTTTCCCAATCTATTCCCATAATTGTCCAGTATAACGGAATAGGTTGCTTGCGGCCAGCGCTTTTCTGACATCTGTTTTTTTGCTATAGTAAACAGGTTAAATGCCATCTTAGCTCAGGGGTAGAGCACTTCCATGGTAAGGAAGGGGTCTCGGGTTCAAATCCCGAAGATGGCTCCACGACCCTGCAGGGTTAGTGAAGCGGTCAAACACGTCAGACTGTAAATCTGATGGCTTATGCCTTCGTAGGTTCGAATCCTACACCCTGCACCATTTATTAATAACTATTGGAACTAGCAGATGCCCGAACCGCTTAGCCCAGACAATGGCCTATCAGATCTATGGACTCCTGATTCTGAGCCGCATTATATCCTTGATTGGGATAGTACGGTCTGTCAGAAAGAGACGCTGGATTTCGTAGCCGAGTTTGTGCTCAGCGACGTGGAACTTGTGGAATTCCGAGCCTGCACGGACCGCGGCATGACCGGCAACCTGTCGTTTTCAGAATCTCTGGCACAACGGTTTTCGATGCTCAGGGTGCGGCGCGACCAGGTAGTAGAAGCCGGCGAACTGCTAGTAGAGCACCTTGACCCGACAGCCGTCGCCCGTCGCCCCTGTATAGAAAGGAACCAGGATCGCATCCATGTAGTCTCAGGCGGCTTCGAGGAGCTGATATTGCCTTCCGTCTCGCGGCTTGGCATCCGTCCGGATCATGTCTACGCCAACCGGTTCGTGTATGACGAAGATGATTACGTAGTCGGAGCCGATCCCGAACGGTTGACCGCTCACGACGGTGGCAAGGCGGCCCAGGTAAAAGCGCTCGCCCTCGACGGGCTGAAAGTAGTCATTGGCGACGGGCATAATGATCTTTTAATCAAGCAATTGGGCTGCGCCGATGTGTTCATCGCCTACACCCGCCACCAACACCGTGAAGGCGTCGTAGCGGGCGCCGACGCCTCGACAGATAGTTTCGCGGAACCTCTGCTAACGTAGTCATATGCCAAAAATCGCGGTCGGCTCCAAGAATCCTGTCAAGATAAAATCCGTTCAGCAAGCGTTCGAGGCGCTGTGGCCTGACGAAAAATGGCAGACTGAGGGCATAGACGTCGACTCCGGCGTGTCAGATCAGCCGATGAGCGACGAAGAAAGTATCAAGGGCGCTTACAACAGGGCACGGAAAGCCCTGAAAGCGCTCGGCGCTGATTACGGAGTAGGCCTGGAAGGCGGGTTGCAGAAGACCGGTGAGCATTGGCTGGACTGCGGCTGGGTGGTCGTCGTCGATAAAGACGGTAATGAAGGCATCGGCTCGACTATCAAGATGGTGGTGCCGGCAAAAATGATGGAACTGGTTCACTCCGGCAAGGAACTGGCCGAGGCCTGCGACATTCTTTTTGGCCAGACCAACTCAAAGCATAAAGAGGGCCATTTCGGCCTGATGACCAAGAACCAGATCACGCGAACGACAGGCTATAAGGACGGCGTGATAGCCGCGCTGGCCTATTTCGTGCATCCGCACATGAATTAGGGGTTTTAGACTACGACACGGCGCGGGCGCAAAATGCGGCGGCGCTTAGCTGGCGGCTTCAATTTCTTGAGCTTGTCGGCCATGATGTCGGCCTCGGCGGCCATGTCGTGATCGGCGTAAGCCTTCTGCAGCAAGGAGAAAGTTTCACGATTGGGCTCTAGCTCAGCGGCCTTTTCCAGGTGCTGGAACATCAGTTTATCATTGCCCAGTTTATCTTGGACTTTTGCATAAGCCAGATGCCGCGCGGCGGATTTGTCATCCAGCTTGAGCGCTTGCTCGAAGGCAACAGCGGCTTTTTCATAATTTTCGGTCTCGTAGTAAATGAGTCCCAGGTTGTGTAAGCTCGACGGCGTGGCCTCGATAGACGAGGCGATCTCGAAACAATCTATGGCGTCGCGGTACTCTTTTTGCTTGGCATAGAGGATACCGAGCCGGTTATAGGCAACCGCGTTCTTCTCGTCGATCTTCAAAATAGTCAGGAGTGCCTTTTCGGCGCGCAAGAAACGCTTTTCACGCATGCCCTGGTGGGCGATATCATATAGTTTGCCGATACGGTTGCCGACCTTGCGGGAAACATCGGCGAATTCATCATCATGGACGGTGGCATTATGATAAGCCAGCGCCGCGAATGCGACAATTATCAAGAGCTCATACATACGATGGTTTTAGATTACTCTATCCATCTTAAAACTGCAATGCCAGATTAGTTAGCGCCAGCTTCGGTTGGGCGCTGGCGTTCAATGCCTCGGCGGCTTGATAGCTGGCCTCTAGGACCTTCTGCCAGCGCTGGGCGGACTTGCCGGCAGCATTTTGCAAACTGATCCGCGCCATCCGCTGCAGAACTGCCACAGTATCTATAGCCAATGTCCGGTCCTTGGATAAACCATCTACTGTGACCAGGCGCTCATAGAGCGGCTGGGTGAGAAGCCCGCGTGCTTGCTCGGTGGCAAGTTTAAGGGGGTGGTCGTCATTTTCGAGGAGAGCGTTCATAAGACCCGGCAAGCCTCCCGCCAGGGTATATATCTTGTATATATCTTCCTCGCTAAAGCCGCGGCCGGCAAAAAATTCTGCCAGTGATTGCTGGTCTGGCCGCTGCACCGCCAGCGACTGGGCGCGTGACCGGACCGTCGGCAACAGCGCCGGTTCGTGGCTGACAGTCATAATTATCAAGGTGCCCTCTGGCGGTTCTTCCAGGGTTTTAAGCAGTGCGTTCTGGGCTTCCACGGTCATCAGATGGGCGTCCTCTATGATGGCCGCGCGGTTATACGGCTTGGCGCTCGGCACTTTGAGCCTCGTGAAACGCTCCAGCTGACGGGCAGACTCGATACCGATCGCCTTGCCGTCAGCGGCACCGACCATGATACTCTGGCCGTAGCCGTCGAAGTTATTTTTTGGTAATTCCAGCACCGCTTCAGCTAAACGCTTAGCCAGGGTCAGTTTTCCGCTACCAGATGGGCCAGCAATGATCAGCACCTGCGCCGGTGATTTAATAAATAACTCTGTTTGTCGGCGTGTGGCCGGATGCAAAACCAGGTCATTCATGCCAGCAACTCCTTGAATTCGGCCGGTACGGGCACTTCAAATGTTCTGCGCTGCTTACTCGGCAGCGTGATTTCCAACCGTTCGGCGTGCAGGTACAGGCGGTCGGCTTTCGGGCCGCCGTAAAGTTCGTCGCCGACGATAGGATGCCCGAGTTTATGAAGGTGGACGCGCAGCTGGTGCGTGCGACCAGTCGCCGGCTGGAGCTCCAGTAGGCTGTAGCCATTGCCATGGCTTAGAACCTTATAGTTCGTAAGCGCCGGCTTGCCATTAACGCCTACCCGGAAAGTCTGCGGTTTTCTGGGATTGCGTTCGATCGGCATATCAATCACGGCTTCCGGTTTTGGCAATCGCCCTTTGACCACAGCAGCATACGTTTTTTTGACTTTGCGCTCAGAAAACTGCTTTTGCAGCCATTTCAACGCCTCCGGAGTCTTGGCGCAGATCATCACGCCCGACGTCGCCCTGTCCAGACGGTGCACGATGCCGGCCCGCTCACCGCTCATGTCTTTGACGCGGCCCGCTAACCAAGTGGCCACTGTGGCCTCTGGATTGAACTCGCCTTTGCTGTGTGTCAGCACGCCGGCCGGCTTATTGATAACCACGCAATCTTGGTCTTCGTAAATAACCGGCAGCTGGATCTTTGGGATGTCAGCCGCCAAGGATGGGTCATAATCCACCTCAACCGTATCGTCGGGGCGCACTTTTTGGCTGGCCTTGCCGGCCGCCTGTCCGTTTATTTTGACCTTGCCGTCCTCAATTAATTTAGCTGCCGCCGACCGGCTTAAACCGGGCAGCTGCCTAACGACAGACTGATCCAGTCTTTCTGTTTTATTGATGTCTGTCTCATCCATCACGGCCTCAGGCCGACGGCTTGCTGGACCGCCAAAAGCCGCGCGTCGGCATTTTTCCGCATTTCCGTCTCGTCTGACTCCAACTTGGCTTGGATTTTGCCGTCGTCCACTTCGGCTAATTTAGCTTGGAAGTCTTGCAAGAATTCCTCGACCTTATCGGCAACAGCTTTTTTAAGCAGACCGTACTGCGTCTCTTCCATGAACTCTCGTGGCTCACCGCCGAGGAACCTATAGATATCCAGCAGATTGCTGACCCCTGGCTGGCGCTCGTAATCATAGGCGACCTTGCCCATGCTGTCAGTCTCGGCGCTCATGATTTTCTTGCGCGCCACCTCTGGCGAGTCGGTCAGGAAAATCACGCCTTTGCCGGATTCGTCGCTCTTGCTCATTTTTTTGGCCGGGTTCTGCAGGTCACGGATGCGCAGGCCCTGATCCTTGCCAAAGAACTCGTGCTGCGCCTTGACCGGCTTCGGTACTATGAAAAGCTCGCGCTGGAACCTGTTATTGAGCCGTTCCGCGATATCCCGTGCGAACTCCAGGTGTTGTGTCTGGTCATCACCTACCGGCACGTATTCCGCACCGTAGAGCAATATATCGGCCGCCATCAGTACCGGGTAATTGAACAGCCCGACACTTACGCGTTCATCTTGCAGGCCGCTGGCCTTATCTTTGAACTGGGTCATGCGCTCCATCTCGCCCATACCGGTGAAACAATCTAAGATCCAAGTCAGTTCGCTGTGGGCCGGAACATAACTCTGGCGATAGATATGGACGTCCGGATTGTCCAGAGGCAGGCCGGCCGCCACGAAGACGCGCAAATTCTGCATGATAGCGGCCTGCAGCTGGCTATGATCGATCGGCGTCGTGAAACTATGCAGATCCGGCACGAAAAGGTTCACTTGATATTCACCAGATTTTTGGCGAGCCATATCGACTAGCGGAAGCAGGGCCCCCAGATAATTACCAAGATGCAGATCATTATTGGCCCTAAGGCCGGTAAGAATTACTGGTTTGCTCATATTTATCTCCATTATATCCTACAGACCGGGGTTGCGCACGAAGTAGCTTCCACGCGGCTCATCATCAATTATCATGTTGGCGGCCATCCTGGCGTACAGCTCTTTCCTGGCCGCCTCTTCTTGTCGCACCTCGGCTTCTACTTTGGCTTGGATGCGCCGCAGGTCATCTTCTGTGACACGGGGGCCGAGAGCGCCCGTATCCTCCTCTTTCTCGGTTGGTCTTAGCTCAATATCAGACATTTTTACTCCTTTAAAATTAAAAAACCGCCATCTTGTGGCGGTTTGCTGGTTGCTTGGTTAATTATTTATTCAGACACTGCGAAACTACCGCCACGAACACGTGCGGTAAACCAGAACTGGTTATAGTTTTGTGCTGACATGACGATTAATATATCACCCGTTGAGTAAGGCGTCAAGCCGGACCGGCTAACGCTTGGTGAACTGACGCTGTTTGCGGGCGCCCTTGAGGCCGAACTTCTTGCGTTCTTTTTCGCGGGAATCGCGGCCTAACAGATCGGCGCGCTTGAGGGTACTCTTAAAGTCTTCGTTCATGACGGTCAGTGCCTTGGCGATACCCAAGCGGATAGCTTCTACCTGGCCGTCATGGCCGCCGCCGGAGACTACTACGGTAATATCGAATTTATTATCTTGGTCGAGGACCGTGAACGGCTGCTGCAGCTTGCCTAACAGATATTTGCTACCTGCCAGATATTCTTCGGCTGGCTTGCCGTTGATCGTGATGGAGCCTTTGCCGCCAGACAGACGCACTCGGGCAGTGGCGCTCTTACGCCGGCCGAGAGCATAAAAATATGAATCTTTAGCCATCTTATTTACCTTCCTTTATAGATATGGTTTGCGGCTTCTGGGCTTCGTGCTCGTGTTCGGCACCGGCATAGACCTTGAGGCGCTTGAGACGCTCGTCGCGCAGTTTGTTGTCCGGCAGCATGCCACGGACAGCATGCCGGATAGGGAAAGTCGGATCCTTGGCCTGCTTTTCATCAAGTGTAGCCTGTTTGATACCGCCAGGGTGGCCGGTATGGTGGTAATAAATCTTTTTGCTGCCCTTGTCACCGGTGACCACCAGATCGGCGGCGTTGATGACTACGACGTAGTCACCGCAGTCAATGTGCTTGGTGAACTGGGGTTTGCTCTTGCCTAGCAACAGCTGGGCGACGCTCGTGGCCAAGCGGCCAAGCGGTGCTTCGGTGGCGTCGACGACATACCATTGGCGCTGGACATCGGTCGGTTTGGCGCTATAGGTCTTCATTATTTGCTCTCCTTATCGGCCGAGGCAGCTTTTTTGGCCGCTTTCGGCTTAGCCGTAACCTTCTCTTCAGCGGTTGGCTTCTTCTCAGCCTTCTTGGCGACAGGTGCCGCCTTCAGGTCGTCCACGAAGCTGACGCGGGCCAGCTCGGCATTATCGCCGCGGCGGGCGCGTGTTTTTTCTATACGCAGATGGCCGCTGTCGCGCGCGGTCAGTTTCGGCGCGATTTCGTCGACCAGCTTATGGGCGCTCTCGAGCGTCTGCAGGCCGCTGATTACTTGCCGGCGGTTATGCAGGTCGGCCTTCTTGGCCTTGGTGATCAGTTTTTCAACGTATGGCACCAGCTCCTTGGCCTTTGGCAAGGTAGTCTCGATGGATTCGTACTTCACGAGCGAGTCAGCCAAGCCTTTTATCAAAGCCCGGCGTTGGTCGCGCTCGCGGTGCAGTTTCCGTCCTCGGTAACCGTGACGATGCATCTAAAGCTCCAACTCCGCCAGCTTTTCCTTGACTTCGTCCAGGGCTTTGCTGCCAAAGCCCTTCAGGTCGCGCAGCTCGACATCGTTCAAAGCGAACAGGTCGCGGATGGTATGGATGTCGTTATTGATGAGTGCGTTGGTGGTACGGGCGGACAGATTCAGGTCTTCTATAGATGTGTCAAGCGCGGTCGGCTCGTCGCCGCCGATGACATCACCGCCGAATTGACTTTCGCCTGACTCAGCTGTGGCCGGCGCTTCGTTCTCGACGCGGGTCTTGCCGGCCAAAGCCGTGTACTGGTTGATCAGGATGGCAGCAGCCTCTTCGAAGGCGTCCTGAGGCGTGATAGAGCCGTCGGTATCGATGGTAATCAGCAGCTTGTCGAGGTCGGTGATCTGGCCGACACGGGTATTCTCAACCTTGTAGCGTACGCGCAGGACCGGGCTGAAGACAGCGTCCAGGGCGATCATATCGCTGGCTTTCTTGGCCGTACCTTCTTCGATGGTGCGGTAACCGCGACCGACTTCGACGCGCATATCGAGCACCAGTTTGCCCTTGGCGTCATCGATAGTGGCGATAACATGGTCGGGATTGACGATTTCGACATCGGCATTGGTCTGGATATCCTTGGCGGTAACGACGCCCTTGCCGGACTTGCTGATACGCAGATCCTGGGGTTCGCTGCCATAAACACGGAAGCGGACGCCCTTCAAGTTAAGCATGATGTCGACGACGTCTTCTTTGACGCCTTTAACGGCGGTGAATTCGTGGGTGACGCCTTCGATCTTGAAAGCTGTCACGGCTGCACCGGAGATGCTGGAGAGCAAGACGCGCCGGAGGGAGTTGCCCAAGGTCATGCCATAGCCGCTATGCAAAGGCTCGACAGCCAGCGTCGCGCTGGTCGGGCTGTGCTCATCGACTTTGACGAGGCCTGGTGTATGGATGTTGTTTGACATAGATGCTTCTCCTTATTTAGCGCGAGTAATACTCGACGATTAACTGTTCATTGATCTCTGGTTCGGCGTCATCGCGGGAGGGCAGGCCCGTGACCGATACCTCGACTTTCTTACGATCGGCTTTCAGCCAAGCCGGCACTTCGCTTGGCGCCGGGCTGTTATCATCCAGCTTCTTGAAATATTCGGTCTTGAGGGCATGCGGCCGGGCGGTCAGCGTGTCGCCTGGCTTAAGTCTGATAGACGGGATGTCAACGCGGGTGCCGTTCAATAGGAAATGGCCGTGTGTTACCAGCTGGCGGGCGGCCCGACGGCTGGGTGCGAAACCGGCTCGGTAAATAGCGTTGTCGGCGCGGCGTTCCAGCAGCTGCAGCAACACCTGGCCGGATTGGCCACGGCTACGGCTAGCCTCTTTCATGAGGTTGCTGAATTGGCGCTCCAACAAGCCATATAACCGCTTGACCTTCTGTTTTTCGCGCAGCTGCAGTGAGTATTGGCTGGCGCGTCCGCGCGGGCCGCGGGCGTTCGGCGCCTGTCCCGGCTTGGAAGTACGCTTGACTAGTGCTTTGTGAGCCTTGGGGTGAAGAGCGTAGCCTTCGCGGCGGCTCATCTTGACTATGGAACCTCTATCTCGTGCCATCTATACTCTCCTTGCCTTCCTGGGGCGCACGCCGCCGTGCGGTACACCGGTCACGTCCTGGATGCTCTCAACCTGGATATCCATACCGCTCAAGGTTCGGACGGCAGCATCGCGGCCGAGACCGATTCCTTTGATAAAGACATCTACTTTGGACAACCCATATTGCTGCTTGACGGCCGTCGCGGCGCGTTCAGCAGCCACCTGGGCGGCGTAAGCGGTACCCTTTTTGGAACCACGGAAACCGCAGGCGCCGGCACTTGAATAAGTCAGGACATTGCCTTTGCTATCACTGAAGGTCACGATGGTGTTATTAAAGGTTGCTAAAACGTGCATCTGGCCATGAGGAACGGAACGTTTTACCCGCTTGCGGCCTTTGGCGGCCGGTTTCTTGGCTGGTTCTTCCGCCGCCGTTTCCGGCGCCTGCGGCGTTTCTGCTTCTCGAGTGGTCTTTACTTCTTCATCTGCCATGATTCAATCCTATGTCTTAGACGGCGCCTTCTTAGCCGTTCCGCCAACAGTCATTTTCTTGCCGCGCCTGGTACGGGCGTTGGTCTTGGTACGCTGACCGCGTGACGGCAAGTGAGCTGCGTGGCGCTGCCCGCGATATGACTTGATATCTTTGAGGCGCTTGATATTGCCACTGACCAGCCGCTGCAGCTCGCCTTCGACGACGTAATCGGCGCCTATGACGTCTTGAATGCGACCGATTTCAGCGTCTGTAAGATCCTTGACCCTGGTCGTAGCTTCGACGTTAGCCTTGCCAAGGATGTCATAAGAGCTCTTCTGACCGATACCGTGCACGTAAGTCAGGGCTACCCATACTTGTTTACCGTCTGGAATAGTAACACCGGAGATTCTGGCCATAGATTAACCTTGCCTCTGCTTGTGCTTAGGCTTGCTCTTGTTAATGACATAAAGCCGCCCCTTGCGGCGGACTATCTTGTCATCCGGACTGATCTTCTTGACACTGGCACGCACTTTCATGCGGATCTATTGCTCCTTTGGCTGCAACGACGCACTGCCTCTTAATATTAATTGTCTAGCCTTTGCGGTACGTAATCCGACCCTTCGTAAGATCGTAAGGCGTCAACTCTACGGTAACGCTGTCACCGGGAACGATTCGGATAAAATGCTTCCGCATCTTGCCGGCGACATGAGCTATAATCTTATGGCCGTTCTCAAGCTCTACCCGAAACTGGGTCCCGGGCAGCGTTTCGACGATGGTTCCCGTCAGCTCGATAACTTCTTTATTGGCTGCCAT
This sequence comes from Saccharimonadales bacterium (SeqCode), assembly GCA_035547815.1. Classification (GTDB taxonomy): domain Bacteria; phylum Patescibacteriota; class Saccharimonadia; order Saccharimonadales; family UBA4665; genus JARIHC01. Next base: position 33,049 of record DASZUB010000028.1, read on the forward strand.
AAATATAACCTGTGAATTATAGCAGTTCCCGTAGCGGTTTGTAAAGTGTTTTTATGCACTTTAACAAACCCTCGCCGCCCTAGGACGATTTATCACCACTATTATAGCATGGGGCGTTAAGACTTTGAAGACTTGCCGCGCTTCAGCAGGCGGGCGCCGAACTTCAGGCGGCGGCCACCCGTAGCGGCATCTGCGGGAGCTTCCGGCTCGTAAAAGAAGTCCGGCTGAGAATACTGGTCATAGGTGACCATAAGCGCGCGGGATTCGACGGCGCGCAGCGTCTGCAGGGCCACGGAGACCAAGATCAGCACGCTGGTACCGCCGATAGTTATATTGACCGTTATGAAGGCCTGCGCGATAACCGGCACGATGGCCAGAATGCCAAGGCTGAAAGCGCCGAACAGTGTCAAGCGGTTGATGATCATGCTGAGATATTTCTCGGTCTGGGCGCCTGAGCGGACGCCTTCTATGAAGCCGCCCTGTTTATGTAGGTTCTCGGCGATTTCCTTGGAATTGAAGGTTATGCTCGTATAGAAGAAAGTGAATACGAATACCAGCAGGAAATAAACCGCCGGGTAAATATAGGCGTTAAGCCCTTCTGTGGCGAAAGTTTGGGCTGACGGCGTCTGGAACCAGGTGACCAGATTTTGCCCGATATGCGCCCAGTGCGGGTTGCTGCTGCCGCTAAGCAGCTGGCCGGCAAAGCTCGGCACGCTCAAGAAAGCCACCGCGAAGATGATCGGCACGACGCCGGCGGTAATCAGTTTGACCGGCAGTATCGTGGTTATGCCGCCGTAAGTGCGATTGCCTTGCACGCGTTTGGCATAATTGACGGTCAGGTTGCGCGCCGCTTCGTTGAGCATGACCACCAGCCATGTCACCACCAGCACTGCCGCCAATATTATGGCGCCGACGATCAGGCCGCTTTTGTTAAACGGCAGCTGATGCCCGAACAGCACGAAATCATGGCCCTTCTTGACCACTGTATTAAAGATTTCTGAGATACTTGCCGGCAACCGGCTGACGATTCCTACGGTAATGAGCAGCGATATACCGTTACCGACGCCCTGCTCGGTGATAAGTTCGCCCATCCACATCAACAGCATGGAACCGCCGGTCAGGGCGGCGACCATCAGGACCCACTGCTCCGGACCGGCACCGGCCGTGATATCGCCGACACCGCCGATGCTTTGGGCCGTCTGTTTTATAAGATAAATCGAGCCGATCGATTGGATGATAGCCAGCGGCAGCGTCAGCATACGGGTATACTGGTTGATTTTCTTCTGGCCGAACTCACCTTCTTTGTGGAGCGCCTCCAGCTGCGGGATAGCCTTGGTCAGCAGCTGCATGATGATAGAAGCGTTGATATACGGGCCTAGGCCAGCGATCATGATCGAGAAGTTCGCCAGGGCGCCGCCGGATAGAACGTTTATGAAGTTCAGGAGTTCAGGCGTATTGCTCGAATTGAACAGGTTCTGCAGCACTTGGTGCAATGTCTGCGGATTACCCAGAGGCACGGGAATATGAGCCAGGATACGGAAGACCAGCAGCATGCCAAGTACGGCCAAGATACGCTTCCTCATGTCCGGATGCGTCAGGGACTTGCCGATTATCTTCCAGTTCATGCGCTGATGGTTACCCTCGTTTACCCTCTATTATTTCATATTCTACCGGCTATTTGCCGTTTTGTTTTTTGGTACTCGTTTTCGGACGGCTCAAGCGAGCGGCTTTTTCAAAGCTGCCACCGGCCTTTTGGACAGCTTCTACGGCGCTGGCGCTGGCAGCTGGCAATTTGACGGTCACTTTCCTCTTGAGGTCGCCTTTGACAAGTAATTTCACTTCTACGTAGGCGCTGCTGATCAGACCGGCTTCGGCCAGCGTATTAGCGTCAATGGTGGCGCCTTTAAGCTGTTCAAGCTGTCCGGTGTAGACGTTTTCAACCGGTGTGCGATGGCTGCGGAAGCCCGGCAGCTTAGGCAGTTTTTGCATGAGCGGCGTCTGGCCCCCGGCGAAGCCCGGCTTGGCGCTGGAACCGGCACGTGAACGCTGGCCCTTGGTGCCCCGGCCGGCAGTCTTGCCACGACCCGCGGCGATACCGCGGCCGACACGGCGCGAGCTTCGGTTAGCGTTAGTGGTAAGTTCGTGGTATTTCATTATTTGGCCTTCTTTTCCTTCTTGGCGGTGCTGGCGGTTACCCAATCCTTGGACGGCACCAATTCTCCGAGCGCCTTCATGGTCGCGTAGGCTGTGTTGGCCTTGTTGGATGAACCAAGCGATTTGCTGAGGGCATTATGCACACCCGCGACCTCTAAGATGGAGCGTACTACGCCGCCGGCGATCAAGCCGGTACCGGCGCTGGCCGGCTTAAGCAGGATGTGTGCGCCGCTGACATGGGCCTCGACTTCGTGGGGCAGAGTATCTTTATAGAGCGATACTTTTATCATGTTCTTCTTAGCGACGTCGGTGGCCTTATTTACAGCCATGGTCACGTCGGTGCCCTTGGCTAGGCCGATGCCGACGCGTTGCTTGCGGTCGCCGACTACGACGAGCGCGCGGAAACGGAAGCGGCGGCCACCTTTTACGACACGCGCCACGCGGTCGATGTGCAAGGTCCGCTCGTCGAACTGCTTTTCCTCTTGGATGGCGTCCGGCCGGCGGGTACTGCGCTGATTCTGGGTTGTCGGGGTAGCTGTATCAGCCATTTAAAACTCCAATCCTGCTTTACGGGCGGCGTCAGCCAGGGCGGCTACTCTGCCATGATATAACTTACCACCGCGGTCAAATACGACCGATTTTATCTTGGCGGTTTTGGCTTTGCCGGCAATCTCGGTGCCGACCCATGCGGCTTTTTCGGTCATGCTGCCTTTAACATTCTTTTGGCCGACGGTCGTGATAGCAACCAGTGTCTTACCGGCGGTATCGTCTATCAGCTGGGCGCTGACATGGATATTGCTTACATGCACGTTAAGGCGAGGGCGCTTAGCCGTGCCGCTGACGACGGAACGGATACGCTGTTTGCGCTGCTGCTTGTTATGTAACTTATGTGCTAATTGATTACTCATCCTTAACCTTCCTTACCGCTCTTGCCGCTCTTGCGGAGTATGCGCTCACCTTCGTATTTGATGCCCTTGCCCTTGTACGGCTCAGGTTTCTTCAGAGCGCGTATTTCGGCGGCCACCTGGCCGACCTGCTGCTTGCTGATGCCGCTGACCGTGATAGTGTTCTGTTCCACGGCGGTGGTAACGCCCTGGGGCACCTTATAGATCACATCGTGGGAAAAACCCAGGTTGAGCTTAAGGTCCTGGCCCTGCTGGGCCACGCGGTAACCGACACCGTTGATTTCCAACTTGCGGCTGAAGCCCTCGCTGACACCTTTGACCATATTATACAGCAGGGCGCGCATCAGGCCGTGCTTAGCGCGGTTCTGGGGCTCGTCATTTATGCGGGTGACGACCAGCTCGTCGCCTTCTTGCTTGACGTCCACACCGGGCATGGTGAACTGCTTGAGTTCGCCCTTGCTGCCAGCTACGGTAATCTCGCCAGTGCCGACAGTGATTGTCACGCCGCTCGGGATCTTGATTGGCTGTTTTCCTACTCGACTCATCTTAATACACCTTACAGATTAATTCGCCGCCTACGCGCTCGGTCTTAGCCTGGTCGCCGGTCATGAGGCCTTTGCTGGTCGACAGGATGACGACGCCGCGGCCGCGCTTGATCACAGGGATTTCCTTGGCATTGACGTAATAGCGCCGACCCGGCTTGCTCAGACGGACAATCTCGGTGATACGGGCATTGCTGTCCTCGTCGTTGATCTTGATTACCAGGGTCTTGCCGATGGGAGCTTTTTCTACCTTTACGTCATCCACGAAATTGCTGTCTTTAAGCAGCTTGGCGACCGACTCTTTGATATTGGAGTGCGGCAAACTTACCTCGCGCTTGCGGACAGCGATGGCATTGCGGATACGGGTGAACATGTCGGCTATGGGATCAGTGGTGGTTGTACTCATATCTTTACTCTTCTCCTACCAGCTCGACTTCGTTACACCAGGGATCTCTCCCTTGCTTGCATGTTCACGGAAGCTGATACGGCTTAAACCGAACTGGCGCATGTAAGCGCGCGGCCGGCCGGTCTCGATACATCTATTGGTGCGTCGAGTCGGGCTGGAATTACGGGGCAACCTGGCCAAACCTTCCTGATCGCCCAATTCTTTGAGCTGCTTGCGCTTGGCAGCGTACTTTTCGATCATCTTAGCCCTTTTAGCGTCGCGGGCAACGATTGATTTCTTGGCCATTAGTTAGCTCCTTTCTGGAAAGGCATACCAAACTTTTCAAGCAAAGCGCGGGCGTGCTCTTTCTCTTTACATTTGATGACGAAGATGACTTGCAAACCATGGGGAGGAGTAGTTTCCTCGAAACTAAGCTCCGGGAAGACGGACTGATCGGTAAAACCGAGGCTGTAGTTGCCTTGCTTATCGAAAGCTTTCTGGCTTACACCGTGGAAGTCACGCAGACGAGGCAATACGGTGGATATCACGCGGTCCATGAATTCGTACATGTGCTCGCCGCGCAAGGTGACCTTGAGGCCGATCTTGTTGCCTTCGCGCAGCTTGAAGCTGGCGATGGATTTCTTGGCGGTCGTCTGGATAGGCTGCTGGCCGGTGATCTTGCGCAGTGTATTGGTGGCCGTTTCCATGGCGCGCTTGTCGTCCTTAGCCTTGCCCAGGCCGACGTTCACGACAATTTTTTCGAGACGCGGCACTTCGTGCGGATTCTTGAGTCCCAACTCCTGCTGCAGCTCCTTGGCGATAGAATCGTTGTATTGGACTCGGAGACGGGCAGCGGCCGGATTGTTAGCGGTAGCGGTGGCCATTACTTGATCTCCTTTCCGGTTTTCTTATAGACACGGGTCTTTTTTCCATTAGCGTCGACTTTGTAGCCGATCCGGCTGGCTTTCTTGGATTCCGGGTCCATGATACTGACCTTAGAGGCCCAAATCGGTTTAGTCTGCTCAATGATGCCGCCCTGCGGGTGCTGCTGGTTGGGCTTGACATGCTTCTTGACGACGTTGATGCCCTCTACGGTCACCTTGTTCTCGCGTGGATGGGTGGCGGTAATCTTGCCTGTCTGGCCCTTGTATTTGCCAGAGCGCACAATCACTTTGTCGCCTTTCTTCAGCTTGATCCTGAAGGTCTTATCAGCCATTACAGTACCTCCGGTGCCAACGACACGATCTTAGCGTAGCCCAGGTCACGCAGTTCGCGCGGTACAGGGCCGAATATGCGGGTGGCGCGCGGCTGCTTCTCATCATCGACGATCACGGCGGCATTATCGTCGAACCTGACGGTCGAGCCGTCTTTGCGGCGGATCTGGTCACGGCTGCGCACGACAACGGCCTTGACGACCGACTTCTTAGAAACGTTGCCGTTCGGAGCGGCCTGCTTGACGGTAGCAACAATAACGTCGCCCACGCGCGCATAGCGCCGGCGGCTACCACCCAGCACGCGGATGCACAGGATCTCTTTGGCGCCGCTGTTATCGCAGACGTTCAGGCGTGTTTCCTGCTGGATCATGCGGCCTCCTTTTCGGTTTCGGTCTCTTCGGTATCGTCTGCTTTGTCAGACTTACTCTCACGACGGTTGGTGCCTTCATCCTCAGTCTTGGTGGCCGCCAAAGTGTCTTCACGCAACTTAGGCTTTTCAATGATCCGCTCCAGCGTATAACGCTTGCGGGCGCTCAGCGGACGCGTCTCGACGATCGATACCTTATCGCCCGGCTGGCACTCGTTTTTCTCGTCATGCGCCATGAACTTCTTGGTAACGGTATATTGCTTGCGGTAAAGCGGATGTGTTTTATGGGTGTGCGTAGTCACCACGATGGTCTTATCGGTCTTGTTCGAGGTCACGACGCCTACTATAGTCTTAGCCATTATTTTGTCTCCTTCATGAGTGCTTCGCTGAGCACGGTCAGCATGCGCGCCAGGTCTTTGCGCTTGGTGCGGATGACCCGTACGTTCTGGATCTCACCGGTATGGACGCGGCGCTTCAATTCAGCGATTTCCTCGCGCAGTTTGGTGCTTTCCTTGGTCAGGTCGGCGGTCGATAGTTTACGGATTTCAGCGACTTTCATAACCTACGCCTCCTCCCTTACCAAGAATTTGGTCTTAACAGGTAATTTATGAGCAGCCAAACGCATTGCTTCGCGGGCCGCTTCTTCCGGCACACCCTGCATTTCGAACATGATGGTGCCCGGGCGGACCTTGGCTACGAAAAACTCGGGGTTGCCCTTGCCGCTGCCCATCTTGACATCCTGGGGCTTGCGCGTGACAGGGGTGTGGGGAAATACGCGGATCCAGATTTTGCCGCCACGCTTGATGTAGCGGGTCATCGCCTGACGGGCCGCTTCGATCTGGCGGGCGGTAATGCGCTCTTGGCCTTGGGCCTGCAAGGCGTAATCGCCAAAGGCGATGTAATTGCCGGCGGTAGCCACACCGCGGATCTTTCCTTTTCGTACCTTGCGGTACTTCTGACGTTTAGGCATCAGCATACTATTGTGCCTCCCCCTTATAGATCCAGACCTTAACGCCGATGATACCGGCTGGGGTCTGAGCATTTACCTGGGCGTAATCGATGTTGGCGCGCAAAGTGTGCAGCGGCACGGAACCAGCGACCTCTTTTTCACGGCGCGACATCTCAGCGCCGTTCAAACGGCCGGCGACTTCTATACGGATGCCCTTGGCGCCGGCGCGCATGGTGGCGGCAGCCGTCGATTTGATGGCGCGGCGGAAGCTCATGCGGCGCTCTAGCTGGTGAGCGATATTCTCGGCGACCAGTTTGGCGTACAGATCAGCTTTCTTGATTTCTTCGATATTGACGCGCGTCGGCACGCCGTAAATCTTCTCGATAGCTTCTTTCAATTCGGCAGCGCTGGAGCCGCCGCGGCCGATAACGACACCGGCCTTGGCCGTCGAAATAGTCACGGTGACCAGGTTCGGTGTACGGTTGATCTCGACCTTGTTGATAGATGCCCGGCTGCCCAGCTTGCTGGATATAAGCTTACGGACCTTCAGGTCGTCCTGCAGGAATTTGGCGTAATCGCGCTTATCGGCGAACCACTTGCTGCGCCAATCCTTATTGACCTGGAGGCGCATGCTGATAGGGTTAACTTTTTGGCCCATTATTTGGCCTCCTCTTTCTCTTCAACTTTCTTAGCTTCGGCCTGCTCGGCAGGCTTGGCGGCCGCCTTCTTCTTAGTCTCGCGCTTCTCGCCGTCGACGATGACTCGGATGTGGGAAGATTTCCTCTGGAACGGGTTGGCGCGGCCGCGGGAAATCGGACGGTAGCGTTTGATACGCGGACCGGCGGTGACAGAAATCTCGGTGATCTGCAGCGTGCCGGGTTTGTAGCCGTGGTTGTGGTCGGCGTTCGCCTTGGCACTCTTAATAACTTTGCTGACGGCCAACGCGCTGCGGCGCGGTGTATGCTCCAATATGGTCAGCGCGTCCTCGACGCTGCGGCCACGCACCAGGGCAGCTACCACGCTTACCTTGCGTGGGCTGATCCGGACTCCTTTTGCGACTGCTTTGACTGCCATATTACTCCTTAATCACCTTTCGCTAACTTGCCGCCATGACGACGGAATTTACGGGTCGGCGCGAACTCACCAAGTTTGTGGCCGACCATATTCTCAGTAATGAACACCGGTACGTGGACCTTGCCGTTGTGTACGGCGATAGTCTTGCCGACGAATTCCGGCGCGATTACGCTGGCCCGTGCCCAGGTCTTTACGATGGTGCGGTCGTTATCACCAAGCGCGTTGACCTTCTTGGCCAGCTTGAAATCTATGAATGGTCCTTTCTTAAGCGAACGGCTCATGTATTATCTCCTCTTCCCTTGATGACGGCTTCTTACGATGAACTTATCGGTGCTCTTGCGCCGGCGCGTCTTATAACCCAGGGTCTTCTGGCCCCAAGGTGTCTTAGGCGATTTGCCATGGCCGCCCTTGCCGCCACCACCGATGTGGTGCCGGCCGCCGTCACCGCCACCGTGCGGGTGGTCGGCTGCATTCATAACTACGCCGCGGACCGTCGGACGTTTGCCCTTGTGACGATTCCGGCCAGCTTTACCGATCTTGATGTTCTGGTGTTGTTCATTGCCGATGACGCCGATTGACGCCTGGCAATTCTCACTGACCAGCCGGACCTCACCACTAGGCAGACGCACTTGGGCGTAACCGTTATCGCGGCCCATCAGCTGGGCACTATTGCCGGCGCTGCGGACCAATTGGGCACCACCGCCGACTTTCAGTTCGATAGCGTGGATAACACTGCCGATGGGGATATTCTTGAGCGGCAAACGGTTGCCGGCCTCGATATTGACCTCTTCGCCGCTGCCGATCTTCTGGCCAACTTTCATGCCCTGGGCGGCCAAAACGTAGTGGTAGGTGCCGTTCGATTCTTTTATCCGGGCTATGCGGGCGCTGCGGTTCGGATCGTACTCTATATGCTCGATCGTAGCGGTCACGCCATCGGCCAATTTGAAGTTGACGATGCGGTAAAACTTCTTAGCACCGCCGCCTTTATGGCGGGTCGTGATGCGGCCCTGGTTGTTACGACCGTTACCGCGGCGCTTGGTTACCAGCAGTGATTTAAGCGGTTTCTTAGTGGTGATATCGCTGAAATCCTGCGTTGTCATACCGCGGCGGGCAGGCGTTGTCGGCTTGTATTGCTTGATAGCCATTACTTATCCTCCCCTTCTGCCTCTTCAGCGGCTTGCTCGGCTTTGGTTTGCTTGCGCGGCAAGCGGAAACCACGGCGCGGCTTAGCACTTTTTTCATCCTTGGCGGCCTGTTTAGCAGCGGCCTTGTCAACCTGTTCCTGAAGTTTCTGTTCCTTCTGCTCTTCTTCTTCGACAGCGGCGAAGAACGGCAGGCTATGACCCTCGGCCAGGGTTACATAAGCCTTCTTGATGTCATTACGCCGGCCCTCGGCGTTGGAATAGCGCTTGCCTGTGATGCTCATGACGCGCTTGGCCTTGCCTTTGATATTGGCGATATTTACTTTGGTAACCTTGACCTCGAACTGGGCTTCGACGGCGCGGGCCACGCTGTGCTTGTTAGCGCCGGCCGGTACATCGACCACATAGACACGGCTTTCACTCAGGCCGTAGGTCTTTTCGCTCAGGCGAGGGCGCAAAATAAGGTGCTTACTCATTATTTGGCCTCCTTGCCGAGCCAGCCGTTGACGACTTCGAGCGCCGGCTTCGTTACCACGATACAGTCGGCATTGACTATGTCATAGACGTTCAGGTAATTGGCCGCTGTCAATTTCAAGCCTTGGATGTTGCGGGTGGCCATTTCGAGTTCTTCAGCCTTAGCCTCGACCACGAGCAAGATGTTGCCCCTGGCTTCAATCTTTTCCAACAGCTTGGCAACGGGCGCGGTCTTGCCATCTTTGGACTCAAAGGCTTCGATGACTTTTACGTTGTCGGCCTTCAGGCTCAAAGCCTGGCGCAAGGCGAGGCGCTTGGCCTTGGTATTCAGGCGCTTGGAATAATTCTCTTCGCCGGTCGGTCCGAAAGTGATACCGCCGCCGGTCCATATGGGGCTGCGGCTGGAGCCGGCGCGGGCACGGCCGGTGCCTTTTTGGCGCCATGGCTTCTTACCGCCGCCGCGTACCAGTCCGCGCGTCTTAGCGACGGCCAAGTTGATGCGGCCGTTGGCCATATAGGCGTCATAAGCGGCCTTGACCAGGTCATGGTTCTTAGCCTCCACAGCGAAGACCTTCTTGTCCAATTTGACTGGAGTCGTGGCTTTGGTGCCGGCTTTGGTATAAGTCTGGACAGCCATTATTCGACCCCTTTCACGATAACTACACTCTTACGTGGGCCGGGAACGGCACCAGTAACGCCAATGACGCCCTTTTCGGCGTCTACTAGAGCAACTTTGAGATTGCGGACGGTAACTTGTGCGTGACCGAGCCGGCCGGCCATCTTCTTGCCCTTGAAAATTTTCTGCGGATACATCGAGCCTATGGAACCCACCTTGCGGGTCGAGCCCTTGGCGCCGTGCGTCTGGCGCTGGCGATGGAAGTTATGGCGCTTGATAGTGCCAGCGAAACCCTTGCCCTTGCTGGTGCCGGTGACCTGCACACTGTCGCCGACACTAAAAACGTCGGCGCTGATTTTGCTGCCGACGTTAAGCTCTTCAGGGATTTCCTCGGTAATGCGGAATTCACGGATGAGCTTTGGCATTACCTTGGCGTTCTTCACGTGGCCGGCCACGCCCTTGCTCAACTTCTTAGTATTCTCAGCTCCGACCTGGACAGCGCTATAACCGTCCTTTTCGGTGGTCTTATGGCTGATGACCGTATGGTCGCCCACTGAAAGCAAAGTAATAGCATGCACGCTGCCGTCTTCGTTGATGGCAGATGTCATACCGACTTTTCTGGTTATGAGTGCTTTCACTTAGGCTCTTCCTTATGGTTAGCGTTCGCGACATAGACATAAAAACGCTTGGCTGCGAGTGGTTTCTACCTCTGTTATGGCAGACCTGCTGGCGCGAGCCAAGTTAATATCTAGCCGAGATACTGGTACTAGAGTATCACGAATTCCTTACCCCTGTCAATGTGTTGCAAATTCTACAAAGAACTCACATCTTGATTTCGACGTCGCAACCAGCCGGCAAACTGAGGTTCATCAGGCTGTCGATAGTCTTAGGCGTCGGCTCGAAAACGTCGATCAGACGCTTGTGGACACGCATCTCGAACTGTTCGCGTCCCTTCTTATAGACATGGGGGCTTTTGACGACCGTATAAGTGCTTTTACGGGTCGGCAGCGGGATCGGCCCGGCCAGCGTGGCGCCAGTCCTGAGCGCCGTGTCGACGATCTGCTTGGCCGCCTGGTCGATGACCTTGTGATCATAAGCCTTGAGACGAATGCGGATACGCTGTTTGCCATCCGATGTCTCGTTCTTAGTTTTACTGGGGGTTTTGGCGTCAGCCATAGGTGGTGTTCCTTCCCAGGCCTTCCGGCCCAGTCCGCTGTAACATCCCTTCCGTTTCAACGAAAGCGACTTTTAGTCAGCGGAGATTAATTTTTCCAGCACTTACTTTAACAGATGAGAACTGTTTCGTAAAGCCAATCGGCTATTGTCCGGCGGTTACATCAACAATCGCGTTGGCCGCGCGCATGCTTTGCAGTTTTTGTGCCGCTTCCTCGCGGCTCAATGAACCCGCATAGGTCAGACCAACATCAGCAGCAAAATTCTCAGGCAGGCCGTGTTCATCCGGAGTCACTTCTACGCCAGGAATCCTATATCTGATAACCATGTCCGCGCCCGGATATCGGTCGCTGCGCCAGACATGCGCCACTTGTGAGCCGTCGGCGGCGGCGCTCAAATTGTCAATAGCTTTGCTTCTTTCACTTGGCATAATATCCAGATTATACCATTATGAAGTGTTTTGCACAAATAAATAGAGCCCTCATGCGAGGGCTCTACCATCAGATCGAAAAAGGTCCGTTACTTGTCGATCTTGGTGACGACGCCGGCGCCGACGGTGCGGCCACCTTCGCGGATGGCGAAGCGCAGACCTTGTTCCATAGCGATCGGAGCCAGCAGCTTGACCTTGAAGGTTACGGTGTCACCGGGCATTACCATCTCTTTGTCAGCTGGCAGCTCAACCTCACCCGTAACATCGGTGGTACGGAAGTAGAACTGCGGCTTGTAGCCCTTGAAGAACGGCGTATGGCGACCGCCTTCTTCCTTGGTAAGGATATAGACTTCGCTGTCAAATTCGGTGTGCGGAGTAATCGAACCGGGCTTGGCCAAAACCTGGCCACGTTCGATATCGGTGCGCTCGATACCACGGAGCAGGATACCGACATTGTCGCCGGCCTGGCCCTGGTCGAGGTTCTTCTTGAACATCTCGACACCGGTAACGGTGCTCTTCTGGGTGTCGCGGATACCGACAATCTCGACTTCTTCGTTGACTTTCACAACTCCCTGCTCAATACGGCCGGTGGCAACGGTGCCGCGACCCTTGATGGAGAAAACATCTTCGATCGGCATCAGGAAAGGCTTGTCGAGCTCGCGCTTAGGCTCTGGGATCTTCTCGTCCATGGCCTTGACCAGTTCCATGATAGCGTCTTCGTTGGCAGCATCGCCTTCGAGGGCCTTGGTAGCCGAACCGCGGATGATCGGGGCTTCCTTGTCGAAACCGTTCTTTTCGAGCAGCTCGCGGACTTCCTCTTCGACCAGGTCTACCAGATCGGCGTCGGCCAGGTCCATCTTGTTCAGGAAAACCAGGATATATGGAACACCGACCTGCTTGGCCAGCAAGACGTGCTCGCGGGTCTGAGGCATCGGGCCATCAGCCGCCGAAACGACGAGGATAGCGCCGTCTACCTGGGCGGCACCGGTGATCATGTTCTTGACATAATCGGCGTGGCCGGGCATGTCGACGTGGGCGTAGTGACGCTTCTCACTCTCGTACTCCTGGTGCGAAGTAGCGATAGTGATACCGCGCTGCTTTTCTTCGGGCGCGTTGTCGATCTCGTCATATTTGATGGGCTTGTTGACGCTGCTGGGCAGCTTCTTAGCCAGGACAGCGGTAATAGCCGCGGTCAGTGTGGTCTTGCCATGGTCGACGTGGCCCATGGTGCCGACGTTGACGTGCGGCTTGCTACGGTCAAAGTTTTCTGCCATTAGGGGTTTCTCCTTGGTTATTTACTGGTTATTAACTTATTTTTGCATAGGGAAATACATTACCCACGCAACTTGACTTATCAATCGTATCGAAAATTAAGAAGTTTGTAAAGGGTTAATCGCCGGCCGGTTCATCTTCTAGCGGCGGCGAGTAAACGAAGCCCGGACACTCGATGTCAGGGTTATAGGGGCAGATGATTTTTACGCTCTTGCCCATGACCTGCTGGCCGGCATCAATCGCGGCATTCACCCTGTCCTGCGCGGCTTCAGCTTCTTCTCTGAGATCTGGATAATTAGAGCAGCCCTCTATACAGGTGCTGCGCAATCTCGTCCTGATATGGCCGTGAACCTTTTGGCCCTTACTCTCGGATGACATCACTACCTAATGTAACGCTTTTCGTTAACGTTTGATGCGATATATCTAACACTATTTGCCGCTTTTGGCGATGATATCCTGGGCCACGTTCGGCGGGACGTCGGCATAGTGGTCGAGCTCCATGCTGGAGCTGGCGCGGCCTTGAGTGGTGCTGCGCAGGTTGGTGGTATAGCCGAACATTTCGCCGAGCGGCACGAAAGCGGTAATTTCTTTCACGCCTGGGCTAAGGTCTTCCATGCTCTCAATCCGGCCACGCTTGGAATTCAGGTCGCCTATGACATCACCCATGAACTCTTCGGGCGTTACCACGACGACTTTCATGATAGGCTCGAGCAGCACCGGATTAGCTTTTTTGACACCTTCTTGCAGCGCCATGCTGCCGGCGATCTTGAAGGCCATCTCGCTGGAGTCGACTTCGTGGAAAGACCCATCGTAGAGTTCAGCCTTGATATCGACCACCGGGTAGCCGGCGACGACGCCGTTGCTCATAGCTTCTTCGATTCCGTCTTGGACCGGCTTGATGTACTCCTGAGGCACGACGCCACCCTTGATGGAGTTGATGAACTCGAAGCCCTTGCCGGCCTCGTTCTGGCTGAGACGGATCCATACGTCGCCGTACTGGCCACGACCGCCGCTCTGACGGATGAATTTGCCCTCGACTTCGACACCGTCTTTGCGGATGGTCTCGCGGTAAGCGACCTGCGGTTGGCCGACATTGGCCTCCACTTTGAACTCGCGCTTCATGCGGTCCACCAGGATTTCCAGGTGCAGCTCACCCATACCGCTGATGATGGTCTGGCCGGTTTCGTCGTCGACATGGACGCGGAAAGTCGGGTCTTCTTCGGCCAGGCGCTGCAACGCTAGGCTCATCTTTTCCTGGTCGGATTTGGTCTTCGGCTCGATTGCGATACTGACCGGCGGCTCCGGGAAGCTGATCGATTCCAGCACGATCGGGTTATTCTGGTCTGAGAGCGTGTTGCCGGTTGTGGTGCCTTTCAGGCCGACGATCGCCGCGATATCACCGGCGCCGACCTCAGCGACTTCCTCGCGCTTATCAGCCTGCATGCGGACGATACGCCCGACGCGTTCTTTGTCGCCGGTCGAACTGTTCAAGATATAGCTGCCTGATTTGAGCACGCCGGAGTAAACACGGAAGTAGGCCAGCTTACCGACGAAAGGATCGGCCGCGATCTTGAATGCCAACCCGGCGAAAGGTTCGCTCTCACTCGGTTTGCGTTCAATCTCGTCACCGCTCTTAGGGTGGGTGCCCCAAGTGCTGCCACGATCTTCGGGGCTGGGCAATAGGTCGGTGACCATATCCAATACCTTCTCGACGATCACGCCGCGGCCATCGCCGCCGGTAACCGGATAGAATTTTCCGGTCAAGGTAGCGTAACGGATAGCGTGCTTGATTTCGTCCTCACTCATGCCTTCTTCGCCGACCTCCAGATATTTCTCAAGCATCGTCTCGTCTTCCGCGACGGCGTTCTCAATCAGCAGGCTGCGATATTTCTTGGCCTTATCGAGCATATCTTCGGGAATCTCGCCCTCGATCAGCTCGTGATCGGTGAATTCTTTATAGGTATAAGCCTTCATATTGACCAGGTCGATAACACCGTTGACAGACTGCTCGAATCCGATCGGCAGATGGATCGGGAAAGCGTGTTTGGACAGGCGGTTATGGATGGTGTCGAGCGACTTATAGAAGTCGCCGCCGGTCTGGTTGATCTTATTGATGAAACAGATGCGCGGCACACCATATTTGTCGGCCTGGCGCCAGACGGTTTCGGACTGACTTTCGACGCCCATCTTACCGTCAAAGACGACGACTGCGCCGTCAAGCACGCGTAAAGAACGCTCCACCTCTACGGTGAAGTCGATGTGGCCCGGCGTATCGATGATGTTGATCTGATGGTCTTTCCAGTAGCAGGTGACGGCAGCCGATACAATGGTGATACCGCGTTCGCGCTCCTGGGCCATCCAGTCGGTCGTGGTCTCCCCCTCATGGACGGCGCCGATCTTATGCTTCAGCCCTGTGCGGTACAGGATACCCTCGGTCGTGGTGGTCTTGCCGGCGTCAATATGCGCGATGATACCGATGTTCCGGATGTTCTTCATTAGTGTCTTCTTGGTTGCCATTCGTTCCTCTTTCTTAGTATTTTTAGTTCGCGCCTATGCTTGCGCCGCTTTCTTCCAGCAGTATGGCTCCTGTTCTTTCACATAGCCGTTCCATGAGCGATGGTTCGTCTATTGCCACGGAGCGCGAATATGCAAAATTGAACGCAGAAGTTGGAATCAGGAAGGCTTCGCGTATCT
The DNA here is from genome assembly GCA_035547815.1 of Saccharimonadales bacterium (SeqCode). Taxonomy (GTDB): domain Bacteria; phylum Patescibacteriota; class Saccharimonadia; order Saccharimonadales; family UBA4665; genus JARIHC01. Next base: position 48,440 of record DASZUB010000028.1, read on the forward strand.
TTTCGGTCTCTTCGCCGCCTGGACCTTTTTCGGGAATCAGATAAGCCCCCGCGCTTCGCAACATGGTAGCGAGATGGCCCGTGGATTCGAAAAACGGGTGCGTAGATATAGCATAACCGTCCGATAGCTGTGTCGCCTTGCGGCTCATGATCATGCGGTCGGCCGTACAGGCAACCGCGATTTCTACTTCGGGAAGATATTGTGCCATATCGGCTTAGCCCCTCGCGAAGTGTGCGAAGGCGCGGTTGGCCTCAGCCATCTTATGGGTATCTTCACGCTTCTTGACAGCGGCGCCTTGGCCGTTGTAAGCGTCCACTAACTCAGCGGCGATTCGGTCCTGCATGCTCATGCCTTTGCGGGCGCGGGCGGCGGCCACGAACCACATACTGGTAAGATGACGCTGGCGCTGACCTTTGACTTCAAAAGGAATCTGGTAGTTGGCGCCGCCGACACGCCTGGAACGGGTTTCCATGTGCGGCTGGATATTCTTCATGGCCTGTTCGAAAACATCCAGCGGATTATCTACTTTTAGCTTCTTAGCGGCCTTTTCCATGCCGCCGTAAACCAGGCGCTCGGCCAGCTGCTTTTTGCCATTCAGCATAACGCGGTTGATCAGACGCTGGACCGGTACGCTGTTATAGATACGGTCGCCGGGGATGTCCCGAACGAGTGATTTGGTCTTCTTACGCGGCATGGCTGAACTCCTCTTCTACCACAGGTTCTCGTTGATCTAAGATATCGGCGCCAACAGTGCGGCCGTCGTCTACGAGTTGTACCAGCAAATCCGGTATGAAGCTCTTGGCGGCCAACCACTGTACGCTTACGGCGGATATCCTATTTGGGTATACCTTGTACTGGCGTGACTCATAGTCGCCTGGCCTGATCTCGCGGACTACCCGACCATCTGACAGAGAGTGCAATATTTCCTCCATTATTTGCCGCCCTTCTTGGTGCCGTATTTGCTGCGACCTTGTTTGCGGTCATTGACACCCTGGAGATCGAGCGAGCCGCGGACGATGTGATAGCGAACTCCCGGCAAGTCCTTGACGCGGCCCCCGCGGACCAGTACGACGGCATGTTCTTGCAGGTTGTGGCCTTCGCCGCCGATATAGGCCCAAACTTCATGGCCGTTAGACAGGCGGACGCGGGCTACTTTGCGCAAAGCCGAGTTAGGTTTCTTAGGTGTCTTGGTCGTCACGCGCACGCAGACGCCGCGCTTGAAAGGCGCTGGTTTCTCGTAGTTGCGGGTCTTTAGGTTGTTGGTGACGCGCTGCAGCGCCGGCGATTTGCTTTTCGCGTTGGCTTTGCCGCGCGGTTTGCGCACTAACTGATTGATGGTTGGCATTCGTTCTCCTTATTACCGCGGTCTGCCGCTGCGGGGATTATGCCAAATTCCCTGGCTCGGACCGCTCATGGTTAGCTTGTTCTGTTGATTTGTATTTAGTGTAACAGATATGGAGCGGGTTGACAACTCTTATGCTACCGTTCCGGCGTGGGCCGGGCACCGATGATTTGGTCGGCTTCAGCCTGGGCGGCATCTTCCGGATCTTCCTCATCTTCGTCGGCCCCGGTGCCTACCGGTATCTTGCGACCCAGGATGACATTTTCCTTAAGTCCGTAAAGCTTGTCTACCTTGCCGGACGTAGCAGCGCTGATCAGCACGCGCGTGGTGTCCTGGAAGGACGCGGCGCTCAAGAAGGAATCGGTGCTCAGTGACGCCTTCGTGATGCCGAGCAGTAGCTGCACGACTTTGGCCGGCTGCTTCTTGGCAGCGACCAGAGCCTCGTTGGCTTCGACGACCGCCAGCTTGCTGACGATGTCACCGGTCACGAACTCGCTGTCGCCGGCGTCTTCGATCTGGACGCGGCTGAACATCTGGCGAACGATGATCTCAAGGTGCTTATCGGCCACGTTCTGGCCCTGGCCGGCAAAGATCTTAAGGATTTCGTTCATGATATAGCGCTGCGTGGCTTCAACGCCTTGCAGGCGCATCAGGTCCTGCAGGTTGATCGAACCGTTGGTCAGGCGCTGACCGGCTACGACTTTGTCGCCGTCCTGCACGGTCAGCTGCTTGAAGCCGGGTATTTCGTAGCGCACGACGCTCTGTTTGGTCGGCGTGATGACGACTGCCTTGTTGGTAACCTGGGCGCGGCCGGCCATCGGCGCGGTCAGCGGCTCGGAAGCGTCTTCCAGCGCAGCCACCACGTCGCCGGCGGCAACATCGGTGCCACTCTTGATGGTAGCCTTGCGCTCGCCTAGGCTTAAGGTGACTTTCTCCTTATCGTCGGCCGTTACCTGGACGACATAATGGTCGCCTTCTTCCCAGGCGTTGGCAGTACCGGAAATCTCAGTCAGGTAAGCCTGGCCCTTCGGTGTGCGGACTTCGAAAAGCTCTTCGACACGGGACAGGCCTTGGGCGGCCTCATCGGCCACGACGCTGCCTGAGCGGTGCTTGGAGTCCAAGGAAAGCTGCGTACCAAGCTCGCCGATACTTTGGGCGGCGATCACACCGGTCGGGTGATTCTCAGCGACTAATTCGCCGGTCGCCGGATCCAGGCCGTATGACTTGCGGGCTACGCCGCGGACGTTGGCACAGCTCAAGGCGCTCATGATCTTGACGCCATCGACTTGGTCGTCGGCGCCGATCGCGGCGGCTATCTCGGGCGTTATCAGTTCGCCCTTCTTGAGGTAGCCCTTGACCGCTTCAGCGGCGTAACGGCCTACCAGACGGTCAGCGTAGTTAGCACCGATTTCTTCGGCGTCGGCGCGCAGCATGGCGAAACCGGGATCGCTGGCATCATCTTCTATAGTGAATACGTCCTGTGAGACATCTACCAGGCGACGGGTCAGATAGCCGGCGTCAGCCGTCTTCAGAGCGATATCGATCAAGGCCTTGCGCGTACCGCGGGTACCGGTAAAGTACTCCAGAGGGCTTAGGCCTTCGATATAGCCGGACTTGATAGGCAGTTCGATGACATTGCCGGCGGCATCCTGCATGACACCGAGCATACCGACTGCGTCCTTGAGGTTGCGGATATTGCCGCGCGCACCCGAATCGATGGCGATGGCCATGGCCGAATCTTCGCTAACCAACTGATTGGCCAGCTCGTCCTGGACCTTGGTCTCGATCTTGGTCCAGTTATCAACGGTCAGGCGGTGGCGTTCATCATCAGTGATGAAACCTTCTTCGTACTGGTGGGATATAGCGGTGGCGCGCTCTTCACCTTCGTCAAGCAAAGCGCCCATACCTTTGATCGGCGCGAAATCACCCATGCCGATACTCAGACCCGAGGCCGTAGCGTAGCGGAAGCCCAGGTCCTTGAGGTCGTCGGCGATAGCAGCCGTCTTTTCCTGGCCGTAGCGGGCGTAGACATCTGCCATCACCTGCTGGAGACGCTTCTTGGTCATGGTCTCGTCGCGGAGCGGAAAGTCTTCAGGCAGGATTTCGTTGAACAGCAGACGGCCGAGAGTCGTTTCACGGATTTCACCGCGGAACGGTAGGCGGACACGGCTCTGCAGCATCAGTTCACCGCTGTCGAAAGCCATGAGAGCTTCTTCCAGGTCAGCGAAAGCATGCGCCTGTGTCTTGCCGTCTTCACGGTTCGGTTCGTAGGTCAGGTAGTAGCAGCCAAGCACGATGTCCTGCTCGATATGCAGGATCGGCGAACCGTCAGCCGGCTTCAGCAGGTTGCGGTTAGCGGCCATTATATTGCGGGCCTCTTCTTGAGATTTGCGGCTTAGCGGCAGGTGGACGGCCATCTGGTCGCCATCGAAATCGGCGTTGAAGCCCTTACAGACCAGCGGGTGGAGCTGGATGGCGCGGCCTTCGATCAGCACCGGCTGGAAAGCCTGGATACTGAGGCGGTGCAAGCTCGGGGCGCGGTTCAAAAGCACATATTTGCCCTTGATGACTTCATCGAGTGCATCCCAGACCACGGTCTCACCCATTTCGATCAGACGCGAAGCGCTGCGGATGTTGTGGGCTTGTTCGCGCAAAATCAGCTCGCCGATAACGAAAGGCTTGAACAGTTCGAGTGCCATCATTTTCGGCAAACCGCACTGGTTGATCTTCAGCTCCGGTCCGGCGACGATCACTGAGCGGCCGGAATAATCAACGCGCTTACCAAGTAAGTTCTGGCGGAAGCGGCCCTGCTTGCCTTTGAGCATATCGCTGAGGCTCTTCAGGCGGCGGCGTTGGCCGGTGGCGGCCACGGCACGACCGCTGCGGGCACTGTTATTGTCGATCAAGGCATCAACGGCTTCCTGGAGCATGCGCTGCTCATTGCGGCGGATGACTTCCGGCGCATTCAGGTCCATCAATTTCTTGAGGCGGTTATTACGGTTGATGACGCGGCGATAGAGGTCGTTCAGGTCGCTGGTGGCGAATCGACCACCGGTCAGCTGGACCATCGGCCTCAGATCCGGAGGAATCACCGGCAATATGCTGACACACATGGAATCCGGTTTGATACCGGCGCGGTCCATGCTCTCGAGCAGGCGCAAGCGTTTCATGAGTTTCTTCTTGCGCTGGCCCTTGGCGTCCTCGGCCTCTTCGGTCAGGTCCTTGATCAGCTGCTTGAGGTCGATTTCTTTCAAAAGGTCCTGTAAAGCGGCACCGCCCATGCCGACGGAAATAAGCTTGCGCATTTCGTCAGGCAGGTTGCGGTACTCGGTCTCGTTAAGAAGGTTGTAGCGCTCCAGGCTGGACAGCTGGTCGCGGTAGGTCTCGAAGTCCTGGGTAACCTGTTCGAGCTCTTTGGTCTGGGCTTCGGCCAGCGCCTTGACGTTGGCGTCCTCGGCCTGAGCCTCTTTTTCGTAGCGCAGCTTGATGGCGTCCTTAGCGGCGGCAAACTCGGCCTCTTTATCGGCTAGTAGCTGATCGCGCTTCTTGGTGTCGACGTCCTTGATTATGTAGCTGGCGAAATATGCTACGCGCTCCAAATTCTTGACGGTCATGCCGAGCAACAATCCCATAGCGCTTGGCGTACCGCGCAGGAACCAGATGTGCGATACCGGTACGGCCAATTTGATGTGACCCATGCGTTCGCGGCGGACGATACTGCGGGTTACCAGCTCGCCCTTCTTATCGACGGCGGCCTCGCGGCTGCGTACGCCCTTATATTTGGCGTCATGCGGGTTAATGTCTTTGACCGGACCGAAAATGCGCTCGCAAAAGAGCCCGTCGCGCTCCGGTTTTTGTGTCCTATAGTTAATGGTTTCCGGTTTGGTGACTTCGCCGTAGCTCCAATCAAGGATGTCGTCGGCGCTGGCAATGGCCAGGCGCACGGCGTCAAAGTCAGCGATGTCGGTACCGTTGTTGCTGTAACGCTTGGGACTCATCTTAGGCCTCCTCCCCTTCAGTTTCATCGTTTTCATCGTCTGCATCAGCCTGGTCGTCCGCGGCCACGGCGGCGGGCGCCAGTGGGTCTTCCACGCCAGACTCGGTCTCGGCTTCGAACTCATCGCCGACAGTCTCTTCCGTCACATCGATTTCAGAAACCGAACCTTGCGGCACGTCTACGTCAGCCGGGTGTGTAGCTTCGTCATGTATGTTGCTGGCCAGCACGTCCTCTGCGTCAACCATCTGGTCCGAACTTACCAGGTCGACCTTCAGGCCCAGGCCTTGGAGCTCTTTGACCAACACATTGAAGCTTTCCGGGACCTTCGGGCCTACGATCGGCATCTTCTTGATGATCGATTCGTAAGCTTTCGAGCGACCGTAAACGTCATCCGACTTGATAGTCAGCATTTCCTGCAGGGTGCTGGCGGCGCCGTAAGCTTCGAGCGCCCAGACTTCCATCTCACCGAAGCGCTGGCCGCCGTTCTGGGCTTTGCCGCCCAGTGGCTGCTGCGTGACCATGGTGTACGGACCGGTCGAGCGGGCATGGATCTTATCGGCGACCATATGATTGAGCTTGATCATATACATACTGCCGGTAGTGACACGCTCCTTGAATTCTTCACCGGTGCGGCCATCATACAGGACTTGTTTGCCGTCTTCCGGCAGGCCGGCTTCTTTCAAAAGGTCCTGGATCTTGGCTACCGGCACGCCGTTGAATGACGGGCTGGCGACCTTCATGCCAAGCGCCCGGGCGGCCATGCCAAGGTGTGTCTCGAACAGCTGGCCGACGTTCATACGGCTTGGCACGCCTAACGGGTTCAAAATTATATCTACCGGCGTACCATCCGCCATGAACGGCATGTCTTCGACCGGCAGGATACGGGCGATGACGCCCTTGTTACCGTGACGGCCACCCAGCTTATCGCCGACGGCGATCTTGCGCATCTGGGCCACGAAGACCTGGATCTGCTTGATCACACCGGCTTTCAGTTCATGGCCGTTCTCACGGCTGAAAATCTTCACGCCGACGACCTTGCCGTGTTTGCCATTGCTCATGCGCTGCGACGTATCGCGGACTTCCTTGGCCTTTTCACCAAAGATGGCCCGCAAAAGGCGCTCTTCGGAGCTAAGTTCCTGCTCGCCCTTAGGCGTAATCTTACCGACCAATATGTCCCCCGGGTGGACTTCGGCGCCGATACGGACGATGCCGTCCTCATCCAGATGACGCAAAGTCTCTTCGGAAACGTTCGGAATATCGGAAGTAATGACTTCTGGACCCAGTTTGGTCTCGCGGACCTCGATCATGAAGTCGACGATATGCACGCTGGTCAATGTGTCATCCTCGACCAGCTTACGACTGATGATGATGGCATCCTCGAAGTTGTATCCAGCCCACGGCATGAAGGCCACGATCAGGTCTTTGCCGAGTGCCAGTTCTCCGTTTTGGATAGACATGCCTTCCACCAGCACGTCGCCGGCTTTGACCTTGTCGCCGGTGCTTACGCAAACTTTCTGATTGATAGACGTGCCTTCGTTGCTACGGATGAAGCGCTGAGGCTCGTAGGTTTCGCTGCCGTCCTTATATTTGACGACAACCTCTTGCGCTGTAGCTTTGGTGACTTCACCGGCGGCACGGGCCAGAATGACCTGGCCGGTGTTGCGGGCGGCGTCTACTTCCAAACCGGTGCCCACGATCGGGGAAGCCGGTTGGATCAGCGGTACGGCCTGACGCTGCTGGTTGGAACCCATCAGCGAGCGGTAGACGTAGTTCTTTTCGATGAACGGGATCAGTCCGGCGCTGCTGCCGATGATCTGGTTGCGGGAAGCGTCCATATGGGTGATTTCGTCGGCATCAACTTCGCCGGAATTGAGATGCGAGCGGGCGCTGACGCGGTCTTGCACGAAATAACCCTCGTCGTTTACTTCGGTACCGCCACCGGCGATGATGGCAGAGCCTTCTTCATAGGCGTCAAGGTAAACGATTTCGTTGGTGACCTTGGCTTTGACCGGCCAGGTCTTGCGGTCTGTGATCTTGGCAAGCTTTTCGGCGGCCGCAGCGGTAACCTTGGTGCCGGCTTTTACGATGACCGTGCCGCGTTCATTGGTCAGATCCTCGCGGGCGATATGGCCGACGATGTCTTTAGGCGTGGCCGCGTTGACCACCTTGCGGTACGGAGTTTCAATGAAGCCGTAATCGTTGACGCGGGCATAATTGGCCAGGTTCAGCACCAAACCGATGTTAGCGCCTTCCGGCGTCTCAACGGCACAGATGCGGCCATAGTGAGTAGCGTGGGCGTCACGTACTTCAAAACCGGCGCGCTCGCGGCTCAGGCCACCGGGACCCATCGAGCTCAGGCGCCGTTTGTGGGCCAGTTCCGAAAGCGGGTTGATCTGGTCCATGAACTGGCTGAGCTGACTGCTGGCGAAGAATTCACGCACCGCGGCGACGACCGGGCGGGCGTTTATCAGCTGGCCGGGAGTGACCGTCTCGATCTCGCTCATGCTCATACGGTCCTTGGTGTTGCGCTCCATGCGCAGCAATCCGATCCTAAACTGGCGCTGCACCAGCTCACCGACCAGTTTGACGCGGCGGTTAGCCAGACTGTCGATATCATCGGCAGGCTCCTGAGTATTGTTCAGGCGGATCAGCTCGGCGATGATAGCCTCGATATCTTCCAGGCGCATCACGCGGTTCTTCATGGTGTTGGGCACGTCCAGGTCAAGCCGTTTGTTCAGCTTATAGCGACCGACACGACTGAAATCGAAGCGCTTATAGTTATAGAACATGTTCTCGATCAGGGACTTGGCGTTATCTACGGTAGCCAGGTCGCCGGGGCGAAGGCGCCGGTAGACTTCGATCAAGGCGTCGTTCTGACCTCGGGTCGGGTCCTTGGCCAGCGTGGCATCCAGATAGTTCAGCTCGCCGGTATCAACATGCTTGAAGGCTTCACGCATGCGGGTCTCGCTGACGCCCAGGGCACGCAGCAAAGTAGTGACGGCGATCTTGCGCTTGCGGTCGATCTTGACATATAGCGCGCCGTTGGCAGCCGTCTCAAATTCCAGCCAAGCGCCGCGGCCAGGGATAACCTTGGCGCCATACAGATTCGAGGTACCATGCAGTTCGGATGTGAAAAATACGCCGGCGGAACGGATAAGCTGCGATACTACCACGCGTTCGGCACCGTTTATCACGAAGGTGCCGCGGCTGGTCATCCAGGGATAGTCGCCCAGATAGATTTCCTGCTCTTTGACCTCGCCGGTGACCTTGTTGGTCAGCTCAACGTTAGCCATCAGCGGCGCTTCGAAACTGACATTGTTTTCGCGGGCCTGCGCCTCTGTCAGCTTGGGGTCACCGAAATGATAGTCCTTAAAACTTAATGATAATTTGCCGCCCGTATAATCATCGATCGGGCTGATTTCTGCCAATAGCTCGCCGAGCCCCTCTTGGATGAACCACTCGAAAGAACGGTTCTGGTGGTCGACTAAACTTGGTAGATCGAACGCGTCATCGGTACTGGTAAAGTACACGCGTTGCTGTGCGGGTTTGGATGCCTTCGCCATGCGTATATATATCTCCCTGTTATAAATTTATGATAAGCAGCAACCAAAAATATGCCCATTGATCGCTTGCATTATGGTTTTTACAGATGATTTTTATTATTTTTTCTGATTGGCGCCGAAGGATTCTAAGTCAGCGGTTTTTAGCTTTTCAAGACAAATAGCTAGCCGGCTTACTCTACTTCTTGCTCTCTATTGTGAAGGAAATGCAATTGACTGTCAAGGGACCTTAGGTTTTATCAGTATCTCCACAAGAGCCTTGGCTCGGGACGCTTTAAGGCATCGGTCTTTGGGCGATGCTCATGCACCAACTGCGCACGCGCATCCCGAGCGTCTGTCGTAGGAGATAAGGCAATCCTTGGCGTACCGTAAAGCCTGTCATACTCATCCAGCTGCCAGGCGATCAACTCGAGCGTACGGTCGATCGCAGTAGCTTCCTGTTCCACGTGTACCGTCTCTTCAGAACGGGAGCGGACAGACAGGATGCCATTTTTTACCAGTGTTTCAGCGTGAAGGTCCGACACGAAGTGCTCCGCCGCCATACGGGTAGACCTGCGAGCCACAGGACAACCGGTGGAACCCCTGCCCCCGGAGCTCCTTCGGCTTTGTCTCATCAGTGCACGCAACTTTTCACGGATCTCAGGGTCAAGTTCCGCCGTCAAATACATGAAACCTTCCAGAGGTTCGGCACGTTCACGAACTATCAGACCTTTCTTGCCCGCCGGTATGTCAATCCCTCCTTCGCGCTCTAAGTGCTCTTCAAAACTATTCCATAGGTAATCATTAGCGTCTTGCCCGAACCTCCTATAAAGACCATTGCGGGTAAAAGCAAGCTGATGCATCAGCTTGCTAAACCACATGCTGCCGATAACGTCCGCCCAATCGCCAAGTGTTAATTCACCGGCCTCATTTTCGCTTATTTTTTTATCTTGGGCGAAGCGGTTAACCGCAGCCCCGGCCATCGCGCCTGCGAAATGCCATGTAAATTCCCTATCCGAGAAACCACCACTGAAAATTTCCTTGTCGGTCGCCTCTGCTATATCTTTATCGTCACTGGTAACTCCCAGGCCTTCGATCGGAAAAGAATTCACACTGCCTGCGAGGCTAGTTACTACTTCGTACAGGCCTGTGTGGGCCTGGTTGATGCCTTTTAGACCCTTGTCTCATATTCTCATCAGCCTATTGATCCTATTGTCAAGCTGGTGGTTTTCCAGCTTTGCAATAGGCACGTCCTTTATGGCTTCTATCAGATGAGCATTAAAATCCGTATAAAGCAAGAAGCCAGGTCCCCGCATGAACTCATCACGGGACATATCACTATAAGACTGGGGAACTACGACTTCAGACACTTACATATTATAGCATTTATATGCTAATAAGTAAATGCGCTCTGCGATTATTAAGATGTTTTTGGCGGGTCTTTGATGACGTCGTCGACCAGGCCGTACTTTTTGGACTCCGCGGCAGTCATCCAAAAATCCCGTTCCATGTCGTCGTGGATCTGTTTGACCGTCTTGCCGGTGTTCTTAGCCATGATCTCTTCGATCAGCTTCTTAACGCGTAGCGATTCCTTGAGATCGATCTCCTGGTCGGTCACCTTGCCGCGGGTACCGCTGGAAGGCTGGTGGATCATGGCCGTGGAGTTAGGTAGCATGAAGCGCTTGCCCTTGGTGCCAGAGCTCATCAGGATAGCCGCGGCCGAAGCCTGGACGCCGATGCCGACGGTCTGGATATCATTGGTCACATACTGCATGGTGTCATAAATAGCCAAGGCGTCATAAACGCTGCCGCCCGGGCTGTTGATGTAAAAGAAGATATCTTTCTTGGGGTCTTCAGCCTGCAAAAACAGCAGCTGGGCGACGATTATATTGGCCGTCGCCTCATTCACGTCGCTGCCCAGGAAGATGATACGGTCCTTCAGCAAGCGGCTGTAAATATCATAAGCCCGCTCGTAGCGGCCCTCGTTTTCAATGACGGTTGGAATCAAAACGCTCATATCACCATGATACTTCAGTTAGCACTCTCAAGTCAAGAGTGCTAATTCAACATCTTTGGCGGTCCCGCACATACGGTCGATCAGTTTATCGGCGTCCGATTGGGCCATACCGCTTTCGTGTACATAACCCGATGCCTCAAGGCTTATACGGGCGATTTCATTTATGCCATACAGTTCCAGCAGCTGATGCAAAGCATCCAGGGGACTTAGACCGCTATAATCATACTCCGGTTCTTTGAGACATATTTTGACGAGACCCTTGACGACCCGAGTGGTCGAAAGCTCATCCAGATATAACGAGTCGTGATACGGCACAGATAAGATCGGCCTGCTATCCAGTGAGATCTCGTATGCTTTTTGACAAGCTTTCTTATCTTCCTTCATCAGCGAATATTTCATTTCCGACCAGCTGCATCTCGTTATTTCCTCTAAGAACCGGTTTTGCTGGCGTAGCTGCGGAGTTTGTCGATAGTTTTTTCGGTCATCATGCGGGTCTGGATATCGCGTTGGTTTTCCGGCTTTTCCAGTTCGGCCTGCATGGCCGGATCCTGCTGATACTGGCCCTTTAACAGCTGCAACCGGATGGCTAACTCTTCCTGCGTAACGGTAATTTTCTCAAGGTTGGCGATTTCGCCCAGCAGCACGCCGATTTTCATACGCAGGGTGGCGGCTTCGCGCTTCTGCTCGCGGTGTTCTGCTTCATCCACGCCTTCCGCCTTCAGGTGTTCCTGCCAAGTCTGGCCGCGGTAAGCAAGATTACGTTTTTCCTCATCTTCCATGCGGTCGATCTCTTCTTCGACCATGGCGTCCGGAATGGTCACCGTACTTTTGTCGGCTATCTTTTCCAGCAGCTCATTGTCGTAAAGCTGCTGGGCTTCCCGTTCTTTCTCGGCCTTCAATTGTTTCTTTATGTCAGCCTTCAGGTCGGCCAGCGTCTTGAACGGGCCTACGCTGGCAGCGAATTTATCATCCAGTTTTGGCTTGACCAGTTCCTGGACTTTCAGGACTTCCACCGTAAAAGTGACTTTTTTGCCCTGCAGCGCCTTGGCACCGTAGTCGGCCGGGAAAGTCAGGTCGAACGTCTTGGTGCCGCCCGGCTTTACGCCGACCAGCTCTTCCTCGAAGCCTGGAATGAAGGTTTTGCTGCCCAAAGCCAGCGGGTATTCATGGCCGGAGCCGCCTTCTATCGGATCCTTGGTCTTGGCGTCGGCGCCTTTGAAGTTGATGATCGTCTCGTCACCGAGTTTGGCGGCCCGTTCCACGGTCTTCTTCTCGGCTCCGCGGGCCCGCAAGTTTTCCAGCACCTCATCGACGTCTTTGGCGGTCACGCTGGTCGTTTTCGGCGCCAGCTTGATCTTTTTATAATCAGCGACCTTGATTTCACCGACAGCTTCTACTTCTGCAGTGAACTCCAGGTCGCTGAACGGTACGAATTTCGTGATATTCACTTCCGGCTGGGCAGCCGGGCGGATATTTTCCTGCTGCAGCGCGTCGACATAAAGCCGGTTCACGGCCTGCTCCAGGAACTCTGTCTGCAGCAATGATTGGTCAAGTTGTTTCTCGACCAAGCTGCCTGGCGCCTTGCCGGCGCGGAAGCCCTGTACCTTGGCCTGCTTGCCGAGATGCTCGACGACTTGGTCTTTGATGCTGGCGAGCAAAGCCGGCTCGCCGCTGATGGTTAGTTTGACTTTGGTAGGGTTGATCTGTTCGCGCTTGATTTGCATAGTGTTC
>DASZUB010000029.1:0-4859 GCA_035547815.1 Saccharimonadales bacterium (SeqCode)
TACGGCGCGAAAAGAAAGGGTACTACCATGGGACAAACAACCAGTTTGGGGGTGGAACGGCTTTTTACTCCCAAAAAAAGCAAAGCATATGACCAACTAAAGTGGGTCAAAAGGGATTCTATAATCAAGAATCCGATGACCAATACTCCGGTATTCGAGCAGAAGGACGTCGAATTTCCGGAAGGCTGGTCGCTCAATGCCATCAATATAGTGGCGCAGAAATACTTCGCGGGCACGCCCGGTACGCGGGAGCGTGAAAAATCGCTCAAGCATCTGATCGACCGCGTGGTCGATACTATTACGCGGCAGGGCTTGCAAGAAGGATATTTTGAAACCAAGGACGAAGCCGAAGATTTCCGTGAAGAACTGAAGTATGTATTAGCTACCCAGCGAGCCGCCTTTAACAGTCCAGTGTGGTTCAATATCGGCGTCAAGAGCCGCTCGCAGCAGGCCAGCGCCTGTTTCATACTTGGTATCGAGGACACTATGCCGTCGATCCTTAACTGGTACGTCGAGGAAGGCATGATTTTCAAGGGCGGCAGCGGTTCGGGTATCAATATCAGCCCGTTGCGCTCATCCGTGGAGCCGCTTGGCAAGAGTGCCGGTACGGCCAGCGGTCCGCTCAGCTTCATGCGCGGCGCCGATGCCAGCGCCGGAGCTATCACGAGCGGCGGCAAGACCCGCCGCGCCGCCAAGATGGTCATTCTTAATGTCGATCACCCCGACGTTGAAGAGTTCATCTGGTCCAAAGCGATCGAGGAGCGAAAAGCCCGCGATCTGGAGAAGCTGGGCTGGGATATGAGCCTGGACGGCAAAGATTCCTTCAGCGTGCAGTACCAGAACGCCAACATCTCGGTGCGTGTCACCGATAAGTTCATGAAGGCCGTCGAGAACGACGAGATGTGGGATCTGCGCGCCGTCAAGACCGGCAAGTCCGTCAAGAAGATCAAGGCCCGCGATCTGTTCCGGCAGTTCGCCGAAGCGGCCTGGGAATGCGCCGACCCCGGCATGCAGTTCGATACCACTATCAACAAGTGGCACACCACGCCGAACGCCGGCCGCATACAGGGCTCCAACCCTTGTTCTGAATACATGCACCTCAACAACTCCGCTTGTAACCTATCATCAATCAACCTGCTCAAGTTCTTGAACGACGACGGCAGCTTTGATATCAAGGCTTTCAAGCACACTGTCGAGCTGATGTTCATGGGACAGGAAATCCTGGTGGGCTACAGCGAATACCCGACCGAATCTATCGGCAAGACGGCTCGCGCCTACCGCCAGCTTGGTATCGGTTACGCCAACTTGGGTGCGCTTTTGATGGCTCAGGGCCTGGCCTACGACTCGGAAGAAGGCCGTGCCCAGGCTGCTGCCATAACCGCGCTCATGACCGGCCACAGCTACGCCACGAGCGCCAGGATGGCTAACAGGGTAGGTCCGTTCGCCGGTTTCAGCAAGGACCGCGACGGCATGCTGAATGTCCTGCGCATGCACCGCGAAGAAGTTTCCAAGATCGACGCCTCCATGGTTTCCGAAGAGCTGCTCAACGCCGCCGCCGAAGCATGGGACGAGGCTGTCGAGCTCGGTGACCGCTACGGCATCCGTAACTCACAGGCCAGCCTGCTGGCTCCGACCGGCACCATCGGCCTGATGATGGACTGCGATACCCTCGGTGTCGAGCCGGACTTAGGCCTGGTCAAAGTCAAGAACCTGGTCGGCGGCGGCACCATGCACATCGTCAACCAGACCGTGCCGCGCGCCCTCAAGGCTCTTGGCTACACCAAAGCGCAGACCGACGAGATCGTCGACTATATAGACACCGAAAAGACCATCTTAGGTGCTCCTCACCTGAAGAAAGAGCACGAGGCGGTGTTCGCTTGCTCGATGGGCGACAACGCCATCCACTACCTGGGCCACGTCAAGATGATGTCCGCTATCCAACCGTTCTTGAGCGGGGCTATCAGCAAGACCGTCAACATGCCCGAAGAAGTTTCGGTCGAGGATATTGAACAGCTGCACATAGACGCTTGGAAAATGGGGCTCAAAGCGGTCGCAATCTACCGCGACAACTGTAAGGTCGCCCAGCCGCTCAGCATGGCTAAGAAGGAAGGCGATAAGAAAGAAGAGCCGACCACTGTTAGCGCCGCCGCTCCGACTAATGTCGAGGCCGTTAACGATAAGTTCATCGTCAAGGGCGCCGTCCGCCGCGAACTGCCGAAAGTACGCAAGTCAAAGACCTATTCTTTCCGGGTCGCTGACAGCCACGGTTACATGACCGTCGGCGAGTACGACGATGGCACTCCGGGCGAGATCTTCATGAGCCTGGGCAAGCAGGGTTCCACTCTGGCCGGCTTCATCGATGCCTTCGCCATCAGCGTCAGCCACGGCCTGCAGTTCGGGGTTCCGCTCAAGGATTACGTCAAAAGCTTCACCAGCATGACGTTCGCGCCCAGCGGCATTACCGATGACGCCGAGATTCGTACGGCCACCAGCCTGGTGGATTACATTTTCCGCCGCCTGGCCGCCGACTACCTGAACTTTGACGACCGCCTGGAATTGGGCTTGGCCTCGATTGACGATATGCCGGACCCTGCCCAGCAGACCGCGCTGATTGAAGAGACCCCCGCGCTAGCATCCACGCCTCTGGCCGCGGCTGCTAAACCGGCTCCGACACAGAGCCGACCGGTCCAGCCAGAGCCTCAAGCGTCACCGTCCGGCGGACCAGCGTCCGAACCGGCCGCCGACGCTGCCAAGGCTGCTGTCAAGGATTCCGCGGCGCCGCTGTGCTTCAACTGCGGCAACCAGACCCAGCGCTCCGGCAGCTGCTATGTCTGCAGCAGCTGCGGTTCGACCACGGGCTGTAGCTAAGAGCTAAGAAAAAGCGGGGAGGAATCCCCGCTTTTTATGCCGGTAAATCACGCATGAACGGGTCGATTTGCCTCACTACTCTGGGAATAGGTTTTTCGTCGCCTGCGTAAGGCACGACATTCAGTGAAGTCACCCGATCGATATCTTCTATATCCACTCCAGGTAAACGGAAGCCTTGGACTCCCGTAGGTTTGCCCCGTGTCACAACCAGCTCGGCGGTAGCGGTTTCACCTTCAAAATCATATCCGAATCCACCGTCCATGGGCGTATCGGGGCAAGTAGCTGCCACGCGTATGGCCTCCTCGATGATCGTTTCCATTTCTTCCGGGTTATCAAAACTCATACATTTTCTCCTCAAATTAAAAATCAGACTCCGGTTGAAGCCTGATTTATGGTTTTCGGGTTGTGCTGGACCGCGCTCGGATTCGAGGCGGGTTAGGCTTCAACCATGACGAAGCACAACCCCATAAGGCTGAGGAGGAGTAGGTCCAACTGCTTCTTCATGATTTCTACCATGGGCTTAATTATACCACGCACCGCAATATGCTAAACTGGGCTTACCCATGAAAGTGCTTATACTTTATCGACCGGAATCGGAACACGGTCGCCAGGTCGAGGAATTCATCCATGAGTTCCAGCATCGACACGGCAATAACCGCCTGGAGATAATGAACATCGATAGCCGCGACGGTATCGCTACGGCCACCCTTTACGACATCATGGATTATCCGGCCATATTGGTCATCCAAGACGACGGTATGATCCAGAAAAGCTGGGCCGGCGAATCGCTGCCCCTGATGGACGAAGTCGCAGCTTACGCCGGGCAGTAACTACCAGCGATTTACATAATCACGGTTAAATTGTATAATTATATACATGTCCGGGACGAACGGCAGGGTCGAGAGAAACCCTTCTATAGATGAAAAGATAGAACAAACCCGACGCGCTATCGAGACGCATCGAGCCTTGCCGCTGGGCCGTAGAATTATCAGGCGACTGACATCAAATTATCCGTCTTGGGATGACCGGCAGCAGCTAGCCGCATACGATATGCCGGCGATGGAAAAGTTCAAGCGGATGGCCAGCAATAGGACCCACACCGATGGATTCTTCACTAGCAGGCCGCCCTTCATGGACGATGGAAACGGCAAATACCAGCAAATGCAGAGGAACAGCCGCTGGTTTTACACTTCCCGGTATCTGACCGTCAGGTGTAATCCCGTGGTGCGGGAGGTGATTGCGGCCGCGGAAGATAGGCGCCCGGGCGTGGGCCGGGTCGAAGAACCGTGGTACGCCGGACTCTACAGGCAGGTGATGCCGGCCAAAGGCTTCTTGGGACGGCAGCAGGAGCACATCGGCATATTTTTGACCGACAAAGCGGGCGTGGAATTCGAAGCGATAGAAATTGATGAGGCTTTCGTTGATTCGCTGCCGGCTCAGACCCAACGCGATCTGGGCGATTTCGCCTACGGCATACCAGGGCGGGACGCCCGTCTGACGGCCACCGCGACCTAACGCACTTAGCGGTTGCCGGCCAAATGTGCTATATTTTGTATGTAAATCCGTTGGAGCGGCTATCAACCGCGAGGAGCCGGAAGAACGGCCAGCAGACAGCTTGGCCCAGTAGAACCGGACGGGGAGGCCCGTAACAGCCGTAATCAAGCCCTACAAGCAGGATGGTACCGTTCGCACCGTAAGAAGGCGAGCTCCTGCGAAACGAGGGGCTTTTTATTTTTTAAGGAGCGGTTAAATGCCCAAAAAACACTTCCTGGCCGAGATTGAAGAGCAGCTGCTGAAGCAGTGGCAGGACGAACATACCTTTGAACAGAGCCTTAAGAACAGGGAAGGAGGACCGGTTTTCAGCTTTTACGACGGGCCGCCGTTCGCCAACGGTACGCCGCACTACGGCCACCTGCTCCAGACCACCATCAAGGACACCGTCACCAGATACAAGACGATGCGCGGTTACTACGTACCACGGCGCATCGGCT
>DASZUB010000030.1:0-10605 GCA_035547815.1 Saccharimonadales bacterium (SeqCode)
TCATGTTTTAATGTCAGTCGATAGGAGCATTACTTGACTTCGCCAGACAACTCCGGACAGCCACACACTTTCGGCCACGATGAAGCGATTGCCGTGGTCGCCGCCTGCCGCGAATCCATCGTCGATATAGTCAGAGGCTGCATGGGCGGCGATGGCGAATTCCACCCGAGCCCGGAAGATGATCCAGCGGTCCTGCCTCTGGCCCGGATAGCTTTCCATGCCGCCGAATCCGCCGAGGCAGAGTTGCCAACATCGGAGTTGGACATGCATTTCTTAAAGTTCGCTCTTAAGCGTTTCAGCGACCAGGTCCGCGTCAAAAGGGCGGTCCATGAATCCAGCCTTCAGTTCGGGACACTAAATAACCCTGAGATAGAACAACGGATCGCATTCGGCGCGGTGGCCGGCCGTCTGCTCGAGAACCTCGACCCGGAATTCGCGGCCGCGAGCATGGAAGAAGCACGCCGGAGGTTTCCGCTCATCACCGCTTCGATCGACCCTGCTAGCGGTCCAGAAGCCTAACTGATGATGCCGCCGCCGATAACCCTACCACCGTCGTACAAGACGGCCGATTGGCCAGCGGCAATACCGCGCTGAGGCTCAGCTAGAAGTAATTTATCTTCTTTAAGCCTGCAGCCTACCAGCGGGCCACGGTATCTTAGCCTGGCCTGGTAATCTTTAGATTCGTCCGGCCCACCGTTGATCCAGTGCGTATCCTGTAAATCGACCTCTTCCAGCCATAGGTCTGTGTCATTTAGGTTCGTAGTCACATACACTGTGTTGGTTTGTATGTCCTTGCGTGTCACGTAATACGGCAGGCCGCCGCCGATATTCAGTCCGTGGCGCTGGCCGATAGTGTAAAAAATAGCGCCGTCGTGCCGGCCGATTTCCCGTCCATTTTCGTCCACGATCGGGCCATGCGGCTGCGGACCGAGCTGGCTCAGCAAAAATTCTTTTATGCCTACTTTGCCGACGAAACAGATGCCTTGGCTATCTTTTTTCTCTGCGGTCGCCAGCCCGAGCTTTTTAGCCAGCTGGCGGACCTCTGGCTTTTCCATTTCACCGATTGGCATCAGGCTCTTTCTTAAAGCATCTTCCGTGACCCTATACAGAAAATATGACTGGTCTTTGCGGGAGTCAAGACCGGCATATAACCGGCTGTCTCTTACGCGGGCATAATGGCCGGTGGCAATCAGGTCGGCGCCATCTTCAAGGGCCGTCTCCAGAAACAACTTGAACTTCACTTCCTGGTTGCACATGATATCCGGGTTAGGCGTACGCCCGGCTTGGTATTCACGAACCATGTAGTCGACCACTTTGTGGCGGTATTCGTTTTCAAAATCATACATCTTGAAATCTATGCCCAGCTGGACTGCTACGCGCTTGGCATCCTGGAAATCGTCGCGCCACGGACAGACGAAGCCGGGCAGATCCTGGCTCCAATTTTTCATGTAGACGCCCGTGACATCATAACCCTGCTCCTTGAGCAGGGCTGCCGTAACGGACGAATCGACCCCACCGGACATGCCGACATAGACTTTCTTGGCCATGACCCTATATTTTAACAGATTAGACGTCGAGAAATACTATGACTTGGTCAGCCCGCACGTGCATGATCCCGCCGGAGATAATGATTTTGCGGGCGCCCTCCTTGGTGCGCACAATCAAGTCGCAGGCGTTGAGCAGCGATATGAAGTTATGGTGCTTGGGCAATATGTCGAAAGGACCCGTGCCATTGACGGCGGAAATACTAAGCGCCAGGCCGTCGAAATAGCTGCGGAACGGGGAATATACTTTGACGCGCATGGTCTTTCCATCCGAACCTTTCTTGCTGGCAAAGTCAGCGGCAGCCTGACCTTGCTCTTTTTCAGTGCGCGTAGCCGGCGCCGCTTGCTGTGCGTCGATTACTTTCTGCTCATTGACGGCTGATTGCTGGTCGCTGTCGTCGCTCATAGCAGGATTTCCTCGATACTTTTGAGCGTCTCTTCGCGGCTGAAGAAATCACCCGGTATGCCGTTTTGCTTGGTCATGACATGCATGTTCTGAGTGAAGTTGCTGATCAGCTTCTTGGCTTTGGCGTAATCCGCCCTGTCGGCAGCACTCAGTTCGCTTTCGCCGATGATCGCGATAATTCCCTTCAGGGATTCATATTTTTCCAGCAAGGCCTGGACCTGAACGCTCAGCAGATAATGGCGATCGCCGACGATTTCAGGCGTCAGCAAGGAAGACGTCGTCATTCCCAGATCGACAGCCGGACGAATACCTTGCTCAGCGACTTTGCGCGACAGCACGATGACCGAATCCATCTCGTGCTGGATGAACTGCACGGCCGGATCACTGACGTCATCAGCCGGCACATAGATGGTCTGGACCGAGGTAATCGAACCGTTTTCATTGGAGCTCAAGCGATCCTGCAGGATTTTGACGTCCGAGAAGATGGTCGGTTCGTAGCCGCCTTCGCTGGGTACTTCGTCCATGATCGTAGCCAGTTCGTTGCGGGCCTGTACGTAACGGAACATGTTGTCAGCAAAGAAGAGGATATCTTTCTTTTTCTCGTCACGAAAATATTCGGCGGCGGTCGCGGCCGACAGGCCTATAAGCGAACGCTGGACCGGATTCTCATTCATCTGGGCGAAGAACATGCAGGTGTTTTTGAGCAGGTCGTTTTCTTGCAGCGTCACATAAAGCTCATGCCCCTCGCGGATACGCTCGCCGATACCGGAGAAGAAAGATAAGCCGCTGTGGTTCTGAGCGATATTATTTATAAGCTCCATCGTCAGCACGGTCTTGCCGACGCCGGCGCCGCCGATAATGCCGATCTTGCGCCCTTTCACGAAAGGCGTGAAAAAATCTATGACCTTGATGCCGGTCTCTAAGATTTCCGGCTTGGAGACATGGAAATCAGATGCCCGCGGAGGCAGCTTCTGTATATCCTTATATTTTATATCGTCACCCGCTACTGAGGGCTGGCCATCCAATGGGTCGCCAAAAGCATTTAGGACACGGCCGATTATGTTATCGCCGGTCGGGATTTCTATGCCCTTTTGGGCCCTTTTGGCGGCCATACCTTTAGCTAGGCGTTTATCGCTGCGTATATTCAGGCAGACGGCGATACCAGCCGGGTCCAAATGGTCTACTAAGAGCTGGGTGCCATGGCCATTCTCGACATTTACAAGCTCGTACGGTCCGGGCGCGTCCTCGTCGAACTGGACGTAGACTACGAAATCCTTGACGCTTACTAAAGTACCGGCCATCTTATGCCCTCGCTCCTGCCCTTACTTTCTTAAGGCCGTTTATTATTTCTTTCAGACGCTCGTCCCTGACTCCGCGTCTCGCGCGGTTGTAGTCAAGGTGCAGCTCGTCTTTGGCATCGGAGGCACGTTGGTGCGACATACTCATCGCCCGGAAGCGCGCGGCGTATTGGGCCAGCTTGGACTCCAGCAGCAGCTGGCTGATCGCTATCTGCATCATGGATCGCTCCAGGTGGGCCACCACGGCATACGTGCTCGGCTCAAAGATATAAGTATGTTCATTGATCACCCCATCAGATCCCTGGCTGGCATTACCGCGCTCCTGGACGGCGGTAGACAGCTGCATGCTTTTGACGTCCTGCCGCATAAGCGACAAGTATTCCTGGTAATAAAGTTTGGTAGAGCGATACCTTTGGACTTCACGGATGATAGGAGTCACGTTGATATCCCTGTCCCTGGTCGGCATTTTGAAATATTTTTTGAAGCGCACGCCTTTCTGGGCCAGCTGGGCCGCGCCATGGCTGCCGATCACGATGATATCCTGTTTCGCAGGATCGTACTCGGATATCATGAGCTGTAAGAGTTTCTGGTCGATATCGCCGCTGAAGCCGCCTTCTGCCGTAACTACTATGTAGAGGTCCTTGTCTACGGCGGCGGTATCTTTTTCCCTGCCGAACTGGAAGCGTTCATCTACGTTGATCTGCGAATAGATTTCCCATAATTCGTTGAAGAATTTAGTAGATTGCAGCACCTGGTCTTTTATCTGCGCTATCCGCATGCTGGCGATGCCCTCGAAGCTGCTGGTCAGTTTCACGAGCGTCGCCATAGACGCCTCTTCGCGGGCTAATTCCTGCGGCCTTTTCATCCTTTAGCTCCTGCCGGACTGGCGGGTTGCGCAGGCGCTGCTGGTGCCGCTGGCTTGCGGGCGGTCGTCATTTTGATCAGACATTTGGCTTTCAGCTGGTCGCGCACGGAATCGAAATCCTCATCCTTAGTAATCTTAGCCGCGAATTCGGCGACGTTCGCCTTAAGGACCGTTATATCCACGTCTTCGTCCGGCCTGAGACCAAGCACTATATCGAACATCAGCTGCTGGCTCATCAAAGAAAAGGTTTCACTAGGACTTTGGGTAAGTATCTTTAGTATGCGCTTGCCGGACGCTAGCGTAAGCTTGGCCTCTACAGCAAGTTCGGCGCCAAAGTGTGAGAACTCATCGGCCTGCCGGTAATCGGCCAGCAATTTCAACGTCTTGGCGGCCAAATCTTTCTGCCGCTTGGAATGGCCTATACCGCCGGTACGGGTCACGCTCAAACCTATGCTGACGGCCGGTCTCACGCCCGAACGGAAAGTTTCCATGTCAAGTATCCACTGGCCGTCGGTGATAGACATGATGTTAGTCGGCAGATAGGCCGTCATGTCGCCGTTAGCCGTGTGTACGACAGGGATGACCGTCAGGCATTTGCCGCTGCTTTGCAGCCGGCCGGCGCGCTCCAGCAAGCTGGAATGCACATAGAACATGTCGCCCGGATAAGATTCCCGGCCCGGGCTGGAGCCGGCCAGCAGGGCGACCTCGCGGTAGATGTGCGCGTGGCTGGTCAGATCGTCGTAGATAATGATGGTATCTTGGTCGCACTTCTGCCACAAAAACTCGGCTATGGAACAAGCCACATAGGGCGCTATATAACTGGTCACCGGCGATTCGAACATGGTCGACACCACGACCACGGCTTTTTCCAACCCGCCGTCCTTCTCCAGGCGAGATAACAGCGTATCGATATCGCTGCGGTTCTTGGCGATCAGGCAATAGACCACTATCTGATCGGTGTTTTTCTGATTGATGCTCATTTGTGTCACGAGGCTACTCTTGCCTGATTTTGCGTCGCCTAGCAGGGCCATGCGCTGGCCCCTGACGAGTGGAAATAGCGAATCGATGGCGCAGACCCCGCTTTCCAGCTGGTCGCTCAGGAGCTGCCGGGCGTGCAGAGGCGGCGCGCTGTTGAATACCGGCCAGGTCCCGTCCGCCGCTATAGGGCCCTTGCTGTCCAGCGGCTCACCTGTGACCGATATCACCCTGCCCACGTACTGCTTACCGACCTTGCAAACCAGTTCGGGGTGCTGGACCACGGCGATCATGCCCAAATTCAAACTTTTGGAGCCCATATGGAGTATCAGCACGCTGTCCGTACGGATTTCATGCACGAAACCCTTGCTGCCATCCTCGAACATGATCAAGGCATGGATTTCACATGGCTGGATACCGCGCACCTCTACCAGGAATTTATTGACGGCGATTACTTCGCCGACCGGGTTGCCGGCCTTGACCAGCTGGTCGAAATGACGGTTGCCGGAACTCGTGCTCATCGGCCACCCGCCTGACTTGCCTGGGTTTCTTGCGCCTGTGCCGCCGCCAGCCTTTCAAGCAGCAGGCCACGCTTGCCGGCGAAATCCTGTCTCAGGGAAAAATCGAAATATTTATTTGTGGTACGGACGATACAGCCGGCGGCTATCGTCGGCTGGACGCCTATGGTCACCAGTGCCTGGGGGTGTATATTTTCCCTCAGCCAGACGACCAGTTTTTCCAGGAAGGCCGGCGTGGGGTCGGCACTGAAGCTCATATGCAGCACCGGCGCCCGATCATTGACAGTTTCCAAAAATCGACGCAACCGGTCACGCTCCTCTTTGTGGAGCAAGTTCAGCTCATTCACTTCGATCAACTGGTCCATCAGGCGGCTGGTCCGAAGCTCTTCCGTCTCACCGTCTTTCCGCCGCAAAGTATGCTCGAGCAAGGTATTATCTATAGCCGCCAACTCACGAAGCAAACGATTTATTTCGGCCGTCCCCACCGCCAGCGGCGGCAGCTGGCCGGCTTTGGGCTTATGCTCCCGGTGTTCGTGCTCATGCGCCATTCTGGATATCCTCGATGATGGCTCGCTTATTAGTCTCCAGTTCGGACAATATGTATTCCAGCTGGTCGCTCAGGTCTATCTGGTCACCTATGGCGGCCAGGACATAATGATTGATGATCTCGGCCATGTTGGTTTCGAACTGTTTGAGCAACTGGGCTTTCTCGTTTTGCAGGCTCTGCTCGACCTCTTTGCCCAAGACCTTCCGCTGTTCTTCTATGGCATTGCTGGTTTTTTCGAGCGATTCCAGAGCCATATTTTTGGCGTCCATGATGGACTGTTCATACTTCTGGAATTCACTCTTGAGCGTATTGGTGATCTCCGTTTTCATGTATTCATTGACCTGGGATGTCGTCAGGCGCAGGTCCTGTTGCAGGAACATGGCGTTCTCGCTGATGATTTTTTCGAAGTGCAGGCGGCCGCGGTTGCGCAGTTCCTGGCGGAATTCATCATTGAAGATCTGTTCGACGTCTTGTTTGGCGGCTTTTTCCAAAGAATCGGCCACATCCTTGCCGGGCGGACGCTTAGCGCTGCCGGAACCGCCCATCCGCACTACCAACCATATGACGGCGAACAGGTTGCACGCCAGAACCGCCGTGATCACGATTTCCCAGATTGTCATGTTTGTTTACCCACCATAATCAGTGCACCTAAGTTTGTGGTAATAATTATACCCTAAACATAGGCCCAATAAAACAGTTTTAGTAGAGGTGTCTTACAACAGTCGCCCGACGGCTTCCACGACCCTATCAACCATGTCGGCAGTCGTGGCGCGGCCCATCGTGAATCGTAAGCTCGCTCGAGCTTCTTCGTCACTAAGACCGATTGCTCCTAGGACATGCGAGGGATCCTCGTTGCTGGCGCTGCAGGCCGAACCGGCCGCCGCCAGGATACCGGCTTCTTCCAGGCGGATAAGCAACCGTTCGTTATCCTGTCCCGGCAGCGTCAGGTGGACATTGTTCGGCAAGCGGTATTTCTGTGAACCGTTTAGAACGGCTTTTGGCGCCGTACGGCCGATACCGTCGATGAACCGCTGCCGAAATCCGTTCAGGCGGTCGGACTCTTCACGGCGCATAGCCTGGCTTTGGTCCAGGGCTGCCGCGAAGCCGACCGCGGCCGCGACGTTTTCCGTTCCACTGCGCAAACCTCTTTCCTGGCCACCGCCGAGTATGACCGGATACGGTTCGACGCCCGCTTTTACGTAAAGTGCGCCGCTCTGCTTAGGCCCATATATCTTGCCGCCATTGAGGGTCATAAGGTCAACGCCCAGCCGCGCCACGTGCAAATCCAAATAATTTCCGGCTTGGCAGGCATCGGTGTGAAAATATATCGGCTTAGCTCCGCTGCCTTTCCTGCCCGAGCGCTCCTCGGCCATAACTCTAGCGATTTCCCTGATCGGCTGGACGGTCCCGATTTCATTATTGGCGTAACCCACACTGACCAGTACGGTATTTTTATCAATTTTGGACTTCAGGTCACTAAGGTCTAACCGCCCCTGGTTGTCCACACGCACTTGGCGGCACTCATATTTACCGGCCGGCGCCAGGACGGATTCGTGCTCTATGGCGCTAACCACCACATTAGCCTCCGGATAGCGGTCCATTATTCCCTGGACAGCCAGGTTATTAGCTTCCGTTCCGCCGGCCGTAAAGGCTACTTCACTGCTTTTTGCGCCTAGCCAATGAGCCACCTGCGCCCGGGCCGTATCCAGTTCTGCGCGCACCTGGCGCGCCGGTCCATATGTCGCCGAAGGGTTATAGAAATCTTCTTTGAGAAATGGCAGCATAGCCGCCAATACGGCCGGGTCTACCGGTGTGGCGGCAGCGTGGTCCAAATATATGAACGGTGAAGGCATCTTACTGATAAGTATAGCTGTTTTTGATGGATAGCCGGTTATTTAGGCGGCCTGGAGCAGGCGTTCATATTCAGCATCAACCTGCTGGCCATACAGGTTTATGGCCCAGTACAGGTTACGGGCTTCCGACTCCGTCAAACGCTGGTAAGACTGTCCGTCCTGGATTTTCAACACTCCGTTAGGACGGATCTCATAGCGTGTAGTAACTATCTTCCTATCGCCGTCTTCCAGCCACTCTTCATGCCACACCCAGGTATGGCGGTCCAAGCAGAAGAATTCACGGCGATGCCCTTTCGGTATCGGCCCGAACAGCTGGCCGCCGATTTCCGACTCCAACCTGAGCATTTCACGGTGCAGTTTTTCGGCGTGTTTATTCTCGTCGTCATGCGGGAAAATCTTAGATAAATTAGGTAGAAAATTCATCGAAAGCCTCCATTACGCTACGCTGGGCCTCGCTGATGGCGCGGCCACTGGCCAGATGGGAAGTTTCAGACTCTATATTGGCCCGCAAAAAGGCGTGGTCTATGATACTGCCCGCGTTATTGACACGGGCCGGCTGTGCATCCGATTCAGGCGTCGATGCCGGCGCACCCCATATATGGGCGCGCTCGTTATATATATTCGTAAGCGCGAAATATACATCAAAGCGGACTTCTTTTTTACGGGCGAGGAGCTGAAGCCTATCCTGGTCCGATATCCGTTCTGGTAAGTTGTCTCTCGGTATAATCATTCTGGTATCTATATGCCGAATAGCTTCTGGACGTTCCGGGTTGTGGCGCGCGCTAAGGCATCGCGGTCTTCGCCGCGTAACCCTGCTAAGAACTCCATTATGGTCCTCACCCTTTTCGGCTCATTGATATTACCACGATATGGGACTGGTGTCAAGAATGGGGCGTCGGTTTCAAGAAGTAGTTTTTGCAACGGAACCTCGCGGTAGACTGCTACCTGCTCAGATTTTTTGGCGAAAGTTGCTATACCGTTGACCCCTATATACAGGTCTCTAGCCATCGCCTTATGCAAGTTTTCGGCCGAATCCGTAAAGCTATGCAGGACTCCTCTGACCCCTGTATAACTGTCAAATACCGGCCAAAAATCATCGAAGGCGTCACGTACGTGGAAAATTACCGGCAGATCGTGCTTCAGCGCTAGCTCGATCTGGAATTTCAGCACTTCAATCTGCTTTTCTTTGGGAGAATGGCCGTAGTAATAATCAAGCCCGCACTCCCCTATGGCTACTACCTTGGGAGCCGTCGCCAACTGGGCGAACTCACGCAAATCATCTTCCGCGTAGTGCCGAGCTTCATGAGGATGGATTCCCGCCGAAGCCCAGCAATTCGGGCGGTTTTTGGCGAATTCTATGGCCAATCGGCTATCTTCGGCATCACAGCCTACGCATATCATCTTGGTGACGCCGGCCGCTGTGGCCTCTTCTATCATCGTGTCGCCGCTCATCTCAGGCGCTTTGGCCCACAATTCCCGTGTCGCCTGCTCGCCGCCTTCGTTCAAGCCGGCCGACTGTATGTGACAATGCGTATCAACCAGTTCCGTCATAACTGCGCCACTATCTCCTGGATCATATTATTAACTGCGGCCTGCGAAAAGTTAGCCTCGTACAGCTGACGGCCAGCCCGGCCGATCTGCGCCAACTCCTTAGGATGATCGGCTGCCCAGCGGATAGCTTCCGCAAGCGCCCGGGCGTCAGCCTGGGGCACGACCAAACAATTTTCCTTATCGACGAAGCCTTCATTTACTCTGTTACGGCCTATCAGCACCGGCTCTCCACAGGCTAGCACCTGGTAGGTCTTGCCCGTGACGACGAAATCTGCCTGAAGCGTGCCACCGAACGGGCCGCCCAGGGTCAAACCGGCATCATGTATGGCGTCAGGCAGCCTTTCAAATGGCAGCCAGCTTTCATGGGTCAGATGAGCGCCTCGGCGGACGGCCTGGGCACAGGCGCGAGCTACCTTGCCTTTTCTCTTACCTCCCGCCAGGTAAAATTTAATATCTGGACGGTCCTTAAGTAGTTCGGCGGCTTCCAGTACATATTCCAAGCCGTGGAGCGCTACCATGTGACCGTAGTAGAGAACCGTGAAAGGCTTTTTGCCGCCCTTATCGGCTGGCCTAGGCTTAAAAACCTCTTCTTCGGCCGAAACCGGCAATACTCTGTATTTTTTAATACTTAACTTGTTAAGTATTGCGGAGTATTTGGCATGGGCGTCCGTATCGGCCAGGATAAAGCGGCATTTGCGCGTCATCCAGATATTCCAGCGCCGAAACAGCCTATATGCCAGCGAGCCTTCGCTCAAGCGGCCGTTCTCCACCATCCACTCGGTGAAATTTACCAGCTCGTCAAAGATGACCGGCCTGTTAAGCAGAGTCAGGCGGGCCATCAGCAGCGTTTCATAACCACGAAAAGTAAAAACATAGGCGTAAGGTCTGTCCAACAAGCGAACCTTGAAAAGTTTCAGTGCGATTTCCGGGTAGCGCAAAAGCCCTTTGTGGTTGTTGCGGACTATCAACGTATCGACACCCGGACAAACGGAGAAAGCGTGCCGCAGGCTGACGGCCCGCGGATAATCATTCCTTGGTGAACATGTGA
>DASZUB010000031.1:0-13864 GCA_035547815.1 Saccharimonadales bacterium (SeqCode)
GCGGGACTACGAATATGTCCAGAAAAAGCCGGACAATATTACGGCCAACCCACTGGTATTTGACGCCGACTGGTTCTATGGCATGTGGTTCAGGACTTTCTTCGCGGTCGACGGGCCGGCAACCGATTTCATGACCCGTGGCCCGCTGGTCTTGCCGGCGTCCGGCGCCATCGTTTTTGCGGTGCTGGCCTTGAGCGCCACGCTAGCTGTTTGGCGCAAGTTGATGGAGCGTTACGAAACGGGGGTGATATGGCTATTCGTGGCCGTCATGGTGCTTTATGTGGGCGCCTTGTGGGTGGACGGTTACCATTCGTTTGTGCGCACTGGACAGCCCGTGGCGCTCAACGGCCGTTATCTGTTAGTGGTTTATCCGCTGCTTATGGTGGTATTGGCGCTTGGCGTCAATACTTATCTGAGGTCACGCGCACAGCTTAAAATGGCCGCCGCCGGCGTGGCCTTGCTCTGCATGTTCTGGGGCGGCGGCGCACTGACTTACATATTACGTAGCAGTGATGCCTGGTACATCTCTGGTACGCCTATGAAGGCGGCCAATCATGCAGTCCAGAGAGTCATAGGGCCGGTAGTGCCCGGCAATGGTGAGCCCGGGCTATTCATGGGGCGACACGGCACTTAAGGCCGGCGATTTTAGCGTCCGGCATTGAAGCGGTGACGCTTGGTCTGTTCCAGGTTGTCTTCTATAAGTATGCGGTTGATCCGGATCAGGTCGGCGATGACGTTCAGGACCACGCATAAGAAGGCTGTGATCATCAACAGCGAACCGACCAACAGCGATTGGATGTGACCGGACGTCGTGCCGTCGTGCAAGCTGACGGCCACGAACCTGGCGAACGGAATCAGGCCGATGACGAAAAGCAGCCCTGCCGCCCAGCCGAACAGCATGTACGGCTTATACATTATGAAGGCCCGGACGATGGTGACACCGGATTTCAGCACATGCTCCCAGGTGTTTTTGAAAAGGCGCGATTCGCGCAGTTTGGGGTTGGTGTCAACGGCCACGGATTCTATATGCAGGCCCTTGTTGCCTGCTTGGATGATGGTCTCCGTGCAATAGCTGAAACGGGTTATGGTGTTGAGGCGGATGAGCGATTCGCGGCTGTAGGCGCGGAAACCGCTGGCGGCGTCCGGCAGCTCGGTGCCGGCGGCCTTGTTGACCACGGCGCTGCCTAGTTTCTGCAACTGTTTTTTGAACCATGAGAAGTGGGCGATCTTATGGGTCTGGCGGTCGGCTATGACGATGTCGGCGC
This sequence comes from Saccharimonadales bacterium (SeqCode), assembly GCA_035547815.1. Classification (GTDB taxonomy): domain Bacteria; phylum Patescibacteriota; class Saccharimonadia; order Saccharimonadales; family UBA4665; genus JARIHC01. The sequence continues at coordinate 1,266 of DASZUB010000031.1, forward strand.
GTTCTTCTATGATCGGCCGGACCAGGTCGCCGATGCGCTCCTGTGGGTATTGGTTATCGCCGTCGGTGTTGACCACGATATCGGCGCCCATCTCGAGCGCCTTCATGACGCCGTCGTGGAAAGAACGTCCCAGCCCCTGGTTGCGGGCGTGACGCACGAAGTGTTTGACGCCGTGCTTCTTGGCGATCTCGACGGTCTTGTCGCTGGAGCCGTCGTCGATGATGAGGATGTCTATCTCATCTATGCCGGTTATTTTTTTAGGAATGCTCCCAAGGACCAGCGGCAGGGTCGCTTCCTCGTTCAAACATGGCACCTGGACAACTAATTTCATACTTGGAATTTGGTTTACAGTATACCCTAGACGGCACTACAGGGGCAAAATCAGCTTTTCAGGCCCTTAAGTTTTCCGTCCTGGAGGCGAAAAGTCTTGTCTGTGCGGCCGGCGATTTCGGAATCATGCGTGACTACCAGAATGGTGGTGTTCTGGCTGCGCGAGAGGTCATGCAAAAGATCGAATATCATCTTGCCCGTCTCGCTATCCAGGTTGCCGGTCGGTTCGTCGGCCAGGATAAGTTTGGGTCGGTTGGCCAGCGCCCTAGCGATTGCCACGCGCTGTTGCTGACCACCGCTCAGGTAACTGGGCCGGCGTCTTATCTGGGTTTCGTCAAGACCTACCTGGGCGAGCAATTCTTTGGCGCGGGCGGTGCGTTCAGTCTTCGGCATCCTGGCGAACTCCATGGGTAGCATGACGTTTTCCAGTGCGCTGAGATTGGGTACCAGGTTGTAATTCTGGAACACGAAGCCGATCGTGCGGCCTCGGTAGCGCGTAAGCTCGCGGTCACTCAGCTGGCCCAGATCTTTGTCGCCGACGATTATGCTGCCAGAGGTCGGTTTGTCGAGACCGCCTAGCAAGCTCAGAAGGGTTGACTTCCCCGAACCGCTGCGACCGACTATTGATACGAATTGACCGTCAGGCACTTTAAAGGTTACGTCATCAGTGGCGGTTACGGTGTTGCCTCCCGATGAGAATGTCTTGGCCAAGTTCTTAACATCTAACATAGCTTACACGCTCCTTAGTATTTCCGATGGCCGCACTTTACTGATCATGCCTGCGGCCAGCGCGCTGCCGATGACGGCTATTAATATGGCCGCTCCAAAGCCCTCTAACAGGATGCCCCAGCCTATCTCGGTGTTTATATTTTTAATTCCACGCACGGCACCATTGTTACGGAAACCGCCGCCAAACCCGCGCGCCGGGCCACCTGCACCTCCGTTAAATTGGATCGTTCTGCCGCCTGGACCCTGGATAGAGTTTGAACTGGTGCTGTTGTCCACGAGGGTGTTTGTGACCGGCTGACCGGCAGCGACACCGATGATAAAACCGATGAGCGCACCGGCTATCGTAAGTGTCAGCGCCTCTACGCCGAACTCGCCGATTATCCTGGGGTTGGAACCGCCAATAGCCTTGGCTACGCCGATTTCCCGCTTGCGTTCACGGACGACTATGACCATCGTGAGCAATATGATTATGCCGGCTGCCACGACAGCGCCGATCAGACTGAAGAGTGAAACCGTCTTGACGCTGTTCAGGGGCTTGACTGTGTCGTCGGCCTGTTCTTCCGAGCTGATCACATCCGCTGAGTTGCCCAAAGTGCTTTTGATGGCGTTCGTGGTGCTGGTTAGGTTGTCTAGCGAATCAACAGTGGCAACCGCGCTGGTGACATCTCCGCTCTGACCGCTCAGACTTTGCTCGGCTGGCAGCGGCAGTACGACGGTGCCGTTTTCCTGTTGCGTGCCGTTCTTGAATATTCCAGCCACCGTCAGGGTCTTATTGTAGGCAGTGAACTTAGAGCCGACCTTTAGATTATTCTTAGTAGCCATAGCCTGACTGACTAAGACTTCATCGGCGCTGGCAGTTCCTTGTATGTTTTTTCCACTGGTTAAGGTAAGGGCCGTGCCATTGATATTGGTTGGATCGGTAGTTCCAAGGAAGGAAACCGGCAGCGAGAAATTAGTCGGCAATTCACCGCCGCCATTCACGAAGAGACGCGGACCGCTGTCACCCGATGCTTTATCGTTGCCGTTAAAGTTGAGCTTTACCGGCGATGTCAGACTGGTGGTGGCACCACTGTCGGCAGATCCGCCGCGCCCGAAGGTGGGCTGCGATGATCCGGTGGTACTCAACCGGTCTTCAAGTGTCTCCGTAAGCTTGGTGACATGGTCTAGGGATGCGACTTTCTGTAGCTGGCTGTTAGACAGGGCGTTATTTGCCTGGCTGCCCGGGCTGAAGCCGGCCGGCGATATGGTTACCGTGGTGCCAACGGCACTTTTTATATCACTGATCTTATTGGATACGGCCTTATTGGCTACCAGCATGGTGAAACTCAGTCCGATACTGAGACCCAGGATGACGACTATGGAAGCGCTCCTAAGACCGTTTCTAAAAGCGTTTCTAAAACCGCGGCTGACAGGATTCATGCCGCGATTACATAACTTAGAGCTGAGAATTTACTTATAATCCCAGAAAATACGCCGTGCGGCAGGCCTGCGAGACGCTCAGCCGCTTCTCAGCCGGTGCGGTTACCCTGGAGGCTTCTCGTCCGCGTAAAAATCATTCGCAAGCATCAAGCTAAACCGCTATAATGAAGCCCAAGTTTCAATGCCACCAAACAAGCCTCAACGAATCCCACCCTTCAATGGATCGGCCCGACCACGGCCTGGCCAGGATATTATCGTGGCCAAAAAACATGCTAAAAACTTCCCGGGGGTCGGCATGACGTTGCCCACCTACCAGTCGGCCGCGCCAGGGAGGGCCCGCTTAGCAGCCCAACGTCCTGTCAAAAGGGGCCGTATGCGCGGTCTGTTTGCGCGCAAGCGTATCAAACGGGCCATTATCATAATAGTTATCTTGATCGCCCTGACGGGCCTGTTCGTGCTCGGAAAGTTCTTATACAACGCGCATAAGCTGTTCGGCGGTAGTATTTTCGGGGCCTTTAAGACCACTCACCTGCGTGGTGAGGATCGCGGCCGCGTCAACATCTTGCTGGCCGGTAACTCGGCCGACGACCCCGGCCATGAGGGCGGCACCCTGACCGACTCCATAATGATAGTCAGCCTGGACACCCGTAATCATACCGCTTTCCTGATGAGTATCCCTCGCGACCTCTGGGTAGATATCCCTGGCGGCGGTCATCAGAAGATCAATGCCGCCTACAGCGTCGGCCAAGCCGATAATTTCAGCCAAGCCGGCTATCCTAAGGGCGGCATGGGCCTGCTGGAAAAAGTCGTGGAATCGAACTTCGATGTGCCGATAGATTATTACGCCCTGGTCAACTACAGCGCGCTGCGCGATTCGGTAAATGCCGTCGGTGGCATCAATTTCACGGTCCATAGCGATGACCCCCGCGGTCTATACGACCCCAGTATCGACTACAAGACCAACGGACCGTTGGTCAACCTGAGCAACGGCACCCACAAGCTGAACGGCGAACAGGCGCGGGACCTGGCCCGTGCCAGGGGGGACGCCTATGGGGCATATGGTTTTGGCGAGAGCGATTTCCAGCGCACCCAAGACCAACGCGAGCTTCTGATATCCCTTAAAAACAAGGCCTTCACGCCAGGCGTCATCGCCAATCCGGCTAAGTTGACTAGCCTCTTTGACGCCGTCGGCAGCAACGTGAAGACCGATTTCAAACTACCGGAGGTGCGCCGGCTGTATGACCTAACCAAACAGGTCAATTCCAAAAACATAAAGTCGCTCAGCCTGAATGACGCCAATGGCAAGAACCTGCTTACCAGCTACACCACGGCGGACGGCGAATCGGCCTTGATACCGGCCGCCGGTATGGATGACTTCGGTGATATCCAGGCATTTTTGCATCAGCAGACCTCTTCCAATCCGGTCGTGCGCGAAGACGCCAGCATAGTCGTACTGAACGCTGCCGGCGTGGATGGGCTGGCTTCCCAGGAACGCACCCAGCTGAAAGTGAAAGACCTTAACATTACGGGCATAGGTGACGCCCAGGCCGACCAAGCTACCACGACGATCATCGACGCCTCAGGCGGCAAAAAACCCTCTACCAAGAAGTACCTTGGCCAGCTGTATGGCAACCACTTCACGGCCACCAACCCGTACACCAACCTTTATCCTGACGCTGACTTCATAATCCTTTTGGGCAGCGACCAAGCCAGCCACGCGGCCTCAAACTGACGCCTCCTGGCGCGTCAGATGGTAATATATAGGGACATGGCCAAAGCGATTACCGACGACCGTTTCCGGAGTTTCCTGGAGAAACATCCCGTCAGGACCTTTAAGAAAGGCGAAATTATCATATTCCAAGGCGAGGCGCCGCGGGCGGCCTTCGTGGTCAAGGGCGGCATCGTCAAAGCCTATAACCTGAGCGTCAACGGCGATGAAAAACCGGTTGATTTTTACTCTGCCGGCTCAGTCTTCCCTGGTGGCTGGGTGTACGGCAAGATGCCCAATGCCATCTATTATTACGAGGCTTTCACGCCCAGCACCAGCCTGTACGCCGTGAAACGTGAAGATTTCATGAACTATGTCAAACGCCAGCCCGAAGTGATGTATAACGAACTGGACCGCTATCTGACGGATCAGATTGGCCAATCCATGCGCCTCAACGCTCTGCAGCACTCCCGGGCCAGCGATAAATTGCTCTACACCCTACACTATCTGGCGCTCAGCCACGGCCATAAGGTCGGGCCGCAACTGATTGAAATAGACCTGGACCTGACACACCAGGATTTCGCCAACCTTACCGGTCTGACCCGTGAAACTACGGCCACGGAGCTCAATAAGCTGAAACACCGCGGCGTCATCAGTTACGGTAAGCATAAGCCGTATCAGCTTAATCTGGCGGAACTGATGCGCCTCTTAAACGACCAGTACATCGCTGACGTCCAGGTTACGCTTTAGGCGCTTTGGCGCCGCTCTTCTTGGTTTTTGGCTTGCTTTTCTTGGTGCCGGCGCCTTCGCTGGCATCGCTTTCATCCAGGCTGTCTGAGACCACCTTGGCTAGGTTGTGCGGCGCCGTCCAGGATTTGATGATACAGCGGTGAGCGCCTAGCTTATATGCCTCCTCTACCTCTGGTGAATTCTCCATATTGGTGAAAATCAGGACTTTTACCCTGTTATGGTCATGCAAAAGGTCATAGTGCTGCAAAAACTCCAGTCCGCCCATAACCGGCATAAGAAGATCCAGCAGTATGAGGTCCGGCGAAAAATCCTTCACTTTTTCCAGCGCCTGCTTGCCGTCCAGGGCCGATACTATCTCATGCCCTTCGTTGCGCAGTATTACGCAGTACGCATTATTTAAATCCCGGTCGTCTTCTACTACTAAAATTTTTGCCACTGTTTACCTCTTCTTCAGTATCCTTTATAACACATCATTTTTTCTTCGGCGTATTATTTTTTACAGACGTGGTGCCCCTTGGCAGGCTAAGGAAGAAATCCGTCCCCTGGCCTTCGTTGCTCTCAAACCATATCTTACCATTTATGGAGTCTACCAGCCCCCGTACCAGATACAGCCCCAGACCCGTACCGGTGGTCTCGCGGCGGGTGATGTTCTCCGCGCGGAAGAATTTACTGAATATCTGGTCCTGGGAGTATTTCGGTATGCCCCAACCCGTATCGCTGACCTGTACGACGATTTCTTTCTTCCTAAGCCGCACCTTGATAGCCACGGAGCCCTGGGCGGGGGTATATTTGATGGCGTTGGAAACCAGGTTGATGATGATCTCCTTCAGGATGGTCCTGTCGGTGCGGATGGCGTTGGATTGCTTGCCGGATACCGACACTGTCACTTTCAGGCCCTTGTTTGTCGCTTGCACCGAAAGTTCCCTGACGACTTCCTCCGCCAAGTTGTCTATCCGTACGTCGCGGAGGCTGGTGGCGATGGCACCGCTTTCCATGCGGGTGATATTGAGGAGCGTACTGATAAGCTCGTTCATCCGGTCGGTGGCGTTGACGATGGTCTGCAGGGCTTCGGCCTGCGGCTCGCTGACAGGCCCCATATAGCCGTCCTTGAGCATGTGTGTGTACGTCTTGATCGATGACAACGGTGTCCTCAGCTGGTGGGAGGCCAAGGATATGAATTCGCTTTTGACGCGGTCGACCTCTTCTTCGAAGCTGATATCCCTGAAAACCTCTATGGCGCCCAGGGGTTTTCCGTGCACTAAGATGGGTGAGACGTTTATGGATACGGGAATTTTTTGGCCGTTTTTACGCCTGTAGTAGGCCTTTTGGTAGATCGGCTTGCCGGTCAGGAACGCCTTGGTTATGGGGCGGTCAATCATATTAATCACATTACCGCTATCGTCAACCATGACGATTTTTTTAGGAAACCACTCACCGATGAGCTCTTTCTTGTTGTAGCCTAAGATGTGGCGGGCCGTCCGGTTGATACGGGTTATGCGGCCGAATTCATCGGTGCTGATGGCGCCATCGCCGATACTTTGGAACAAGGCTTCGGCCTTGGCCTCCTGCTCGGAGGCGGACATCTCTATGGCGGCGTGGTCTTTTGGTGTGCTCACAGCAGTTTCCTCTGTTTTTTCGTGCCCGACTCGCCGTCGGCGCATAACTTGTTCAGCTCGTTGATGTATTCTTCGATCAATTCGCCGTCGTCGGTGAGCAGCGAGACGGCGACCCGTATCCAATCAAGTAGGTTTTTGAGGTCATCTTTGGTAATCTCCTCCGGCGGTTTACTCAGATGGCTCTGCACCTGGCGGGCTATGAAGCGTTCGGCGGCCGGCCCCAGATAGACGTTCGTCGTAGTGACGATCTTATCGTAGAGCACGCCTTACACCTCCTCAATCTTTTTGAGGCGCGTCGCTCCAAGCGCGATCATTAGGAACCCTATTCCGCTAACGATCTGGAAGACGAGGCTGAAGATCAGGTAAATGCCAAGTACTTGGTGCCCAGTGGAGGGCTGGAAAGAGCCGGCATACTGGAAGGCTATGGAGCCCAGGATCATAGCGAAGAGCCCGGTGACGAGGATATGCATGGATTGGCGGTAAAGCACGCCACGCACATGTCTTCCGTAAGTCACAAGCTCATATACGGCCAACATACCGGCGAACCAGGCGTACAGATACGGTACTATTATCGTCAGCACTGTCAGCCAGACCGGAAGATGATACGGATTGTCCGTGGCGCCCAAGCCGGTACCCGTGAATTGGCGGAATGTCAGATAACAGTAAAGCACGCCGCCGGCCACGAAAAGGATAATTATGCCGCGGATGCTAGCGGCGCTCAGGGCCATTTTGGCGCGGTCGAACAGATGACGCGAAGCCATCCCGATCAGTGTAAAGCCGACCACCGGAAAGATTAAATCGACGTAATTAGTAATGATTGCCTCGGCCGCGCCGAAACCGGCATGAGAATTAGTGATGGACCGGGTTATTAGACTGACTATGGAGTGGACAGGCAGGCTCCAGGCCATCCAGGCACAACCTTGGGTAAGGCGGCTGAAACCGATAGCTTCAGGCGTTTTTCTGATCGATAAGGTATATTCCTCGAGCTTGGCGTAGCCGTAGAACGCCATGAACCATACTGCCATCAGGGGTAATGCCACCAGGAACTGCAGAACGTGGTATTCCGCTGTCGTCAGGCGGTGTTCCCGCATGATCGCCTGGTTTCCCGGTAACGCGAAAATAAGGACTACATATAGGATGGCCAGTGCCGCGTAGCGCACCAGTATAAGGGCCGTAGGGTTATTGACATAACTCGGCCTCACGAGCACTTTGCTGACTACATTAGCCATACCTTGATTATACAAGTCCTTCATCCGATAGCGGTTATTGAAACATAATTAAGCCGGATTCAGGGTAAGATATTCTACAATGGTGTTATGGCCGGCAAATCGCGCAGACTGACTCCTGGACGGCAGCAATTGCTGGTACTGTTGTTAGCGGCCATTATCCTGTACATCGCCCTGCCCCAGTTCGGCAGCTTCCAGCACAGTTTGACCCTCGCTAAGGGCGCCGAACCCGGCCTGCTGGCCATATCACTGCTTTTTACGGCTATGAGTTATGTGGCGGCGGCAGGCAACTACCGTCTGCTGGCGGTGCACCGCTTATCTTATCCGCGCACCTTGCTTATTCAGCTGGCGGGTATGTTCGTGAACCGGCTGCTGCCGGCCGGCATCGGTAGTATCAGCGTGAACTTCTTAAACCTTAGGCAGTCGGGCCACAGCGGTTCCGAAGCCGCAAGCGTGGTAGCAGCCAATAACGGCCTTGGTATCGCGGGCAATCTGATCCTGTTGATAGCGCTGTGGCTACCATTCCATGACGAACTGCCCGGTCTCCACATCGGCCACATTAGTAAAACCGTCATGATCGTAGTGGTGGTTATAGTAGCAGCACTTGTGCTGTGGTTGGCGTCCTATGCGCGCTACAGGGAGCGGTTTCAGAGGAATGCGCGCCTGTTTTGGCGACAGCTGATGATGTACCGGCACAGGCCTGGACACTTGTCGGCGGCCTTGGTCTGCTCCATCGGCCTGACCATGTCGAATGTGCTCAGCCTATGGTTCTGCGTACTGGCCATGAACATAAGCCTGCCCTTTATAGCGGTGCTGATTACTTTCAGTTGTGGGGTGGCGCTTGGCGCCGCTACGCCTACACCGGGTGGTTTGGGTGGCGTCGAGGCAGGATTAGTAGCTGGCCTGGTGGCTTATCATGTCGACAGCGCGGCGGCCTTGGCGGCCGTCCTGGTGTACCGACTTATAAGTTATTGGTTGCCTCTGGCTGCCGGCGCGGCAGCGCTCCTGATAAGCCAGCGCCGCGGTTATCTGACGGTTAACTGAGTATACTGATAGCCCTGGCTGCGACCAAGGCGATAGCCACCAAAGAAATGGTGGCTTGCGCCAACATTAACAGTTTAGAGCGGCGGCTGAGCGGCTTGGTGTCGGCCGGGCCGAAGGTCATGGCATTGGTCGAAGACACATAGAGATAATCCACGAACGTAGGCTGCCACTGGGGGTGCCGGTAATCTTCGTGCTGGTTCTGCGGAAACAGGAAGTCGTGGTCATATTTGGCGCTGGCCGCCCTTTGGCCGGGACCGCCGCCATCCATTTCCCAGTACCAGAGGGCGAAAATTATGATGTTCGTCAAGAAAATATTCAGCGTCGTTAGCACCAGATCGCGCCCCTTGGTAATATGCCCGTGCTGAAGCAGCTGACGGGCGATCTCAGCCAGCGAATAAGCGTTGGCAACACTGGTAATACCTATTAACAGCAGCACGTTGATGCGGCGGCTGATGGACTTGAAGATGCGTTCTTTCGGTGTCGTGAAAGACATGGCTAAAAGCAGCAGTACCTCGGCGATGATCAACAGATAGCGTGACCCGAACACGAAGGAATCCGGCAGGAAAAGCTGTAATATTATGGCGGCCAATACAGCCAGCTGGACGTGCCAAATTGGCTCACGCTCACGGTATTTGTTTCTCAGGACGGTTTTCATCTCTGGCCTTATTCTACATAATAAGCGCGCGAATGCCTATAAAATGAAAAAGGAGCCGTTTGACTGGCTCCTCTCCCTGCGGTGACATCGCTGTCATCGCTATCACCTTGCGGTGATAACCACCTCACAGTGGTAATTACTAATTTACGCCTAGTGCCTTATAGTGTCAACATAAAACTGATTTGGCGCTTGTGGATTATGTGGAAAAACGGCTATTCAAAGATGTTAGACGCTGTGGAAAATTACATCTGGATACGGTTGAACCGATTGACCGCGAACAGTATGCAGACCACGAATGTGATGGCCATGACAATCAAGTCCTTGCCGATTCCGAAGTGCGTCTGGTTGGTCAGAAGCGTCCTTAAGGCGTCAACCATGTAACTGACAGGGTTTATGCTGCTGACTATGCGCAGCGCCTCGGGAATATTATTGAGCGGATAAAGCGCGCTCGACAGGAAGAACATCGGTAAGATCAGCAGGTTGTTGATACCCTGGAAGCCTTGGAAGTCATCTACCGCCGAGGCTATGCCGGCGCCGAAGCTGGTAAGAGCCAAGCACATGAATATCAGCACGAACAGGGCCGGCAAAACCAGGAACCAGTTATCAGGCCGGAAGCCGAAAAGCAAGGATATCAGGAATATCATGATCCCCTGGACCATAGATATGGTGGCGCCGCCCAGGGCGCTGCCGATGAGTATGCGGAGCCGGGATACGGGCGCTACCAACATCTCTGAGAGAAAGCCGAAACGCTTGTCCTGCAAGATGATGATCCCCCAGAAAATGCCAGACAGCAGGACGGTCTGGGTAATAATACCGGGCACCAAAAAGCTCAGGTAGTCACCCTGTCCGGCCTGGCGGTAGATGGCGCCGATGCCGTAACCCAGCGCTAACAGCAGCAATACCGGCTGGCCTAATGAACCAAGCAAGCGCGAACCGCTGCGCCAGTAGCGCCTGACCTGCCTTAGCCATAGCACATAAATTACATCCATATTTTTACCTCAGGTTCCTGTTTCTCATGGCCATCCGGAAGTTCAAGCCGTCGTTAGAGGCGTCATTTTCATCCCTGGTGGTTGTTCCGGTCAGCTTCAGATAGGCCTGCTCCAGAGTCTTGGTGCCCGTCTGTTTGGCCAGCTCTTTAGAGGTGCCGCGGGCGACGATCTTGCCGTGGTCGATGATGGCTATCCGCTGGGCTACTTCTTCGGCCTCGTCCAAGTAGTGGGTGGTAAAGAATATGGTCATGCCCTTCTCTTTGCTGAGTTTTTCTACATATTCCCACATCAGATTGCGGGTCTGGGTGTCCAGGCCCAGCGTGGGCTCATCGAGAAAGAGCACCTTGGGCTCGTGCAGCAGGCCACGGGCGATTTCCAGGCGCCGGCGCATACCGCCGGAGAAAGTCTTGACCATGGAATCCTGCCGACTCCACAGTTCTACCAGCTCTAACAGTTCCCGGATACGCCGCTTGCGCCGTGCGGCCGTTAAGCCGTACAAAACACCATGCAGGTCCATGTTCTCATAGGCCGTCAGCTCTTCGTCCAAACTGGGGTCCTGGAAAACTATACCGAAGGCCTTGCGGGCCGAATCACGCTCTTTGGTGACGTCGTGGCCGGCCAATCGCAGCTCGCCCGCCGTCGGACGCAACATGGTGGTTAACATCTTGATAGTGGTGCTTTTGCCGGCGCCGTTGGGGCCTAAAAATGCGAAAATCTCGCCTCTTTTTACGTCAAATGAAATATCATCGACCGCGACTATGTCGCCGAAGTGCTTCGATATCGACTTGGCTGAAATAACTGTTTGTGCCATGCTTTGCGCCTATTATACACCTAAATGCTATATTTTGTATACTATGCGGCTTCGGCGGCCCAATAAAAAGAGGCCGGCAGCCTACTCCGACCTCTTTTATGACGCTGTCTGTTTTTAGAGAGCGGCTTCGTCGCCGTGGACGATCAGGGCGTAGATCACGAATACGTCTACGATCATCGCCACGATGGACCATACCGGGAAGACTCCCAGGAAGGCCATGTTGATCAAGAACGACAAGCCCGTGAAGAACACCGCGAAAATGCGGGCCCAGGTACTGCCGTGCAAGACCGAAAAGCCGACGGCCAGCACCAGGACGCCGATAGCCAGGTCAACCCAGCCCCAGGCGCTCATGTTGCTGGTAGTAACGACCAGCGAGTTGTTAGCCGTGGTGAACAGATAGTGCTTGTTCACTAAGGCGGTAATACCCAGAAAAGCCTGGGAAATACCTCTTAATATTAAAAGTATACCGGCAAAGTATACCCAGCCGACCCACCCGGTTGCGTTCCTTCCGTTTGGCATGTTACCCTCCTGCCTTACGTTTGCACTTTAAGCTTACAACGAACTAAAACGGTCGTCAATAAAATCGTATAATGTCTATCGTTTATTGACAGAATGTGTCACCGCTAATATTTCTATGATAAGAACGGCTACGAACATGGCCGCCCCATAAGCTACCACCAGCCAAAACGAGAGCCGGACAAGGACCATCACCAATCCGATCAAGGCGACCGTGACCCATTGCAAGGTCTGGCGGTTTCCGGTAACCCGGTTAGTGAGGTCGTTCTCATCTTTGAAGATAAGTCGGTGCAACGGCTTGGAAACATATTGCCTGGTGGCGAACACGGTGCAGTGGGCCCAACGGTACGGGCCGCTCAGCCAGGCCACTATGGCTATCAATAGGCTGACAGCTAAGATTGCCCATGTTTGGTGGCCCAGCGGTTGCAAGATTATCTGTGCAGCCTCTTTAGCAGCAGCGTGATAAGCCGGTTGGACATGGCTCGCTATCTTGCCCTGGGCTATCTGTATGGCGATAAGCGTACAGGCCATACCAAGCGCGAAAATGCTTGCTAGGGCGATGACCATGCGGCGCCGATGACGCGACACCCATATCGCTAGCGCGCTAAGAATAGCTATTAACAATAATGCCACAGGCTTTAACCAGCCGATGTTATCAACGACACACCGTGCTTTTGGGATCCACGGAGCATCTACGACGTTAATGGTCCCCGCCTGCTTAGGCAATGTCTTGCCGGCCAGGAAACTCAGTTTGGTGTCTTTGAGCGATTCCCCGAGCCGGTTGTAAACGTCTTGCAGATTAATTA
>DASZUB010000032.1:0-3765 GCA_035547815.1 Saccharimonadales bacterium (SeqCode)
AGCGCGAAGGCAATCACATAATCGACCTGACTAAAACGGTCGAGGCTCTGGATAAGGCTTTGCCTTTCTTGAGTCAGACCGCCGCTGAGGGCAAACAGGTCTTGCTGGTCAGTACCAAGCGCCAGGCCAAGGACAAGGTAAAAGAGGTTGCTCTTGCGACCGGCATGCCGTTCGTGACCGAACGCTGGCTCGGCGGTATGCTGACCAATGGCGCGACGATTGGCGGACGTATCCGTCATCTGAAGGATCTGGAAAACCGGATGATCTCCGGCGAACTTGAGGCCCGCTACAACAAATTAGAGGTCCAGCGCTTCCAGGAAGAGATTGATGAGATGAACCGCCTGTACGGCGGCATCAAAGAACTGGCCGCTAAACCCGGCGCCGTTTTTGTAGTCGATGTGCTCAACGATATCAACGCCGTACGCGAAGCCCGCAAGCTGCACGTTCCGGTAGTGGCGCTGGTAGACACTAACGCTGATCCTGGTCTGGTTGATTACGCTATCCCATGCAACGACGACGCCACCAAGACCATCAATCTGATCCTGGATTACGTGCAAGCCGCTATCGAAGCCGGTAAGGCAAAAACTAAAAAGCCGGCAGACAAGACCGAGACCGAACAAAAAAATGATGCAAAAAAAGAAGAGGAGGGCAGTAAATAATGGCCGATATTTCAATCGAGGAAATTAAACGCCTGCGTGAACTGACGGGTGTTGGCATAACAGATGCCAAGCAGGCACTCGTGGAAGCTGAAGGCGATTTTGACAAGGCTCTGGCCGCTATGCGCAAAAAGGGCCTCACTAAGGCCGAAAAGCGCGGCGAGCGCGAAGCCCGCGCCGGAGTTATCGGTACCTACAACCATGACAGTCGAATCGGTGTGCTGGTTGAGGTAAACTGCGAGACTGATTTCGTAGCCCGTAACGACAACTTTACCGACCTGGTCAAAGATATCACGATGCATATCGCCGCCGCCGCGCCGGAGTACGTCAGTGCTGATGATATACCGGCTGATGTTCGGGCCGCCGCCGAAGCAGAGTTCACCGAGAAGGTTAAATCTGAAGGTAAGCCGGAGAACATGGTCGGCCAGATTGTCGAAGGCATGCTCAAGAAACACTTTGCTGAGCGCTGTTTGCTCGAACAGCCATTCATCAAGAATCCCGATCAGACGGTTGGTGATTACGTCAAAGAGGCTATAGCCAAACTGGGCGAAAACATCGTCGTACGCCGTTTTGCTCGCATGCAACTTGGTGAGATAAGCGACTAATAAGAAAAAGCGGCGCCGACTACGGCGCCCGAAAAGGGCGGCTCGTTAATCAACGCCGCGAACCGGCGAGGTCTCCATATTCGGACCCCGCCGGTTTTAGTTGAGGAGCTGGTAGAGCGCATAGACCAGCGCGAGGCTGGCTACGGTGCTACCGAGCAGCTGCCGCCGCTCCCGCGGTAAGGCGGGAGTATCGGCGTGCCATCTGCGTCTTCGTCTGGGCGCCAGACTGGGCAGGGTGTCGGTGAAGATGATCAGGCTGATCATCAGACCGATGCCGGCGAGCGCCACCTCGATGATCCTCATTGCCTAGACGTGCTGGGCCAGGAGGAACATCATGACGCCCCAGACGCAGAGGACGCAGACCAGGAGATCTTCGAGGTCCACGCCCAAGCATCTGCGCCTGTCGGGTGATCCGTCTGGTGGTCGGGTCCACACCCAGTAGACGGCGGCCGCCAGCAGTACCCCGCCGACGATGTCGATCAGGATGCTCATTACTCGGCCGACTTGCCGTTGATGCCGTAGGCCTCGATCCAGCGCTGAGCGACGGTCAGCCAGACGAGCGCCGTGATCAGGTACAGCCACGGCGTCCAGCTCCAGCCGATCGCCATCCAGAGCAGGATGGCGATGATCGCCGTGCAGCGCTCCGCCCGACGCGCCAGACCGAAGTCCGTCTTCTTCTTGACCGTGGCCTTGACCTGCGCCAGCTCGGTGGTTGCCCGCGCGTAGCTGACGAGGAAGCTGCCGACGATCGCCAGGAAGGCGGCCAGTACGCCGCCCGCGTTGCGCTGCTGGTAGAGCAGCATGCCGAGGGCGATGAACACCGCGCACTCGCCCATCCGGTCGGTGTTGCTGTCGAGGAACTTGCCGAACGGCGTGGTCTTGCCGAGTTGGCGGGCGACGCTGCCGTCGAGCACGTCGAGCAGCGAGCCGACCAGGAACAGGGCGATCCCCAGGATCACCCAGCCGGAGTCGGCGTGCTTGAAATACGCGAGCGGGGCGGTGACGATGCACATTGCCACACCGCTCACCGTCAGGTAGTTCGGGTTCAGCCAGTCGGGGATCCACGAGCTCTCGGCCGTGGACTCCATGGCGCCGCGCACGCCGCGCGTGTACCACCGCTGAGCCCGGATGTCCAGGATCAGCAGCGAAGCGGCGACGATCAGAAAAGCAAGGTGTCCGTGCGACACGGGCCTCTCCTCAGGTTATAGGGGTACTAGCCAACGGCAAGCAGGCTCGTCCACGGTGGACGGGGTGATGCTCACATTGACAACCGGGCTATTATATAATTTTATCGGTGTTTTATCAATGTTCACACATGGCTTATAATAGCTATATGAACCCAAACCAAGTACTCGAAGAGACTCGAACCAAACTCAATGCTTCGACCGAACATTTTAAAGCCGAGATCAGCAAGATCCGTACCGGCCGCGCCCATCCGGGCATGCTTGATAACGTGATGGTGGATGTCTATGGACAATCCATGCCGCTAAAAGCGACCGCTCAGATCACCGCTCCTGAAGCTCAGCTTCTGCAGATTACGCCGTTTGACCCGAACAATCTGCAGGCTATCAGTGATGCCATCCGCACCAATGAGTCGCTGGGGCTTAATCCGGCTGATGACGGCCGGGTCGTACGCATTCAGATCCCGCCACTAACCGCCGAAACCAGGCAGCAGATGGTCAAGGTCTTGGGCCAGAAGGTCGAGGACGCTATGATTAGCGCCCGACAGGTTCGCCACGAGTCTCTGCGCCGCGCCGAGCAAGCCGAGAAAGACAAAGAGATCGGCAAAGACGACCGCAGCCGTTTTGAAAAGCAGGTAGATGAACTTCTGACGAAGCAGAAGACCGAAATAGAATCGCTTGCCAAAGCCAAAGAACAAGAAATCACAACCCTTTAAACCCACAGCTTAATAACAGATACGCATGATACAATTGAGCTTATGCAAATAGCTCTGTTCGTGTTGGCCGTGATCCTTTTTGTTGGCTTGGTTTTAATCCATGAATGGGGGCATTTCATAGTTGCTCGCCGTAATGGGGTGGACGCGGAAGAGTTCGGACTGGGCCTGCCGCCACGAGCCATCGGCAAGAAGCTTAAAAGCGGGATGATCCTGAGCTTGAACTGGCTGCCTCTTGGCGGCTTCGTGAAGCTCAAAGGCGAGCACGACAGCGACACTGAACCGGGCAGTTTTGGAGCTGCCAGTGTGTGGGCAAAGTCCAAGATCATGCTGGCCGGCGTAACCATGAACCTCATAACGGGTATCGTGCTCCTGACTATCCTTGGCTGGGTCGGCATGCCGGTGCTTATAAGTAAAGACTTCAATGGCCAGGACCAGTTCAGCGTCAAAAAAGACACGCACGTTATCAAGCAGGAAGTCGAAGCCATAGATATTATTTCGGGGTCGCCAGCCGCCGCCATCGGCATATCGGATAGGGATACGATCAAAAGCATCACTGGCGGTGGCAAATCATTCGATATCGCCACCATAGACGACATACACAAAGCTA
>DASZUB010000033.1:0-9578 GCA_035547815.1 Saccharimonadales bacterium (SeqCode)
TGCTCAGCTTAAGATCAGCCCTGGCCGTACCGGTCACCCCCGGCAAGCCGGCGAAGGGCAGGCAGAACATCATAAGAGGTAATGCCGCGAGCAGGATTATTTTTCGTAGTTTCATGTTTGTAGTTCAAATGTAGCTTCAATAACTATTATAGAATCCGGCGCGGCAATACACAATACCACTTAACGCTTATGGTATAGTTGAAGAGAGAAGAGAATAAAATGAAACACCGTTTGATTATCATTGTAGCGTCGATGGCCTTTTTGGTCTCAATGATCGCCAGTATTTTTCCTCATACCCAGACCGCCAACGCCGCCGATAATAGCTTTTCATACACAAGCGGCAGTTTCGATGCTATCCAAGGCCCGAACCCGAGTGGCGACCCGCCCAGAATTACCTATCAAAAAACCGGCAATATCGGCCAAGGCGTCTACGTGGCAAAAAACGAGCCGTATCCCGACAACAAGGGTGGCTCTTGCTATCCGGCAATCCAGACAAAAGACAGAAAATATGACGGTGATAAAAATGCGGACTTACTGGCGCAGTGCGGATCCTTTGACACAGCCGATCTAAAGGGTCCCAGAAAATCCATAACCATTGGCGCTCCTCTGGTGGCCGGAGATGCCAATCCCAAACAAAGAGAAGCATTCGATCAGGAGTTATGTCCTTCACTCCAAACTCTGGATCAGCCTATGTGGCAGAACCTCTGTAGCGTAAGCTACGCTAATCAAAGTGACATGGATAAGGCCGCCAAGAAAATCTGCGATAAATATCCCGATCAACTAAAAGACCAGTGCGACGACTATAAAAATGGAACCTATAATCCCGACCATGTCACGGGCAGCGATGGCAGTACCGCACCGACCTGTGAATCCGGAGACTTTTCTTTCAACTGGGCGCTTTGCCCGATATTCGACGGCACCAACGCGGTCACAAACTGGATCTTCACAAACCTTATACAACCGCTATTAATGACCAATCCGATCTGTCTCGACACTACGGGCAATACCTGCGACAACACCATTTACAAGATCTGGTCGGGCTTCAGAATATATGGCGATATATTCTTGGTAATCGTTCTCTTAGTAATCGTCTTCGGCGAATCCATCGGCGGTGGTATGATTGATGCTTACACCGCCAAGAAGGTCCTGCCGCGGTTACTCATAGCCGCCATCCTGATCAACCTGTCCATCTATATCGTGGCCCTCATGATAGACATTACAAACGTAGTGGGAGGCGGTTTGGGACAGCTATTGACGGCGCCGCTTAAAAATAACGGGGCTTTCACTATCCAGCCTGACGGCATAACCCAAGGCGCCATAGCCGCCTTCGGTGCCACCGGCCTGCTGGTCGGCGGTTTCGTACTCGGCGTAACCGGTATAGCCCTGTTACTGGTAGGCCTGATCATAACCGGCGCCATCGCCATGGTCGGCATTTTCGTCACCCTGATATTGCGCCAGACCATCATTTTGGCCCTGCTGCTTATATCGCCCGTGGCCTTCGCCCTGTGGTGCCTGCCTAACACCGAATCGTGGTTCAAACGCTGGTGGGATACGCTTTTCCAGATGCTGCTGGTCTATCCGATGATTATCATCCTGTTCGCCGTGGCCGATGTCATGTCCTACGTCACGCAACATAATGGGACGGGCGGCACGCTGAGTTCCATCGTAGCCTTCATGCTGTTGATTATTCCTCTCTATCTGGTACCATTCACCTTAAGGACATCTAACCGCGTGCTAGGCGCGATCCACGGTGCAGTATCCAATGTCGGCAAACAGATTAATTCCGTCACCGGGCGGCGCGCCTTCGGCGGGGCCGGCAGCCAGGCATCAGAAAATATCAGGCGTATGAACGAGAACGAACGGTTCAACAGGAACAGCAAATACTTCGGCGGCGTCAACAAACGCGTCAATACGGCTTTGTCCAGCATAGTCAACCCGGTAGCTGCCGGTAAGATCTACGGCGGAAGCGCTTTGAATAAACTCGCCAAAAAGACAGGGAATCCCTTATTTGAAAATTCTATGGGTCAGGGCATTATCAACCAGATTGAGCAAACCAAGTTTGACCACACCCAAAAATTGGGCGAGAAGCTCAACGCGCTTGGCTTCAATGACCGCGCACTGAGAGCTCTTATGAGCATGGACGATTATTCTGCTGGCTCGATTCGCAAAAAGGCGGCCGAATTAAGAGCCAGCGGCAACTCCAATGACCGGCTAGCAGCCAATCAGCTCGAAAGCAGCGCGGCGTTCCTGGCGCAGGACCTGTATAAGGACCAGGAGATGGGCCGGGCCGATATCGGTATGGCTGCCGGCTTGGCCGTCACTGCTCAGGGCTTCTCCAATTCCGACGAGGTAGCCGACCTGGCAAATCGTCGTGGCGGACAGGGCAGCGGCCTGGCATCAGCTTTTGTTACCCAGGCGCAGCTCAACGGCCAGCGCGCCGGTATGCTTGATATGAAGGCCGGCTACGGTATCCAGATCGGCCAAGACGGCGGTTTTATGGGCATCAATGCCAAGGGCAAGAGCGCCGAGGAGCGCAATCGTGCCGTTGCCCATCAGGTGAAGCGCATCCTGACCACGGGACAGAGCGAATTGCAATCGGCCAAGGGTGGTTCGGTAGCCGCTATGGCCCCGGGCTTCGAATTTATGCTCCAGGCCCATGGTCCCACCAATGCTGACGGTAACTACGAATACCACTATACAAACGAGCAGGGCCAGCAAGAAAAGCTTGAATTCAGCCCGCAGGATGTTCAGCGCGTAGCCACCATGCTTGGCACAGCGCAGGGCAGCTATAGTGGTACCGCCGCCGGCACTAATGCTGAGATTCAGAAAATTATCGATCGCTCCCACTTATCTGGCGATGTAGATAAGGCATACAAGTCCGGCCGGCGTGAGAATATAGATGCTGAGCTGGCCGCAGGCGGCGGCCAAGGGGCTCCGGAACAGGGTGAGGACAAATAAAAAGCGTCTTGAATTCTTAGTCTGTAGCGTGCATAATATATTGACTTTGACTTATTTTTCATATATAATATAAGCATGTCTCCAGATACAAAAATAGATTCGATGGGCATAGACCCCGCTGATTTAGAAAGACGGGTTGACGACAAAGAGCTTGAGCTCTTAGTTGAAAGCATGGCCTACGCAAGAGCTTTGCGCCATCCGGAGTTCAGAGACGCTATGGTACGCCGCAAAACTGTCGAATCGGATGCTGAGCGGGCCGGCCGCGGAAGAGCCGCGGACATCGAACTTAAACGCAGGCGGGAAGCTTCAAGCTTTGACAGGTACCCCTGGGGCCTAAATTATCTTAAGGATGATCATGCGCCTGAAGCGATAGCCGACAGGATCAGGGCGAATCGTACGGAAGAAGGACCGACGCACCAGCTTGACGAAGAGGCGGAAGCCAGCCGCGCGGAAGCCCTGGACGAAGCAATAACCGAAGCCCGCGGGCTAACCCTTAGGCTAGGGCGTTTGACCGCTAAAAAATTATCACGAGCCGGCGTTCCGACCGACACTAAGGCCGCTATCGTTCACACCAGCAAAATCAAGAGGTTTTCCGGAAAAGGTCTGCGACTCCATGGCCAGTTACGTTCCGAGATACCGGTTGAAAGTTATGAGGATACGGCCGAAGGTTGGGATATGCCAATCAACGGCCAGGTCGATCGCTTTGCCCGGGTAATCCTCTGTAAGGATGGCCGTATTCTGGTAGCTTACCCGAAAGCCGAGAAAGAAGAGGGTGGCAAAAATGTATTGTACGTAGATCCGAATACGAACGATGAGCTAGAGATGATAGGCAGGTTACCATCGTACAGCGGTCCGGAGCAGTCCAGGATCAAGCCTGGCAACACCTATAGTAGATTTATAGATGAGGAAGTCGGGTCCGACATCGGTATGTCTAGCCTTCCTGTCGGATCACCAGTCGCTAGAGCCCACACCATCCTTACCAGGGAGCAGGCCATGCAGGAAGCTGTCGTCAGCCTGCTGGTTGACCACGATATACCTGTCACCAGCGAGCCCAAGACCGCGGTCGAGCAGGCTAAGCCAGCCGAACCGGCATCGCTTTCGGACGAAGAGAAGAAATACCGGAATGAAGGCGGCGAGTATATAGACCCGCGCTTTAGCGACGAGGCTGTTGACGCCCTGAAAGGTGAAGCACGCCTGTGGGGAGTGCCAGAGACCATAAAAATTAATAATTATGTGATGTCCCAGGTAATAAACGGTGAACTGCAGCACTTCTTTGAGTACGCCGATCCCGCCAACCGGCCGGCCTTCGCCACGCTGGACCAATTCGCATGGACCGAGCTGTCGCCGGCACGCCGCGAAGAGCTGAAGAAGGCCGGTTTTGATCCAGATGACCTGGTGGCAGGCAGGCATCCGATTACGAAGCCGTATTGGTAAAAACCCTGGCCACCTTTGATATACTGAAGGGGTCGTGGCAACATACAAACTAATTCAGGATATTGAGGCGGAAGACCATATACTCGGGCCGCTGACGCTGCGCCAGTTCATTTTTGCGCTGGTCGCGGCTTTCTGCTGGTACTTATCATTCATTCTTTTCGTTAAACACATCTATTTCATGCTGATCGTCACGGTACCGCCGGGGCTGTTCTGTACCTTTTTCGCCATCCCGTTCGGACGCGATCAGCCGACCGAGATATGGGCGCTGGCCAAACTGCGTTTCCTGTTCAAGCCACGGCGGCGCATCTGGGACCAGAGCGGCGTCAAGGAGTTGGTGACCATAACCGTACCCAAAAAAGTCGAGCGCGTGCTGACCAAAGGTTTCAGCCAGACAGAGGTCCAGAGCCGGCTTAAAGCGCTGGCTAACACCTTGGATACGCGCGGCTGGGCCATCAAGAATATCGACGCCGGAAATTATTCGGCCGCCGGCCGCTATGGGCAACAGGCCGATTCGGACCGGTTGATCGACATCGGCGCGGCTCCGCAGGAAGTGCCCAGTTATGACGTGCAAGCCTCGGATGATATCTTGGATGTCTCTAGCAACCCCGTAGCCCAGCAATTCCAGAGCATGATCAACCAATCCAGCGCGCAGCACAGGCAGCACATAATGGCTGAGCTTGGCGGCGCTGGAGCAGATGTGGGGGCCAACCCTGCCAGCCCTGTTGTCGCAACTAGTCCGCAACCGGCACCAGCCATTAACCCAGCCGCTCAGCCAGGCCAAGCCGATGACTGGTTCCTGACTCCTCCGGCTTCCAACCCGATGGCGACGGCCGCTGCCACGACAGCCGCACCACAGCTGTTGTCCCAGCAGCCGCTGGCGTATTCGCATATGCGCACCTTGCGGCCGATTGGCCAACAGGGGACGGGGGCGCAATCAGCGGCGCCTGCGGCAAGCGCTCAACCCCAGGCAAATAACGGCGTTCCATCTGGTGCAGCCGCGCCTGACCCTGCTATACTGTCATTGGCGAACAATAACGACTTGAATGTGTCGACCATCGCCCGCCAAGCCTATAAGGCGACGCATGACGATGAACCGCCGCAGGATGAAGTCGTGATTTCACTGCACTGACCGGAGTATGATGCCGGTCAGCCAGACAAAAAAGCCGTTCAAGCAGACAAAGCTGAAAAAGGTGGGCTAAGCTAAATGAATCCTACTAACCCTAACCAGAATAACCCGCAGCAACCCGGGCAGCCTGTCAGCGTGCCCCAGATCCAATCTACTGCTTTGCCCAGGTCGGCCGATCGCAGGTTCATAGCCTCCATAACCAACCCCGATGAACCGCTGCCACAGCCCATGCCCGTGCAACCCCAGCAACAGGCGCAGCCGACTCCGGTACCTCCGCCGGCGCCGCCTCCCAGCCCCACACCGCAAGCTCCGCAGACGGTAGCGCCTACGCAACCTGCCCAGGCCGCGGCACCCGTGACTGCTGGCCAGCCCGTGGTCGGTAAAGCGGCCAACCCGCCGGCCAAGCCCAAAAACCCTAACAGCACTCAGAATTCCCTGCAGATAGCCGAGATCCGCGACGGTATCGTAATCATGAACGACGGCTCTTACCGGTCGGTGATTATGGTCAAGAGCATCAACTTCGACCTGATGAGTCCCCAGGAGCAGGAAGCGGTCGAATATAGCTACCAGGGGTTTTTGAACTCGCTTTATTTCCCGATCCAGATTTTCATCCGGTCCCAGAAAGTGGACCTGCAGCCCTATATAGCCAAGCTGGATAAGATACGCACCGAGCACGATAACATGCTGCTCGCTCTATTGATGGAAGATTACATAACTTATATTGATGACCTCAGCCAACACACCAACATCATGGACAAGAAATTCTATGTGATCATACCGTTCTTCCCGGCCACCGATACCCAGAAGGCGCTTCAGGACAGCAAGAATTTCCTGAGCGGATTGGGCGGGCTCTTCAGCAAAAGCGAACAGCATGTGGTTATCAACGAGCCGGACCTGGAAAACGCCAAGACCGAGCTGCGCAATCGCGTCCAAGCCGTTTTGGCCGGACTTCTGCAGTCCGGGATCCAGGGCCTGCCGCTCGATACGCAGGAGCTGATCGAGCTGTATTACGACACTTATAACCCCGACACGGCGACCCGGCAGCAGTTGAAGAATTTCAACGAACTGTCGGCAGATATAGTTACCAAGGGGCAGGGAGCCGCACCGCAAGCCCATCTGCAAAGGGAGTTGGAGCAATCCTGATGTTTGGCAAGAAGAAAAAAACACCTACCGATCCGGTCGCCATCGCACAGGCCCAGAGGGCTCGCGAAGAACAAGAGGTGCAAGCGGCCTTCCAGAAGGGTATCACGGCGCTGCGCGACTTTATCGCGCCTAGCTCGCTGGAGTTCAGCAGCACGCACTTCCAGATCGGCACCCGTTATGCCCGCACTTATTACGTTTACGGCTATCCTAGGCAGCTGTACACCGGCTGGCTGAGCGGTATGGTCAACCTAGACGAAATCATGGATATGGCGCTCTATATCTATCCGGTGGAGAGCCAGATAGTGCTGGAGAGCCTGCGCAAGAAGGTCACCCAACTGGAGGCTGGCATCCAGATCGACGCCGAGAAGGGCCGGGTGCGCGATCCGGCCAAACAAGCGGCCATCCTGGACGCCGAAGAAATCCGCGATAAATTGCAGGTCGGCGAGGAGCGCTTCTTCCGCTTCGGCTTCTACTTCACCATTTACGCCGGCAGCATGGATGAGCTTGATTATGTCAGCAATAAGGTGGAGTCCATGCTCGGCCAGCAGCTGGTATACAGTAAGCCGGCCAGCTCGCAGCAGGAACAAGGTCTTAACAGCACGGTGCCACAGCTGGTAGACCAGCTGCAGATACGCCGCAACATGAGCACTGGCGCGCTCTCTACCAGCTTCCCGTTCACCAGCGCCGACCTAAGCCAGGACAACGGCATACTCTACGGTATCAACATGCATAATTCCGGCTTGGTCATCTTTGACCGCTTCAGTCTGGAAAACGGCAACTCCGTCGTCTTCGCCAAGTCCGGCGCCGGTAAAAGTTTCAGCGTGAAGCTGGAGGCGCTTCGCAGCATGATGTTCGGCACCGAGATATTCATCATCGACCCCGAGAATGAGTATCAACGGATGTGCGAGGCGGTCGGCGGCGCTTACGTACGGCTCAGCCTGAATTCCAACACGCGGATCAACCCGTTCGACCTGCCGAAAGTCGTCGACAGCGAGGAAGCCGACAACGCTTTGCGTTCCAACCTGATCACGTTGCACGGACTGCTCCGGCTGATGATGGGCGGCGCCCAGACCCAGCTGATCGGTGGTAACGCGGCTACCATGCCGGCGCTGGCGCCAAGCGAAGAGGCCGACCTGGACGCGGCCCTGATTGAGACTTATGCCAAAGCGGGCATCACCAACGATCCGCTGACCCACACCGGTGTACCGCCTACTATCATCGATCTCTATGACACGCTGCTGCACATGGGCGGCACCGGTCCGCAGCTGGCCCAGCGCCTGCGCAAATATACCACCGGAACGTTCGCCGGTATCTTCAGCATGCAGAGCAACATCGATATCAACAACCCGTTGGTGGTATTCAACCTGCGCGACCTGGAAGACGAACTCCGGCCGGTAGCCATGTATATCGTGTTGAATTACATCTGGAACAAGACCAAGACCGACCAGAAACGGCGCATTTTGATCGTCGACGAGGCCTGGCAGCTGATGAAATACGAGGATTCGGCCAACTTCCTATTCT
Source organism: Saccharimonadales bacterium (SeqCode) (assembly GCA_035547815.1). Lineage (GTDB taxonomy): Bacteria > Patescibacteriota > Saccharimonadia > Saccharimonadales > UBA4665 > JARIHC01. The sequence goes on from DASZUB010000033.1 coordinate 8,183, forward strand.
CCTTGGCCAAGCGCGCCCGCAAGTACAACCTGGGCGTGACAACCGTCACCCAGGACGTGGAAGATTTCATGGGTTCGCGCATGGGCCGGGCCATCGTGGCCAACGCGTCCATGCAATTCCTGCTCAAGCAATCACCAACGGCCGTCGACGTGCTGACCGACGTCTTCAAGCTGACCAGTGAGGAACGCAAACGGCTCAGCCAGTTCCCGGTCGGTCAGGGACTGTTCTTCGCCGGCCAGAACCACGTACATATCCAAGTGGTGGCCAGTCCTACCGAAACCAGCCTCATAACCACCAATCCGGCTCAGGTGCAGCAGATCAACGCCGCCGAGCAGGCAGGCATACAGCTGGACCATTCCCAGCAAGCGGCCGGCCAGGAGGGCCAACCGGCCGCGGCAGGCAATCCCAGCCAGATACAAGGCACCATAGACCTTGGGAACCGCCTGACTCCTGGCAGCGGTTAACTTCAACCGCCTCTTATGGAGTATAATGAAAACATAAGAGTTTAAGAGACTTCGTGAAATAAACATGCCTAATGCTGTATACGACCCCGATACTGAAGGCGATCAGAAATATCACCCGCCTAATCTAGATCCGCTGGATAATAAACCCGCGGGTGACCCTTCTGACCCGAGAACAATACACAAGAATCAAGACGGTCAGCAAAATAACGGTTCTGAACCCAGGTCGGACTTACGCGACGCCGAAAAAACCGGCGATAATTTTTATAATCCGCATGACGAAGAAGATGCGAACGGGAAATCATCCACTGCGTCAGCGCTGGCCGGCGCGGAATCGGGTTTTGATCACAATAAGAACGAACCGGGCAGTGGATTTAAATTCAACGAGGAAGACTCCTCGGATAACGGTCTTAGAAAAACTTTAAAGGCAATCTCGAAACATAAAAAAGGCGTCGGGATTGGCATTGGCGCAGGCGGGGGATTGGCAAGTATAGCGCTGATGGTCTTTTTCATTATGATACCGCTGAAAATTGAACATATAGTACAAAATCTAGAACATCATTTCTTTGCTACTTCAGAAGACGCGGTTCAAAAAGAGAGCGATCGCATGTTGCAAAGGTATTTGATAAGCCATGTTTTCCCAACATTCAAAGATGGAAATTGCGGCAGCACCATAGACAGGCATTGCAAGGTGAATATAACCGGTAAAGGGCCTATCAGCAACCTATATCGAACATGGGCAAATGATCGCCTGGAAACAAAATTAGCCGAAAAGTACGGCATCGAGTTCAAGTACCATAAATCTAGCAATACCTGGTACCTAAAAGCTCCAGGCACTGTTACTCCAGACAGCCCTGACGGTGACAATATAGGCAAAGACGGTGCAGGCCTTGAAACGGACTTCCGGCGTAGCAATCGTCAGGAAGTCCTGAGCG
>DASZUB010000034.1:0-73389 GCA_035547815.1 Saccharimonadales bacterium (SeqCode)
AAGAATTAATTGATAAAATAGAAGTATGGTTATCGCTCTTGTAGTTTTGGGGGTCCTAGTGCTCGCGCTGTTCGGCGTAGTGCTTTTCATGCTGTTGCGTCCTAAGGCCGATGCCGATAGCGCACTACTGTTAAAAGCCGATATGACCGAGCTCACAAAATCCATGGGTGAGCTGAAAGACGGCCTGCAAAAACAGCTCAGCGATCAGTTAGGCGCCAGCAACAAACAGCTGGCCAGCCAGTCGGCCGCCAGCATCAAGATTCTGCAGCAGGTCACCGAAAAACTGACTAAGCTCGAAGGCACTAACAAAAACGTCGGAGATATAGCGGCCGAGCTGAAGACCTTGCAGAACGTACTGCAGAACCCGAAGCAGCGCGGCGTCGTCGGCGAGTTTTACCTTAAGCAGATTTTGGAGAATGTGTTACCTGTCGGCACGTTCGAATTGCAATACCGCTTGGGAGAAGGCTTGGTGGTCGACGCCGTGGTCAAGCTGGATGACAAGCTGTTGCCGCTGGACAGTAAGTTTCCGCTGGAAAATTATAACCGCTTACTAGAGGCTGATGAGGCCGAGAAACCGATGTTGACCCGCGCATTCAAAGAAGACGTCAAAAAACGTATCGATGAGACCGCCAAGTACATCAAGCCGGGCAAAGGCACGCTCGACCAGGCGCTGATGTTCATCCCTAGCGAGGCGATTTATTACGACCTGCTGGCCAACAAAGTCGGCGTCGGCAACGTGTCCGGCCGCAATCTGATGCAGTACGCCGTGGAGAAAAAAGTGACGATTGTCGGGCCGAGCACCTTGAGCGCCATGCTTCAGACCATCGCTCAGGGATTGCGCTCCATCGAAATTCACAAAGACACCGAGAAGATCCGCAAGAATGTAGAGCAGCTGCGCAAACATCTGATCGCCCACAACGGCTACATGCAGCGGCTTGGCAGCAGTCTGGGCACCACCGTCGGGCATTTCAATAACACTTACAAGGAACTCGGAAAGATCGACCGCGACGTGGTAAAGATCACTGACGCCGAAATTTCCGTAGAGCCCCAGCTGCTTGAAAAACCTCAGCTCGACGAATAATTATTTCCTTTTAAGCAAATCGATGGTCAGTGCGGCAGTCCAGGAGAAGTTGGCGACACCGGCGGCCTCGGCATTCACAGGATCGAAATATTCGTAAAAACCTGATTTCTTGACCATCTCGAGCGTACTTTCGCGCAATGCTTCAGCGTAATCTTTGAAACCATAGCGCTCCAAGCCGTCAATAATCATCCAGTTCATATTGACCCAGGTCGGACCCTGCCAGTACAGCTTGCGGTGGAACCAAAAAGAATTCAACGGCACGCTTGGCACGGGATAAGCCGGTCCGAAAGATTGCTCGTTTTCCAGCAGGCGCACCAGCTTTTCGGCGCGGTCCTTGTCTATATGACCGGCGTAAAGCGGCAATAGCGTGGCGATCGAGGGCGTCTTGAGCAAGCGATGGGTTATGAAATCGCGCGAATAATACTGGGCCGAATACATGTCCCACAGCTCTTCAAAGGCCTTCTCGGTCTTTTTCATGCTCTCTTCCAGTTCAGACGGCAGTTCTTCTTTCAGCGATTTAGCGATTTCGCGCAGATGAGTATTGGCGCGGATCAGCATGCTATTGAACGACAAATCTTCGATAGCGAACAGAGAGTGGTCCAAAATTTTGTTGATATCGTAACGCTTGCGGCGCAGACGGCGCTGAATGTCCATCAGCATCAGCGACTCAATGGTTGAAAAACGCTCGTCTATTAGCACGCTCTTGGTATCGCGCCGAAACAGGTTGATGACCCGGTCAAAACGTGTTTTTTCGACCAGACGGATCCATAGCGGCATCATATGGTTATGCATTTCGTCCATCCACGGCGGCGTGTTGTCCAACCCGGTTTCCCACGGGTGCACCAGCAAGACCAGGCCTTCACCGTGCGGGTCGCGCTCTTTGTACAGCCATTCGTGATATCTGAGCAGCGCTGGATAAACCATGCGGTACCACAGCCGCCGCTCCGGCCATTCCATCTTCTTGCCGATCTGGATTATGGCCTCGGCCAGCACAGGTGGTTGGGTGATGCCGGTGGTAGCTACCCCTTGTGGTGCGAACGGATTGATCCAGCTGCGCCATGTGGTCCTGTCGAAGTGATACTGCGGGTCCTGGCGAAAGATGATGTTCGGCAGCATGCCGTTGTCCCACTGGCCGCGCAGCAGGCTAAGCACCTCCATCTTTGCTCGTTCCACGTCGAGATGGCGCAGACCGATGGCGATGAAGCAGCTGTCCCATAGCCATTGGTGAGGATACAGCTTGTCGGCCGGCTGCGTATAGTTACCGCGATCGTTCATCTTCAGAACCTCGGCGGCGGCGCGCGCCAGGTCCGGCTCCGATGTCTGCTTGGTCGGCTGTTTAGGCATATGCTTTTAAGTATAGCGTAAGGTAGTCACGCTCGTGCTTGTACCGGCTAGCCGCATTCTATATAGTTGGCGGTAGTATGAGACGCTTCGCGGATTATGACATTGAGGTTCCGTTCGCTCCTGCTGCAGGCGTACTGAATGGTGCTAATGAAGAGTTGCTAGAGGAGCAGATCATAGATGTCTTGAGATCTCCTGCCGCCATGGCCATTCCTGGTTCTTTCACCTGGAATGGTGGATCGGGCAACGAAGGAACCGTCTACTATTACAATAAGATTACCGGCCAGAGCGTCAACTCCGTGGGTCTCCCTAATATAAGTGGTCCGAGGGCGGCTGGGCTATATCCGAAGTGGAAAGAGATTGGCGATTTCTATGGAACTCCCGTCATGCCAAGCGTTTCGCCTGGCAAGGGTGAAGATCCAGCAAAAGTTTTGCCAGATATGGTTGAATTGTTTGTAGAAGCCGGCGCTCCCGCCGTAGAAGTTAACTATAGTTGTCCTAACAAAATTGACGAGCACGGAGGCCGTGAACCGGTTCTTGGCCATGATCTGGAGCAAATGGAAGAGATAGACGCCGAAATCGTCCGGCGCGTGGGCGACGCGGTCGTTATTTCCCGAAAGCTGCCTCCTTATGTAGGAGAGAAAAAAATGCTCATTCCGGCAGTAGGCGAATTATTTGTCCGCGCCGGCGGCAGAAAAGTCCTGGATTTATCGAACACTCTTGGTGGCCAGCAGATTATTACTGAACGGGGTGATCCCGCGTTGACCGTGCCTGGCAACCTTGGCGGTTTAAGTGGTCCCGCAACGAGTGAAATAGGCCGCGATCAACTCAAACGATTCAAAGACGTTTTGGCGAAGGGGATTGGGACAATAAGTTGTCTCGGTGTCGATAATGGTGCAGAAGTGTTCCATAGGGTAGATGAGCTGGAGGCTGATTTGACGTGCGGCGCCACAGTTTTCGTAGAAAACGAGACCCGAGGTATTAGTTATGGCCAAACTTGCCAGCGTATCGCTGAAGAATACGCCGAAGCGGTAGAGGCGGTAGCCTAAGCGGCTTCGATTGGGGCTTCTTCGCCGGCTGGCACGGGATCGGCCGTTTCTACGATCGGCTGTTCGATCTGCACGGTGTCCATAAGACTGAGCTGTCCGGTCTTGGCTCGGGCAAACATATTAAGCACTATACCCCCGTCCCCCATATCGGACGGCGATCGATCCATGACGTCACGCATAACTCCTCCCAAAGTTTTTATGTTGCGCTTCTATTTTTCAGTGTACGCTCATTGCGCTGCGGGATATTTGTATAATAAACAACACGCTTGTGTAAAAACACCTGCGGTTTTAGCGTCTCGCCCCAGTGGCTGGTATACTTGGAGCTAAGATATGAGCCAGCCGCCTCAGAATAATTTATCTGATTTTCAAAAAACTATAGCCGACATCGCTAAACAGCTCGGTACTCTGCAGGATTTAACGCCTGCCATAAAGCTGAACATCGATCCTGTCATCAATGCCCAGAAAATCATCCACGAAATGATGGAGCCGATGCTAAAGGCCAATCAGGATGCCATAAAAGCCGCTGTGTCGTTCCCCAAGTTCGAGGATATGTTCGGCCTGCATAGCATATATAAAGACATCCGGGACGCTAGCCCGGAAGATAAGCGTCTGGTCGGTCAAAAAGTCAATGCCGAAAAACAGCGGTACGTTGATATCGTTGAAACCTATGAAGAATACAGTGATTCCGCGCTTGGGCCGATAGATATCACGGCACCTTTCGACGTCAATACGCCGCAAGATAAGCGGCCGGCACTTTTGCCTAGCGAGCAGGGCAGTATCCATCCTCTGACGTCTGAACTCCAGACAGTGCTGGACATCTTCTATCGTATGGGCTTCACGGCTATTGAATCGCGTGAAATAGATGACGATTTCAATATGTTCGGCGCCCTGAATTTCCCAGAAGGACATCCGGCACGCGACGATTACGACACCTTCGTGACCATCCAAAAAGACCGCGAAGGCAGGCCATTGATCGCGCCGGCGCATACCAGTACCATGCAGAACCGCGTCCTTAAAAGCCTGAAGCCGAACCTGGAAAAAGGTAAACCGATCGCCGCTGTCATTCCGGGCCGTGTCTTTCGCAATGAAGACCTCGACGCCCGCCATGAGCACACTTTCTACCAATTGGAGGGCATTTATGTAGACCGCGGTATAAACACCGGCCACCTAATCGCGACACTGAAGACCTTCCTCCAGGAATATTACGGCAAGGAGTTGGAGTTCGCTTTCCAGCCGTTTTATTTCCCGTTCACCGAACCATCGCTGGAGCTGATAGTCAGTTGTCCGTTCTGCGATAAAAAAGGCTGCAATATCTGTTCTTACACCGGCTGGATAGAAATCCTCGGTTCCGGCATGATCCATCCCAATGTATTGAAGGCTGCCGATATCGATCCGACTGAGTACACCGGTTTTGCCTGGGGCGGCGGTATTGAACGGCTGGTGATGATGAAATACGGCATCGAGGACATCCGCCATTTTGAATCCGGCAAACTGGACTTTTTGAGGCAGTTCTCATGAGCGGGACAAGCAAGCAGGAACTGGTAGAATTTATGGAAAAACGTTTTCTTTGCGTGCTTTCTACCGTCAATAAAGATGGCCGGCCCGAGTCGGCTTTCGTGGGCTATGTAAGCAGCCGTAATCAAGAAATCATCATCGGGACGTCCAACAAAAGCCGCAAATTTAAGAATATAACCGGCAACAAATCGGTGGCCGTGGTTATTGCGGACCAAACCGGCGAAGTCCAATACGAGGGCCAGGCCGAGGTGCTTACCGGCCTGGATTACGAATCGCTGGTTAGCGAAGGCCGTTTCGGCAAGTTGCCAGGGCTCGATAAATACCGGAACGACCCCACACAAGTCTATTTATTGATAAAACCGACGTGGATCAGGTTCATCCTCCACGGCGAAGCCGACCAAATCACAGAATTCACGGAGTTTGCATGAAAATCAGCCTGAATAAAATTCGGTACGCGGGCGAGCACTATGGCGTAGAAGACCTAGTGCCGGACGGCGTCGACGAACTGGTGAAAAAAATTGGCGCACAGCTAGGCGGTGTCGAAGAGGTCATTGATTATGGCGGCAAGTTTGACGGCGTAATTATCGTGAAAGTCGCCAAGGTCGAAAAGCACCCGAATGCCGATAAGCTTCATGTCTGTCAGGTTGATGCCGGTAAGGACGGACTCGTACAGGTGGTCTGCGGCGCGCCGAACGTTCGCGAAGGCATGTTGGCGGCCTGGTTGCCGCCAGGTGCCGTGGTGCCAAGCACGATCGGGAAAGAGCCATTTAAGCTCGAGGCCCGCGAACTGCGCGGCGAGATGAGCAATGGCATGCTGGCCAGTCCCAAAGAGCTTGGCATAAGCGAAGATCATGATGGCATTCTAGAAGTAGATAAAGATGTCCAGCCAGGTACAAGCTTCGCCAAAGCTTACCGCATTGAGGGCGAAAAAATAATCGACATTGAGAACAAGATGTTCACGCATCGGCCGGATTGTTTCGGCGTCATGGGAGTGACACGGGAGATTGCCGGAATTCAGCAAAAAGCCTTCAAAAGCCCGGATTGGTATGTGCCGAATCCTGAAATTCCGAGTCTCGAGAGCGATGCACTGAAGCTGGATATTAAAAATGAACTGCCAGAGTTAGTGCCGCGGTTCACGGCGGTCGTGCTGAGCGGCGTCAAGGTCAAGCCGAGCCCCGTCTGGCTGCAGATAGTTCTGAGCGAGGCAGGCATCCGACCGATCAACAACATCGTGGACTATACCAATTTCTGGATGCTGGAAACCGGCCAGCCGCTGCACGCTTATGATTACGATAAGCTCAAGGCTTTGAGCGGCGATGAGCCCTTGATAGTTATCAGAAAGCCGCGGGTGGGCGAGAAAATCAAGCTGCTGAATGGCAAAGAGATAGGGCCGCGTGATGAAGCCATCATGATTGCTGCCGACAAACAGCTGATCGGCGTCGGTGGTGTGATGGGCGGCGCAGAAACCGAAGTCGATGAAAACACTAAGAATATCATCTTGGAATGCGCTAATTTCGATATGTATTCCATCCGCCGTACCAGTATGGAAAACGGCCTGTTCACCGATGCCATGACGCGTTTCACCAAGGGGCAAAGCCCATGGCAATGCCTGCCCGTGCTGCTCAAGACGGCTGAATCGATCCAGCAAGACGCGGGTGGCCAAATCGCCAGCCAAACGTTCGATATCACCAAAGACGGCGTGGACTTTACCAAATATGCTGGCGCTAAAATCACCGTGGAGCCGTCATTCATAAACAGCCGTCTTGGGCTTGACCTGAAAGCCGAAGAAATTGAAAAGCTGCTAGTCAATGTGGAATTTTCAGTCCAGCGTGAAGGCGATCGCCTAGCCGTCGCCGCACCGTTTTGGCGGATGGATATTGAGATCCCGGAGGATATAGTCGAGGAAGTCGGACGTCTGTATGGCTACGATAAATTGCCGCTGGATTTGCCTAAGCGCGACCTGACGCCGGCTGCCAAGGATCCGCTTTTGACACTGAAATCACAGATCCGTACCCGGTTGGCCAAGGCTGGCGCCAACGAAGTGCTGAGCTATAGTTTCGTGCACGGCGATCTTATAGACAAGGTTGGGCAGGATAAGAAAAACGCTTTCCAGATAGCCAACGCTCTGAGCCCCGACCTGCAATATTACCGTTTGAGCCTGACACCCAGTCTGCTGGAGAAAATCCATCCGAACATCAAGGCCGGTTACGACGAATTCGCCCTATTCGAACTTGGCAAAGCCCACTTGGCGGACCAACAGGACGATAGCGGCCTGCCGCGGGAAGACGAGCTGACTGCGCTAGTCATAGCTTCGGCCGACAAGCTTAAGAAAGAGGGCGCGGCCTATTACGAGGCCCGCGAGTACCTGACTAACCTTGTGCCAGCCAAGCTGACTTTCAAGCCGGTGCCGGATGCCATGAGCAGTTTTGATATCACCAAGCCGTTTGACATGAACCGAGCGGCTTTCGTTTACTCGGATGATACGTTCCTGGGAATCATCGGTGAATTCCGCCTAGCTGTGCGACGGGCGCTCAAGCTTCCAAAGTACTGCGCCGGTTTTGAGCTGGATACCAAAGCTTTGCGGTCGTTAACGGATACGGACCGGTATACACCTTTGCCGCGGTTCCCGAAGGTCACGCAGGATATTACGCTGAAGGTAGCCGCTGATTTACCGTTCCAGGAGCTGTTTGATTGTGTGTGGGAAGAAGTTGAAAAATCGCGGCCCGAAAACAGTCTTGCCAAGCTAAGCCCGCTCGATATTTTCCAGCGTGAAGACAGCGACGGGCAAAAGCACGTGACTTTCCGCCTCGAAATCGCCAGTTATGACCGCACGCTCACCGATCCGGAGGTCAACAAGCTTCTCGACCGTGTGGCCGCGGCCGCCAAGGCTAAGTTCGGCGCCGAAAGACTATAGATGGTCGACGTCGTCCCGCTGGCACATAAGAAAAACACGGCCCGCGGCATCGTCATTCATGATGGCAGAATCTTACTCATGGAGCGTTGGCGCGGCACGCTCCATTATTTTTCAATCCCGGGTGGTGGCATAGAGCCGGGTGAAACGCCCCAGCAGACAGTGGTCCGCGAAATCGCCGAAGAAACGACCGTGACGGTAAAAGTGAACCGCCAAGTCCTGGAAATGCGCGACGGCGGCTTCTCACACAAGATTTACCTATGCGAATATATCGACGGCCACCCCCATATGCCGGATGATGCTCCAGAGGCCGCGCACGGCCCGGAAAACCGCTTCCAGCCGGGCTGGGTTTCTCTTGATGAATTGCCGGAATTGCCGCTGACTTATTGGGAACCGCTCAGGGAGCCACTGGTAAACGGCTTGAGGCTCGGCTTCGATGGACCCGTTAAAATTGTCAGCGCCAAGGACTCAGGTTAAAATAAGTATAGATGCGTAAAATAAACCGGGAGGCAAGCTAGCTATGTCAGGCAAGGGCGGACGTTTCTTCGCGGGTTTTTTCGCAGTTCTGTTCCTGCTGACCTCGTCGGCATTCGTGATATTGATTATAATTAGTGCCGTGACACAGAACGATAACAACAATGATTCCAGCAACCAAGATGCCCAACAGGCCCAGCAGCAAACGCCCAAGGAAAAGCCGCAAGGCACTAAATTGAGTGGTTTTACTCCGGTAGCTACGGTTAATAGCCTGCAGGAAACTGATCTTAAGAAGGGCACGGGTGAGACCGTCAAGCCAGGCGACACGATTACCGTGGATTACAGTGGCGCTGTCGCCAATACCGGCGTGATTTTCCAGAGCACCAAGGACCTCGGCCAGCCAGCCAGTTTCTCGCTGAGCGGCGTGATAGCTGGTTGGTCCCAAGGCATCCCTGGCATGAAAGTCGGCGGCACCAGGCGCCTGCTTATACCTGCCGCCTTGGCTTATGCCGACAAGCCTCCGCAAGGTTCGGGTATCCCAGCTAACGCCAACCTGGTCTTTGATGTTACGGTGAAAAAAATCGACAAACAGTAGTCGATTGGGGTAAAAAGCACAATATATAGCGTATTGATTTTACCTTGAGCACTATTTATAATGCTTGGCATAGTCAGATTCATTCTGCTAGCCGCACCTCATCAGTGCACAATAAACACCATAAGTAAAAGTCGGAAATAGAGCAGGCCGTTCTTCGGGAAAAGGACGGTCCGGGTAGCCTGCTCCCTTCTGACCAAAATCAAAGTATCCATACGGAGGGGATCAAAATGGTCAAAAACATCACGGTTTTCACTAGCAACACCTGCGCTTACTGCCAGATGGTTAAGAAATATCTGGGCGCCAAAGGCATGACATACGACGAAGTTAATATAGACGAGCATCCCCATCGTCAAGCGGAAGCTATGCAGATGAGCGGTGCCACGACCGTGCCCGTCACCGTCGTTACCAAAGGTGATGACTCCAAAGAAGTAGTTGTCGGTTACAATTTGGCTAAGCTGGCTCCAGCTATATCCTAGATCTTAGCGGCGGCCCAGAAACAATATATGAGCGACAGCAAAGATATTCCCGAGCATGATGTCATTATCGTGGGCGCCGGTCCGGCCGCGTTGACGGCGGCTATCTATACCACCAGAGAAGATATCGAGACGTTGCTGTTTGAACGCGGTGTCGTCGGCGGTCTGGCCGCGGTAACGGACAAGATCGATAACTATCCCGGTTTTCCGTTAGGCGTGGAAGGCCTTAAATTGGCTGGCGATCTGCAGCAGCAGGCCGAGCGCTTCGGTGCCAAGATCGAGCTAGGAGAAGTTACTTCTATCGAAGACCAGGGCGACTGGAAACTTCTCAAGACCACCAGCGGTGACATGAAAGCCCGCTCGGTTCTGATCGCCACTGGCAGTGATTACAAGAAAATCGGCGTCCCCGGCGAAGAAGAGTTCTACGCCCGCGGCGTCCACTACTGCGCCACCTGCGACGGTGCCTTTTACCGCGACAAGCGTTTGGTCGTCGTCGGCGGCGGCAATTCGGCATTTCAGGAAGCGATTTTCCTAACCAGGTTCGCTTCGCATATCGACCTGCTGGTCCGGACCACCGTAAAAGCCAGTGATGTACTGGAAGATGAGATGCAGAAATTCGTTGATGAGGGCAAAGTCACGGTTCACTTGGGCACCTCGACAGATGAGATTATCGGCGAAGAAGGCAAGGGCGTAACCAAGGTAGTCGGCACCAAGGACGGCCAGAAGGTCGAGTTCGAGACGGACGGCGTCTTCGTGTTCGTGGGCCTTAAGCCTAACTCACAGTTCCTGGAGAACTCCAGCATACAATTCGATAACGTAGGGTTCGTTAAGACCAACCAGGATCTGGAAACAGCCCTGCCCGGCGTATTCGCGGCCGGCGATATCCGCAGCGGCGCCACCATGCAGATCGCCAGCGCGGCCGGCGAGGGCGCCACGGCCGCCCTGAAGATCCGCGAATATCTTGAGGGCCGTCCCCACCCGGTACAAAATTAATTAGTGCCTGAAATTGAAGCTACGGGTAGACGGACGCGCTTCCAGGCCGTTGGCTTCCAACGCCTCTTCTGAAACATTGAAGCCTCGCAAAAGCTGATTTAAAAGCATATGCTTGAATCTGACTGTTGAATCGGTGCCGCGGACAAAAGCTATGCCGGGTTCCAGCACAACCTGTCTTCGTTTTCCGTAGTCTATATCCGAGCCTGCTTTAAGCAAGCCCCGGATGGCTCTGACAGTATCTCTTGGGTGCTGTTGATTTAAAGCGGCTTTTACCCCTTGCTCAAAAAGCTCGGTAATATATTCTTCAGGTTGCTCGGTCTTGTCTGCCAGCTCAATGATTTCATGCAAGCACTCTATTTCTGAAATCTCGTCATCATCTACTGCTGCCTCTATCCGCATATCATTCAATAGCTTGCGTACGTAATCTTCGGGCTGTTCGGTTTCAGCGGACAAAGAAACCAGTTTCGCGAGCTTTTCAATCCTGGTTTTTTTGTGATCTACTTGGTCAACCGCTGCCTCTGCCTCTCTAATGACTTCGCTGATATATTCTGGATGCTGGCCGTTAAAATGCCGTATACCAACAGTGGCTACGGCTATCAACGTCTCGGCTTGATTTACAGGCTTCTCTATATGCTTGGAGTCTTGATGCAGCCTTTCAGCGAATCGGTAGGCATAGTCATCCGACAGCCCCCATTCTTCTACTCGATCTATGAAATCTTGGAAATCGTCCGCAGGATTAGAACTTCCGGGAGAATCAAACCGGTAATAAGCATACAAACGTTCTGCCAACGTTTCCATGTATTCAATAGGCTGTTCGGTAGTTTTTGCCGCCGTTGCAACATCCGATATATTGCTTGAATCAACACCGCCCTCGCCAAATAAAGAAACCGCGCCGTCCAGGACGCCGGTTACATATTCAGGTGCCTGGCCTGTTTTGTACGCGGTCGTGGCTATTTCAATATAAGCATTGATCATGCATTCTTCGTCTGAGCGGCCCCTGTTATGGTATGAATAGCCGCTTCCTCTGATAGCTAGAGCCTGTTCCTGAGCGGTATCGAGAACTTTTTTGATAAAATCTCCGGCGCCGTGCAGTTCATAATCATTCAGTGCGATTTCACATAGATCAGCAACCTGCTGGGAGGGGTGCTCCTCCAAAATCTTGCCGATGGCCGCACCGCCCAATTCATGAATGCGTAAATATTCATCAGTTGTATATAGTCCATGAATTCTATCGGTTTCTCCCATGGCAAGCTCCTTATTATAAGAGTTACATTATCAATAACGTGACAAAAGCGCAACGCTCTGATTTGGTATTCAGAACCTGTCATGCTTGCGCAGGTGCTCATAGCGGAGTTACAGTAAGATTATGAGTAGCATTACCTCCAAACAAACTGTCGAACGATTGCTGGCCTTAGCCGACGTAGAAATTAACGGCCGCCGTGCCTTTGATATAAAAGTTAACGATGAACGCCTGTATAACCGTGTGCTCCGTCAGGGTACGCTAGGACTTGGCGAGGCATATATGGACGGCTGGTGGGACGCCAAGCGGGTAGATGAACTGATAAGTCGCTTACTGGCGGCCGATCTGCGCGACAAAGCGAAAATCAGCCCTAAAATGGCAGTTAATTTCGCTGCCGGTTATGTTATAAATCGTCAATCGGTCAGGCGGGCCCGTCATAATGCCGCCCATCACTATAACATCGGCAACGACCTGTACGAGCGCATGTTGGACAAGCGCATGATTTATAGTTGCGCTTACTGGAAAGGCGCTAAAACTCTTGACGAGGCCCAGACGGCCAAGCTTGATCTTATTTGCCGCAAGCTGCATCTAAAAAAGGGCATGAAGCTCTTGGATATCGGTTGTGGGTGGGGCGGTTTCGCAGAATACGCCGCCAAAAAATACGGCGTGGAAGTAACCGGCATATCGCCGGCTGCCGAGCAAGTCAAGTTGGCCAAAAAACGTACAAAAGGGCTGTCGGTCAAAATTTTGCAGAAAGACTATCGTTATGTATCGGGTTCGTTCGATCGAATAGTCTCGATCGGTATGCTGGAGCACGTAGGACCCAAAAACTATCCGGCCTTTTTTGATAAATGCTACAAGCTCCTGAAAGACGACGGCATGATGCTGCATCACTTCATAGGCAGCAACCGTTCGGTCCGCGGTACCGAGCCGTGGATAGATAAATATATTTTTCCGGGTGGTGTGTTGCCATCGATTACACAGGTAGCCGGCGCTGTTGAGAAGAAATTCATAATCGAAGATGTGCACAATTTCGGGCCGTACTACGACCGTACGCTGATGGCCTGGTATGACAATTTCAAGAAACATTACCATGAGATCAGCGACCATTATGATGAGCGTTTTTATCGGATGTGGACGTATTATTTGCTATCTTGCGCCGGTGCTTTCCGTGCCCGCCATCTGCAGCTTTGGCAGGTCGTCATGCGCAAGATCGAGCCATCCGGCGTCTACGAAGCCGTACGCTAGATGCATGATTTAAATGGCGTCGTAATTCGGAAATTCGTCGCTGACGATCTGGTTCTTGTTTAGTCCGGCCTTATGCAGGTCTTTGGCCAGGGATTGGACCATAGGCTCGGGCCCGGAAACGTAAACTAGGGTGTCATCGGTCGGCTTTTCAAGCTCCAGCACCATTTCGGCGGTGATGCGTCCGCGCTCGCCGCCCCACGAGTCCGACGGTTCACTGACAACGATGATCGGTTCGACATGGGCTGCCCGGAAAGTATCCTGAAAAATTATTTCATCCTCGTTGCGCACCCCATATAGGAATTTGATCGGCCTCTCTTCGACGGTGTCGGCCAGCCACTGGAACATGCTATGGAAAGGAGTCAGGCCGATACCTCCGGCGATAAAGACCAGCGGGGTCTGGATCAGTTTTGGCAGCACGAAATCGCCCATCGGTTCGGCTGCTTCCAGTACGGTCCCAGGCTTCAGCGAAAAAAGTTTACGCTTGAAGCTGCTACTTTTGTCGTCGCCGGCGTACTTGGTGGTGATAGTCAAAAAATCACTTTCCGGTGAAGACGACAGCGTGAACCAGCGCTTGTCGCCACGGTCATCCGGATGCGGGTGCGGGACGTGCAGTTCAGTGTATTGGCCGGCCGTATAGCGTACCGGTTGCTCCGGCTTGAAATAAAAAGTCCGGATGTTAGCGGCCTCTGGTTCTGAGTGGTCGAGGGTTATCTTCATATACTTAATTATATCCTAACCCCGAGAACTAAAACGATCAGGGTAATCTGTAATGACGCCGGCCAGACCCCATTTTTGCCAGCGCTTGGCCTTGGCGGAGTTATTGAGCGTATAGGCGTAAAGTTTCTTATCGCTGTTCTTGAAGCCACGGATGAATCCCCACCACAACCATAACTGGTTCATAGCAATTTCTTGGGCGCCCAACTCTTTGGCCCGCCGGTGGGCGCGCACGCCGCTCCACGGCTCAATGACGATGACTGGTATGTCCGGCAGTTTCTCGTGCAGCTCGCGCAAAGTCTTTTGGCTTTTGGAGGCGATCCGCAAGCCATCCGGCGAATAAGCGCCACTTTTCAGCCGGCTTTTGATCGCACCGGCTATCGGCCGCACAAGCTCGCCGTGCTTTACCTCGATATATGGGACGGCCTTGCCGGCGATCTGGTCAAGGGCTTCTTCAAGTGTCATGAGTCCCGGAAAATGCTCTTTTAGCTCCCCGTAGGAGTGTTCAGAGAGCTTGAGTCTGTTCGGTCCGTTGAGCTTGGCGTCATGGTGCAGGACCGGCACGCCGTCCTTGGTGACGCGGACATCGAACTCCAGCATGTCAACGTGATGCTCCAGGGCTTTTCGCAGGCTGGTCGCGGTGTTTTCCGGTGCTAGTCCGCGCGCGCCGCGGTGACCGATTATTTTCATAGGCATAGTGTACAATAATTCTTGAGAAAGAAAGGAATTATTCAGATGCCTGATTTTAACCAAGTTTTAACCGTTGGCGACTACGAGAACGGGGTCGTGAACACTGTCGTAGAAATTCCGCAGGGTAGTACCCTGAAGATCGAGTGGGACCGGAAGCGTGCCGCTTTCATGCTGGACCGTGTTGAGCCGGGCATATATAAAAAGCCGGTCAATTACGGCTTTATTCCTCAGACATTGGATGAAGACGGCGACGAACTGGACACCCTGGTGGTCTGTGCCGAGCCGATTCCGACCGGCGTATGGCTAGAGGCCAAAGTGATCGGCGTGTTGAATTTCGAAGACGATGGCGAAGCCGACCATAAGGTCGTCGTCGTGCCCGCCGATGACCGTAATACAGGTGACAGCATCAAGCATTTGCGCGATCTGGGCGGCCGCTGGCAGCAACAGATCGAGGAACACTTCAAACACTACAAAGATCTCAAGAAGCCCGGCACTACCAAAGTACTTGGCTGGGGTGACATAGAAGACGCCAAGAAAATCATCGCCGAATCCATCGAACGCTATCAGAATCAGTAACTAAAAACTGTAGAAAAGCTGAGAAATTTCCTCACCGGTGCCCCTAAGTAGTTGCGCCAGCCGGTGCGGGCTTTTACAATATAGCCATAAGCATTAGAATAAAAACAAGCAAAGGATTAGAGTATGAAAACACGCGTGGCAATCAATGGCTTCGGACGGATCGGACGCAACGCTTTCAAAGTGGCGTTTGAACGCGATGACCTGGAAATCGTAGCTATCAATGACCTGACCGACACTAAGACACTGGCGCACCTGCTTAAGCACGACAGCAACTACGGCACCTATCATTACGATGTCGGCCATGACGACAAAGGCATAAAGGTCAATAAGAAGCATATTGCCGTGCTGGCAGAGAAAGATCCGGCCAAACTACCCTGGAAAGAGCATAAGATAGATGTTGTAATTGAATCAACAGGCTTTTTTGTGAAACCTGAACTGGCCCAGGCGCATATCAAAGCTGGCGCCAAAAAGGTCGTCTTAAGCGCGCCATCCAAAGGCGACCATGCCGAAGACGCGCAGACCGTAGTGCTCGGCGTCAACGAGAACCAGCTGGAATCAGCCGGCGAAATCATTAGCAACGCGTCCTGTACTACCAACTGCATCACACCGGTGGCGGCCGTTATCGAAAGCAATTTCGGCATTGAAAAGGCCATGATGACCACTACCCACAGCTATACCGCCAGCCAGCGCCTGCAGGATGCGCCAGCCAAAGACCTGCGCGAAGCCAGGAACGCGGCCGAAAACATCGTCCCGACCACGACCGGCGCTTCAATCGCTGCCGCCCGTGCGCTGCCGGCACTCAAAGACATCTTCGGGGGCATGAGCATCCGCGTACCGACACCGGTGGTGTCGCTCGCCGACTTCGTGATCATCACCAAGCGGCCGGTCACCGTAGAGGAAGTCAACAAAGCTTTCAAAGATGCCGCCAAAGAACCGTTTTGGCAGGGAATTCTGGATGTCACCGAAGAGGAGCTGGTCAGTAGCGACTTCATCGGCAATAGCCATTCGTCGATAATCGACCTCAACCTGACGGCCGTCGTCGGCGGCAACATGCTGAAAGTCGTAGCTTGGTATGATAACGAATGGGGATATAGCAACCGGCTCGTAGAGGTCGTGGCTGACACGGGACGGCTGCTGCATAGCAAGAAATAAGCCATGAAGGTCTATCTGGGCGCTGATCATAACGGGTTCGAATACAAGAACCAGTTGGCTAGCGCCCTCAAACAAGCCGGCCACGAGGTAGTCGACGAAGGCGATGAAAATCTGAAAGCCGACGATGATTACCCGACATTCGCCGCCAAAGTCGCCCATGCCGTGTTATCAGACGGCGATTCCGAAGCCCGCGGTATATTGATTTGTGGCAGCGGCCAGGGCATGTGTATCGCCGCTAACCGGTTCAAAGGTATCCGCGCCGCGCTCTGCTGGGACCAGACCGAAGCCCGCGCTGCCCGCAACGATGACGATTGCAACATACTTTGCCTGTCTTCGCGCTACACCTCACTGGAAGAGGCAGGATCGATCATGGCCACCTTTTTGTCCACGCCTTTCGCCGCTGCCCCCCGTTTCATCCGCCGTATCGAAGAGCTGGACAAGTTAGGGTAGCCTGACGTGCTAGAACGAGCTTTGCGGTACCCGGGTGCGACGATCATCATCCTTGCCACGGTTCTGGGAGCCGTCGGTGCCATGTCACAGAAATTCTCACTTGGAGAGGGGGTGAGCGCCGGTTTCGCCGTGCTAGTCTTCACGGCGGCGTTCATATTGCTGCCATTCTGGGTGCTAGCATTCGTAGTCAGGCGTATTTATAAGCGCGTCGACGTGGATTATGTCCAGGGCCGATTGTGGTTCTGGGCGATTCCGGCGGCTTTGGCCATAGTGATGGCAATCTACTTCGGCGTCATCGGTGAGCAATCGCAGCAAACAGCTAATTCCAGCGATGCCATCAGCGGCGTAGTCATCTTCTTTTTCTATATATACCTAAGCGCTATCGGCTTGGTGGTCGCGTTCATATCCTCTATGTTCAGACTATGGCTTCTCAAACTAAAGCAGGAGGAGAAAAAGAAATGACGGTCATATGTCCGACGGTCACAGCCTACGATCCACATGAATACCGCGATCAAATGGAGCGGATCCAGCCGTTCGCCAGGCGGGTGCATATCGATTTGATGGACGGCCGTTTTGCGCCGACTAAGTCTCCGGGCTTAAACCATGTCTGGTGGCCGGATAATGTCTCGGCCGACATACATCTTATGTACGCCCGTCCTTTACCGCAGCTGCCGATGCTCGTAAGGTTGCGCCCTAACATGGTCATAATCCACGCCGAGGCGGAAGTCGATCATGCCAATTTCGCGGCCGGGTTGCATAAGGTCGGTATCCGCGCCGGTTTGGCTTTGCTCCAAGACACCTCTGTGGAATCCGTGAAAGGTATCGTGAAAAGTTTTGACCATGTGCTGATTTTCAGCGGCCATCTGGGATATCATGGCGGCCAAGCCAATCTAAGCTTGACGCGTAAAATCCCTGAAATTCGCGCGCTTCGATCCGACGTGGAAATCGGCTGGGACGGCGGTGTGAATGACCAGAACGCCGGTCGGCTCGCCGGTGCCGATGTGGACGTCTTGGACGTTGGCGGCTATATCAGCGACGCGAAAGACCCGGCTCTCGCGTACCGGGACTTGCAGTCCGCACTTACTGCCCGATAGCGACGAGCTCAGGCGTGGTCGTCGTTGGGTCTTCGGAAGTTTCCATATTGATCACTGCGCTTCCAAGGTGCTCGGGAGCGCCTAATTCGACTGACCTAAGTTGCATGTCAGGGTCCGATGAATTAACCCTGAAGGTCCATTCCGTCTCGCCGTCCTCAAGATCTTTGGAGGGTGGAGAGTTGTCCGATTCTGCGCGGACATCAGACGGCAAACCCTCATGGGAATAATCGGCGAGGCAAACTACGGAGAGCCGGAAACGGGGCGGACGCAAACTCCACATCCGGTTCATCCCGACTGCTACGAAAGGCTTTTCCGGGGGACAATCAACCCGGCGTCCGAACTCGCTCACGGGACCTTCTCCTGATTATTTTTGGATTATACCACGCGACTTTATGGTGGCTTAAGGACAAAGGGGCGCATGGTTGCTATAATCACAAGCAGAATGCAGCAAAAATTACCTATCCAGCGGCTGGAAACGATAGCTAACGAGATTCGGGAAGACATCATCCGGATGCTGGAACATGCCGGCAGCGGGCACAGTGCTGGGCCGCTGGGATTGGCGGACATCTTCACGGCTTTTTACTTCGACATACTCAAGCACGATCCCAAAAATCCCGACTGGGAGGAACGCGACATATTGCTGCTGAGCAACGGCCACTGCGTACCTGTGCGTTACGCTACCATGGCCCGTGCCGGCTATTTTGACCGCAAGGAGCTGATGACTCTGCGCCAACTAGGTTCACGGCTGCAAGGTCATCCGGAGCGAAAGCGCTTGCCGGGTTTGGAAAACACCTCCGGCCCGCTCGGCTGCGGTCTGAGCCAGGCTTGCGGCATGTCGCTGGCTATGCGGATGGATGGCCAGAAAAACCGCTGGATCTATGTGGTCACCGGTGATGGCGAGCAGGACGAGGGCAATATCTGGGAGGCTGCTATGCTGGCCGGCAAATACAAGCTCAGCAACATCATCGCTGTCACTGACCGCAATAATATCCAGATAGACGGCCCGACCGAGCAGGTCATGCCGCTGGAGGACCTGAAGGCCAAGTGGCAGGCTTTCGGCTGGCATGTGCTGGAAGTCAACGGCAATAACATCGAAGCTTTCATCGACGCCTGCGCCATGGGCCGTGCCGTAGAGAACCAACCGGTCATGATCATCGCGCACACTATTCCTGGCATGGGTGTGGACTTCATGGAAAATGACTTCGCATGGCACGGTAAACCGCCCGACCACGAGCAAGCGGTCAAGGCGCTGCACGAGCTGCGGACGCTCGGTGGCAAGATCCGGAGCGAACATGAATAAAAGCAATATAATCATGTTGGTTGTCGCCGTGGCAGCGGGCTTGCTCATAACCTTCGTTAGCTTTTTTTACGACCACATTACCCAGAAAGAGCATTGTTCCGACACTCCGGCCATAGATAACGTTATAGATTGCACTTTACAGCTTGATAACATGGGTTTGCCATTCGCCTATGTGGTTACGGACCTCCCCAATGATGATTTTCGGGTACCAGCCTTTGTGGCGGATGTTGCCATATGGTCGGTGGTATCCGGAGCGTTACTGTATAGCGTGAGGCGGTTAAAGACATGACGGTGATGAATCTGGTGGACATTTCCGGTAAGCTGGAATCGGAGCCGATCCGCAAGGGCTTCGGACGCGGGTTGTTGGAAGCAGGCAAGCGCTGGCCCGCGGTGGTCGCGGCCTGCGCCGACCTGACCGATTCGACGCAGATGAGCCTGTTTGCCAAAGAGTTTCCTGAGCGTTATGTAGAGATCGGCGTGGCCGAGCAGAATCTGGTGACGACCGGTTCCGGTCTGGCGGCGATGGGCAAGATTCCGTTCGTGTCGTCATACGCCGCGTTCAGCCCCGGACGCAATTGGGAACAGATCCGCACGACCATCTGCCTGAACGACCGACCGGTCAAGATCGTCGGTTCGCATGCCGGCGTCAGCGTCGGACCGGACGGCGCCACGCACCAGATGTTGGAAGACATCGCCCTCATGCGCGTGCTACCGAATATGGTGGTAATCGCGCCGTGCGACAGCGTGGAAGCCGAGAAGGCTACTCTCGCTATGGCTACCGACAAGCGCCCGAACTATATGCGCTTGGCACGCGAGGCGACGCCCGTCTTCACGACCGCTGATACGCCGTTCGAGATAGGCAAGGCCTATGTGTTCGCCAAAGGCGCAGATGTATCCATAATTACAACAGGCACGATGACGTATCAGGCGCTGGCTGCCGTTGACAGGCTTTATAAAGACGGCATCGAAGCCGAAGTCGTGCATGTGCCGACAATCAAGCCGCTGGACACGGAAACTATCCTGAAAAGCGTCCGCAAGACCGGCGCCGTGGTCACCGCCGAGGAAGGACAGATAATCGGTGGCCTAGGCGGAGCGATCGCAGAGCTGCTGGCCGAAGAATTTCCGGTGCCGATGCGAAGGATCGGCATGCGCGACCGCTTCGGCGAATCCGGCGCGCCAGACCAGCTATTAGAGCACTTCGGCCTCGACGCCAAACATATCCGTTTGGCAGCCCACGCCGTGACCGAAAAGCGCAAACGCTAGAAACTGGATAGGACGGCGCCAAGATACTGGAAGGGACGGGTTTCACCTTTGAATAGGTGGAAGTCCACGGGCGCTCCGGCCACTTCCGCCTCAATCGGCACGCTACTATATGTAATAATTTTTGGCGTCAGCTCAAGGCCTCGTAAACGTTCGACGATAATCTTCGCGTCGTGGTAATCCTCAACGCCGTTCCTGATGTTGGGGTCGAGAATAACCGCGTCGACTTCTGCGAAACCATCTCTCATAAGAGATATGACGTGAAGCGCTCCGCCGAATGACCGAGCTTCGGAAACAACTTCGTGGCCACCGGCCGGATGGTTCACGGCACCTCTCATCAAGTCCTGCGTTTCGCGTTCGTGCTCAAACAACGCTACTCTCATCGAACCCATCGGCTATCTCCTATATTTCATATACCGTATCATAGTGGTTTGTCCTTGCAAGCATAAGGGTTTACAATTTATACGGATATGCCACAAACACTTCAACAGATGAGACGGAATTGCGCCCGGGCCAGGGAGCGTATGGCGCAGGCTCGTGCCGAGCATTGGGCCTTCGGCGCTTTTAATTTGGACGATGAAGCTACGCTGCGGGCGGTCGCGCAAGCGGCGCAGAAGAAGCAGGCGCCGGTCCTGGTCGAGGTCAGCCACGGCGAAGTTACCGATATAGGCATAGATAACGTGCGCGACCTGGTCGACAATTTCAAGGCCGAGTACGGCATCGAAATTTATGTCAACCTGGACCACAGCCCGAGCGTGGAAGCTGCCAAAGACGGCATCGAGGCCGGCTTCGAGTTCATCCATATCGATCTCAGCCAGGCCAAGCATGACGCCACTGACGAAGAAATTATCGAAGCCACCAAAGAAGTCGTGGCTTATGCCAAATTGACGGGCGCATTGGTAGAGGCAGAACCGCATTATTTTGCTGGTAGTTCCAACTTGCATACCGAGAAGATAGATTACGAAGAGATTAAAAAGACCTTCAGTACGCCCGAGGGCGCGCGGCATTTCGTGGAGGCTACTGGTATCGATACGTTCGCGGCCGCTATCGGCAACCTGCATGGCAAATACCCGGTGCCGAAGATACTGGACTTGGAGCTGCTTCGGCGTATCCGAGAGACGATCGATTGCAACATAAGCCTGCACGGCGGCAGCGGCACTCCAGGGCATTACTTCCAGGACGCGGTCAGCATCGGCGTCACGAAGGTCAACATTAACAGCGATATGCGTTTTGCTTACCGGCAGGCTCTTGAGAAAGTCTTACAGGAAAATCCCGATGAAATATCGGTGGCGAAACTGATTAGCAAAGAGGTAGTGCCGGCCGTCCAGGCCGTCGTCGAGAGCAAGATAGACGACTTCGCCAGTGCCGGCAAAGCCCTAATGATATAATTTAAATTGCTTATGGACAAAAACCAAAAACCTACGATTTATACCGTTGGCAAGGCCACGCAAGACGTTTTCTTGCGGAGTCGGGAGTTCGACCCTAAGACAGAGGGCAAAGTTGCCTACACCCATTTGCCCCTGGGCGCCAAACTGGATGTCGAAGAGGCGTTTTTTTCGACCGGCGGTAACGCTACCAACGTGGCGGTCACGCTGGCTAGGCAGGGCCTGGACGCACATTTCGTATGGGCGCTGGGTGAAGATCCGGCCTCTAACACCATATTGAGCGACATGAAAGCCGAAGGGGTTCGCACGGACCTGGTTGAGCGGAAAAGCGAGTACCGGGCCAGCTTCTCGACCATACTATTGTCTCCGGACGGCGAGAGGACGATCCTGAACTATCACGGGACTGTCATGGACGAAGGTTCCTTTAGCGAGGCACTGCGTAAGATTGATAGAGCGGATTGGCTGTATCCTTCCTCGCTTGGTGATTATCACTTGCTGACCATGCTTATCCAAAGGGCCAAGGAGCTGGGCGCCAAGGTGATGCTCAACCCCGCCGCCAGCGAATTGTCTCAGCCGGAAAAACTGCGGCACATACTCAAAGAAATCGAGGTGCTGTGTTTGAACAAGGAAGAGATACGGTCGCTTGTTGGAGAGGGCAGTCTCGAAGAATTGGTCAAGAAAGGGCTGGAGCTTTGTCCGGTCGTGATCGTTTCCGACGGCCCGAACGGCGTCTGCGCGTCGGACGGCAAAACCATAATTAAAGCTGGTATGTACGAAGATGTGCCGGTAATCGATCGCACCGGCGCCGGCGATGCTTTCGCCTCCGGATTTTTGAGCCGCTGGAGCCGCGGCAGCAGCCTGCGCGAGGCGGTGATATTCGCCAGCGCCAATTCGACCTCTGTAGTCAGCAAAATCGGCGCCAAGGCCGGTATTCTGCGAGCGGACGCGGAACTTCATGATATGCCACTGGAGGAAAAAGATGTCTGACAAGCCACGAGTGCTGGCGATCGGCGATATCGTCACCGACGCTTTTATAAAACTATCCGAAGACTACGCGCAGTCATATACGGATGAAAAGGGCTACAAGCGTTTGAGTTTCGAACTCGGTGACAAACTGCCATATGACAGCGTTGAAATCATCCAGGCGGTAGAGTGCAGCCCGAACGCCGCCGTGTCGATGAGCCGCCTGAGATTGGACGTCAGCCTGATGTCGTGGCTCGGCGATGACGGGCCGGGCAAAGATATGGTCAAGTATCTCGACGAACAAGGCGTCGGCACTGACGATCTAGTAGTAGAAAAGGGCAAAAAGGCCAATTACCATTATGTTTTGCGTTATGGCGGCGACCGGACAAAGCTTCAGCGCTTCGAGGATTACGCCTACGAATGGAAACCTCCTAAACATCGTCCGGATTGGATATATTTGGGTGTTCTCGGTGAAAAAACATGGCCTCTTCACGAAGGGATTTTGCGGTACTTAGTGGATAATCCGGAGATCAAGCTGGCTTTCCAGCCTGGTATGTACCATCTGATGTGGGGCGCTGAGAAGATGAAGGATTTCTACAAACGGGCCGAAGTGGTCATCATGAACCGCGAAGAAGCCGTGACAGTCACGGACGGGAATCACGGCAATATAAACGACCTGATTGATAAATTGCATGCCCTGGGGCCTAAGATCGTCGTGGTGACCGACGGACCGGAAGGCGCTTACGCGTCTGATGGCCGCGCCAGGCTGAAAATGCCCCTGTACCCGGATCCGGGCCCGCCGGTAGACCGTACCGGTGCCGGCGACGCCTTCGCCTCCACTTTCGTCGCCGCGCTCATAAAAGGCAACACTATCGAGGGGGCGCTGCAATGGGCGCCGATTAATTCTATGGCCGTCTGCCAAAAAGTCGGTGCCCAGGCCGGCCTGCTTACCGAAAGGCAGCTGGACTTTTACCTGAGGCATTCCCCCAGACACTACCAGCCGACACCGCTGGACGGTTAGCTTTGTTCCGCATGCCTCTTGTGCTAATCTGTAGGTAGCCAGGTTGTTTAACCATGAACAGGTCAAATAAAAACCACAGGTGGGTAATATGACGAAATTCCTTTCGCGGGCTTTACAGGCGCCGGAACCGTTTTTCCGGCAGGCTTTGACGCGCTTGGAATCGGCCAATGCCCACCCCAATACCGATATCCGTTTTTCTTCAGAAGTCAGCCGGGCGTCCAAAGATAAGCTACGCGAACTCGGCTTGGATCCGCAAGATACTACGCCGGAGGAGCTTTATCACGCCTTGCAAGAACGCGTTAAATCCGACGACGCTAAGCTGAACCGTACTTTACGCACCCTGGCGGCCACACATGTATCGGCCGAAGCTGATGTCGTGGCCGGCATGATCCACGCGCTCAAACAGCTGCCCGACTCAAAACGCTGCTTCGCTATCAAGCCGAGCGCGCTTAGGTCGGTCCTACGGCAAGTGCCGCCGAAGAAAGCTATGAAGCGCCTAGGCTACCGGTCGCTGGACTCATTTATCAAGCATGAGACGCCGGTGTCCATCTTGGCCGCCGCCCGCTTGAGTGAAGATGCTAACTGGCATAAACGGCTGCTTAACCGCTATAAAAAACTTAGTGCCAACGACTTTGAAAGCCGTGGCATCCAGCTGGTTGAAATGGACGCCGAACGATGGCGCGGGCTGGCCGACGATACAGTAAATAACAAGCGCCACAATCTGATTTGCCTGAAAGAATTGGGCGCTCTGGTGTTCTTGCCGCTGCCCGAACACGCTCCGCAGGGTTCGACGATGGCTAGCTTGTCGCTAGCACTCCATGAACTTAATGAAATCCGCGCCGCCAGCACGTTTCTGAAGCTTTGCCAGGTCCGCCCGGACTTTGGCGACGTGGCGCAGCAAGTTGCCGCTGGTGACGAGCCGCACTTGGAATCGCCACTGCTGGACCAGGTAACGCCTTGGCGGCTCATCCAGCATTATTACTCCGGTTTGACGCGTCGGATCAGGGAAGAGGTGGCCGAACCGCACCTGCAGCTCGAAGATATAGCCTGGCATCCTATCGAGGAATCCTTGAGTGCTATAGAGCCGCGTCTGGATTTTTGGCATAATTCTTCGTATCTGGGCTTGCTGCATTCGGATGGTCCGGTGTCTATGAACGTGGTTGATGCTGCCTTGGGCGTCTGCAACCGTCTGTCTTTCGAGCGCCGGCTTAGCAATTACTTCCAGCGCACGCTCAAACATGAGCTGATGCTGCGCTACTTGCAGCCGGATACCGTCGAGCGGGCCATAACGGCCCAAGTCCAGCCACAGCTGGCGGAGGAGATGGTTACGGTATGACGCCGGATCAGGACAAAAAGAAGGTCATGCGCTATTCTATCTGCGTATCTGGTGCGGCTTCCGGCGAAACCGTCAAGCAATCATCGCGATTGGCTTACGAAACCGGCGCGGCCATTGCCCATAGCGGCCATATTTTGACCACCGGCGCCACGGTTGGACTACCGTACCAAGCGGCTATGGGCACTCGCGAAGCGGGCGGTATGAGCATAGGCTTCTCGCCGGCTGTCAGCTTGCGCGAGCATCTTAGGAAATACCGTTTGCCCAGCAATTGCTACGATTTCATCAATTTTACCGGTCTTCATTACGTCGGCCGCGACTTGTATCTGGTGCAATCCAGTGATGCCATAATCACCATCGGCGGCCGCTTCGGCAGCTTGCACGAATTTACTTCAGCGCTTGAAGCGCACAAACCGTGCGGCATTTTGACCGATAGCGGCGGCACGGCCGATCAGATACCGAAACTGGTCGAAGCGCTGGAACTGCCAGATGACAGCCTGGTGCTATATGACAATAATCCCGAACGGCTGATCAAGCGGATAATCAAGATCCTCGATGAAAAAAATGCCGACATAATCAATCAGTTGAAG
The DNA here is from genome assembly GCA_035547815.1 of Saccharimonadales bacterium (SeqCode). GTDB lineage: Bacteria > Patescibacteriota > Saccharimonadia > Saccharimonadales > UBA4665 > JARIHC01. The sequence goes on from DASZUB010000034.1 coordinate 25,449, forward strand.
CACCACGACCAGCAGTGGTTTATCGGTGACCCACCGCGCCCTCACAAGGGGTAGTTGACAGCGTCCGTATCTTCATTCACAATGACAATGAACTTAAACATAAGCAGGATATAAAATGCTAAAGACAAAAACGAACCAGAAAGGCTTCGCCGCCGTCGAGGCCATATTAATAGTGGTGATAATAGCTATTGTCGCCGGCACGGGTTATTACGTATACCACACCAATAAAAAGAGCAGTGACACGCTAGACACCTCTTCCAAAGTCGCCCAAAGCTCGCCGGGCAAAGTTACCAAGAAGAAAACTACGGCCAACACGAACCGGGACGCCATATTAGCTGCCATAAAAGTTTACGAAACATCAAAAGGTGCTTCAGCTAACACGACCTACACGATAGGCGCCATAGTCGGCTCAAATGCCAGGGGTGAAGTCCAGCCAGCTTCCGGAGACCCGAGCGATTATATTGCTCACAATAGCAACGGCAGCTGGCAAATCGTTTACAGCGGTCATCTGCCTCCGGGCAAAGCTATCGGTACGCAGTACGGCCTGCCTACCAGTTGGTACGCCTCCAATCGCTAGCATTTAGAATACTTGGTACAATTAAAGGATGGCCAAGTTCCATCTGAAATCAGACTATAAGCCGATGGGCGACCAGCCGACGGCTATTGCCCAGCTGTCCAAGGGCGTTGCCGATGGACTGCGTGACCAGACACTGCTTGGAGTAACAGGTTCCGGTAAGACCTTTACCATGGCTAACGTCATCCAACAGCGTCAGAAACCTACGTTGGTGCTGAGTCACAACAAGACGCTGGCCGCCCAGCTTTACACGGAATTCAAGAACTTTTTCCCGAATAATGCCGTCCATTATTTCGTCAGTTACTTCGACTATTACCAGCCGGAAGCATATATTCCCCGCAGCGACACCTATATAGAGAAAGATAGCCAGATAAACGAAGAAATCGATCGGCTGCGTCACGCCGCTACCGACGCACTGCTTAGTCGCCGCGACGTCATTATCGTGGCCAGCGTCAGCTGTATCTACGGAATCGGCTCGGTCGAAGATTACAATGACCTGTCGGTCAGCTTGAAGGTTGGCGAGCGTCGTGTGCGCGACAAGCTGCTGCGTCAGCTGACCGACATCCAGTACCAGCGTAATGATATAGATTTCCATCGCAGCACCTTCCGGGTCCGCGGCGATGTCGTCGATGTCTTCCCGGCAGGTGAAGAGTTGGCTTACCGTATCGAATTTTTCGGTGACGAAGTTGAGCGGATCACCCGGATCGATCCGCTGACCGGCGAGATATTATCCAAGCTTGACCAGTACAAGATTTTCCCAGGCAGCCACTACGTGACGCCGCAGGAAAAGCTGAAGATAGCCCTAGGGCAGATCGAGCATGAGCTGGCTGATCGACTGAAGAAATTCAAGAAAGAAGGCAAACTGCTGGAAGCCCAGCGCCTGGAGCAGCGGACCCGATTTGATCTGGAAATGCTGGAAGAAACCGGTTTCGTGAAAGGCATTGAAAACTATAGCCGCTATCTGACGAACCGCGAGCCAGGCGAGCAGCCGGCCACGCTGCTCGACTACTTCCCGGATGATTATCTGATGTTCATCGATGAATCGCACATGACCATTCCGCAGGTCCGCGGCATGTATAACGGCGACCGGGCCCGTAAAGAGGTGCTCGTGGAACATGGCTTCCGCCTGCCCAGCGCGCTCGATAACCGGCCGCTGACTTTCACGGAGTTCGAACGCCATGTCAACCAGGCGGTTTATGTCAGTGCCACGCCGGCCGAATACGAACTGTCACGCTCGCCGAAGCCGGCGCAGCAGGTTATCCGGCCGACCGGTCTTTTGGATCCGAAAATTGATATCCGACCGATCGATGGACAGATCGACGACCTCATTGCCGAGATCCGCTCAACCATCGATAAGCACCAGCGCGTGTTGGTCACCACCCTGACCAAGCGCATGGCCGAAGACTTGGCCGAATATCTGCAGGAAATCAATATAAAAGTGGCGTATCTGCACAGCGATATCGATACGCTGGAGCGCAGCGACATCCTGCGCGATCTGCGGCTTGGCACTTACGACGTCTTGGTCGGCATCAACCTGCTCCGTGAGGGGTTGGATTTGCCGGAAGTCTCACTGGTAGCCATTTTGGATGCCGACAAAGAAGGTTTTCTACGGTCCGAACAGGCTCTAATACAGACCGTCGGCCGGGCGGCCCGCCATGAACAGGGCCGCGTGCTGATGTACGCCGATCATATAACCGACAGTATGCGCCGCACCATAGATGAGACCTCCCGCCGCCGTGAAATCCAGGAAAAATACAATAAGGAGCACGGTATAAAACCGCAGGGCATCAAGCGCGCGGTTGATAAGGGGCTCAGGCCGGAGCTGCCGGAAGAAGCCAAACGCGCCAAGCTGGACCTCAAGAAGATTCCAAAAGATGAATACGGTTCGCTTATAAAAGACCTGACTTCCCAGATGGATCTGGCCGCCGCCAACTTGCAGTTCGAAGCTGCCGCCGAGCTGCGCGACCTGATCGACGAAATCAAGAAAAAGGCCTAGGCGGCTATGGCGAGCTCATCAAGCTCTGCCGTTGTACGGCCGGCGTCGATAGTCATGAGGTGGCCCAGGTCGGGTAAGATTCGCTGGCGGACCTGGCCGGGGTAGATAGAACCAAGCTTATCCCACTGGGGAATTTGTTCGATGATGAGCGGGTCAAGTTCGCCACCTAAAACATAGACCATGAGTTCCGGGGCAATATGTTTGAGCATACTCCACTCGGCGCCGTTTTGGACGCTCTTGAAGTCGGCATGGATGGCTTGCAGGCGCGGCCATAATTTTTGCGGTGCCGAAGCATAAGCGGCCACGATCGGTACGCAGGCCAGCGTATCTTTCGGCCGCTTGCGGAACATTCTTGCCAGGTCCCATGGGATATGCTCGATAAATTTATCGGTCAAGTACCTGCGGTGCTGATCCTCATCCAAATCCGGATCACGGAAATTCTCGCTATCGTCTACATGCAAAGCTACCACTGCCGATGCGATGAGCGTGAGACCTTCGATGTTGAGTTGTTTTGCCTCATCGGCGCCGACGTTCTGTTCGGCCATATGAGTCGCGATATATGAGCCGAGCGAGACTCCCATAAGCCGGATAGTACCATCCTGCGTAACGTGCCTCAGCAGTCTCAGGTTGAACCGGGCGGTCTTCTCCGGGCAGCGTCCCATGAGTTCTCTGCCTGACAGTAATTTACCGCCGTGACTGACGCCAGCGGTCGGGTTCGTGATGACCCGACGGTCGGGATGGCGCTCCGCATGCGCTACATGCAAACGGAGAGCGCTGCCGAAATCCCCAAATTCGGACAAGCCGGGATGTAGGACGTCATTCGCTGCCGTTGCCGGGTCGACACCTGTTTCGGGCCGCGGCTCGGTTACCAGTAACCGGGTGCTTATTTTTACGGCTCCCCGGCCATCGCTTACCACGACGCCTTTCGGCATGGCCGGGCTGTTCAGGTGCGGTTGGTTGATGGCTATATTTGTGACGCGCGAAACAGTACGCCCTATCATGCCGAATACACTGGGCGCGCCATCGTCATATAAAAATCCCTTCTCGTCAGGAGAAGGGGCTGGAGCGAGCGCCGGCCGCGGCTGAGAGCCCGTGGTATCGGGCCTCGGATTTTGCAGTACTTTTGCGGCTTCCATGGCAGTAGTTTTACTTTCTATAATCGTAATCCTTATGCTCGGGGTTTGTAAAGCGTGTAATTTCGTCGTCAAATTAACAGGGATAAAATACTCTACTTTTATCCTTTACTCTGATACAATTATTGATAACCATGGCGAAACTTACCCGGGAAGATGTCTTAAAATTGGCTCGGTTGGCGCGTCTTGACCTTACAGAGGAAGAGATCGAGGAATTCCGCAGCGAGCTATCAGAAATCCTTCAATATGTTGAGCAGTTGCAGTCTGTCGACGTAAGCGGTCTAGAGCCGACGAATCAGGTAACAGGTTTGACCGACATTACTCGGCCTGACGAAATCCATGATTACGGATATAAGACGGAGAAGTTGCTGGAGAATGTGCCGGCTGTCAAAGACAACCAAATACAAGTGAAACGGATGCTCGGCTGATGGCGGGTAGCCAGTGGTTGCCAGTCGCGGAGATCGCCGCCCAGGTGAAGGGTGGCAAGTTAAAAGCCGTTGACCTGGTCGAGCAATCCCTGAAGACGATCGCCGAGAAGAAAGAGTACGACGCGATCATAGCCACTACTGAAGAACGGGCGCGGGAACGGGCAAAGAAGGTCGACGCCGGAGAAATCACCGGCCGGCTGGTTGGCGTGCCGTTCATAGCCAAGGATAATTTCCTGGTCTTTGGCGCCGAGACCACGGCGGCCAGCAACATTTTGCGCGGTTTCGAAGCACCGTACCAAGCGACTGCCATAGAAAAGCTAGAAGCTGAAGGTGCCATCTGTGTCGCCAAGGCCAACCTGGACGCCTTCGCCCACGGCACCTCCACCGAAAACAGCGACTTTTTTACCACTAAGAACCCCCACGATAAGACGCGCGTGCCGGGCGGCAGTTCCGGCGGCTCGGCCGCGGCGGTCGTGCTAGATATGGCGCCATTTGCCCTGGGGACAGACACAGGCGGCTCTATCCGCCAGCCCGCCAGCTTCGTAGGCGCAGTCGGCTACAAGCCGACTTACGGGCTTGTCAGTCGTAGTGGCGTGGTGGCTATGGGTTCAAGCTTGGATGTCATCGGTCCGCTGGCTCGCAGCGTAGAAGACGCCGCGCTGGTGCTTGACGTGATGGCCGGCCGCGACGATCTGGACGGTACCACTATCGAGCGCAATGCTGATGGCTATGTTGATTTAAGCGGCACCATAAAAGGTCAAAAAATCGGGATCATCAAAGAATATATGAGCGAGGGCGTCTCGCCTGAAGTAAAAGAGGTAGTAGAGAGTGCCGTCAAAAAGCTGGAGGCAGCCGGCGCCGAAATCAGCGAAGTAAGCCTGCCCTCCCTGCCAGCAGCGCTGGCGGTCTATTATATACTTTGCCCGGCTGAAGTTAGCAGCAATCTGGGCCGTTACGACGGCCAACGCTTCGGTTACAGCTATAAAGAAGCCAAAAATATGGACGAAAGTTACACTAAATCGCGCGGGCGCGGCTTCGGCAAAGAGGCCAAGCGACGCATCATGATCGGTACGCATGTGCTGAGCACCGGATATTACGACGCTTATTACAAAAAGGCCCAGACGGTACGCACCAAACTCATAAAAGAGGCCGAAAAGGCATTCCAGCAAGTAGATTTTTTGATCGGTCCGGTGGCGCCGACGCCGGCTTTCAAGATCGGTGAAAACGTGAATGATCCACTCAAGATGTATCTGAGCGATATCATGACCGTGGCCGCTAACCTGGTCGGTAACGCAGCTATCAGCTTGCCGGCGGGTCAGGCGGACGGTTTACCTGTCGGCGTCCAGTTAATGGCGCCGCAACGTGAGGACAGGGAACTTCTAGCGCTTGCCAAAAAGGCGGAGGAGTTACTGGTATGAAGTTTTTGCCTCGCCGACGCCGGAAGATGAACGTCGACAAGTTCACCGAGCGATGGAAAGACCTGCAGAAGCATTGCGCCAGCCGCAAGACCTGGCCGCAGGCGATCGTCGAGGCTGATGACCTGCTGTGCGAGGCGCTTAAAAAGGCGGGATATAAGGGCAAGACTCCAGGCGAGCGGCTGGTCGCGGCCCAGCATGACCTGAGCGACAACGAATCGGTCTGGGTCGGCCATAAGCTGCGCAAGAAAATCTCTGAAGAAGGCGTGGATGTGCGCACACTCAAGAAACGTGACATAGTCACCGCACTGGCCGGTTTCCGCGAAGCTTTGCGCGATATGGGAGCGCTAGAAAAATGATCGACCAAAAGACGCGCAGTCAATATAAAGCGACTATCGGTATAGAGTGCCACGTGCAGCTCAAGACCAAGACCAAGCTGTTTTCTGCTGTCGGCAACGATGCCCGCGAAGCTCCGCCAAATACACTCGTAAGTCATATAGATTTCGGCCTGCCGGGTGCGCTGCCGGTCTTGAACCGCGAGGCGGTCCATCTGGCCACTCGCGCGGCTTTCGCCCTTGGCGCCGAACCGGAAAAATTCAGCAAATTCGACCGCAAGCACTATTTTTATCCAGATTTACCTAAGGGTTACCAGATCAGCCAGTACGATGAACCGATTATCACCAAAGGCTCTGTCAAAATAGAGGTCGACGGCCAGGAGAAGGCGATAGGCATTACCCGCGCTCATCTCGAGGAAGACGCTGGCAAAAGCACCCACCAAGCCGGGCAGGATTACAGCTTAGTCGACCTGAATCGCGCCGGTACGCCGCTGCTCGAGATCGTCAGTGAGCCGGATATGCACAGCGCGGCCGAAGCCAAGGCCTACGTCCGCGAGCTTTATCTGCGCATGCGCTACGCCGATGTTTCCGAAGCCAACCTCTTTTACGGCAATATGCGTTTCGATGTGAATGTCAGCGTCAGCAAGACGGACGAACTTGGCACGCGCAGTGAGACCAAGAACCTCAATAGCTTCCGCGCCGTCGAAAAAGCCGTCGACTATGAGATTGATCGTCAGATAGGATTGCTCGAAAAAGGTCAGAAAATCGCGCAGGAGACGCGTGGGTGGGACGACGCCAAACAAAAGACTTTTAGTCAGCGCACCAAAGAGGATGCCGACGATTACCGCTACATGCCCGATCCTGACATTCCGCCGATCACCATCGACCAGCAGTACATCGACAAGATCCGGCACGAGATGCCGAAACTGCCTGATGACTACCGCGAGGAATTCGGCTCTATGGAGATTGACCCGAAAGTCATTGAAGATATCTTGGCTAATCCGGATATTGCTATACAGGTATCGCGGATTCTTGATAAGAGCGGGAAGGACGATGCCCGCCGGGCAGCGTTCTGGTTGCTCGAAACGCCGGAAGTCGAAGAAGAGGAGTCAGACGCGCCTAAAGTATCAGATGAGCAGTTCATAAAGCTTTCCGCGCTGGTCGGCGAAAACAAACTTAGTTCGACCGCCGCCAAAGAGGTGCTCGCAGAGATTCAGAAATCCGGTGGCGATCCCGAAACGATCGCGTCCGACCGAAATCTACTTCAGGTCTCTGACGAAGGGGAGATCGCGAAGATCGTAGAGCAAGTAATAAACGACAATCCAAAAGCTGCCGAAGATGTGAAAAGCGGCGAGATGAAAGCCGTCGGATTCTTGGTCGGCCAAGTCATGAAAGCGTCAAAGGGCAAAGCCAACCCGTCGCTCGCCCAGGACCTGATCAAAAAGCAGCTCGGCATCTGAGTGGCCACCTCTGCATGATACAATCTAGGCAATGAGCCAGCAGAAGCAGAAAGTCCGCAAAGCAGTCATCGCGGCGGCCGGTTTCGGCACACGTTTCCTGCCGTTCACCAAGGCCATGCCTAAGGAGATGCTGCCGCTGGTCGATAAGCCGATCATACAGTTCATCGTCGAGGAGCTGGTCGACGCCGGTATCGAGGATATCGTCATAGTCACCGGTTACCACAAGCGCTCCATAGAGGATCATTTCGACCATATGAGCATGGAGCTGCGCGCCAACCTGAGGCAAGGCGGCAAGGACAAACAGCTCGCCGAAACGCGCAAGATATCCGAGCTGGCCAACTTCGCTTACATCCGGCAAAAAGGTCCTTATGGCACCGGTACGCCGCTTCTGAACGCCGCACACCTGATCGGCGATGAGCCGTTCATCTACACTTTCGCGGACGATTTCGTGGTCGCCAGCCCCAGCCGCTTCAAGCAGCTGATCGGCGTGAATGCCAAACGGGGCGGCTCGGTGCTGACGTGTGTCCGGCGCGACGATGACGAAGATTATAAGCGCTATGGATATGTGGCAGGCAAAGAAATCGCCGCTGGCGTGTTAGATATGACCACCGTCATCGAAAAGCCCGGCAGCCGCGCCAAGGCGCCATCTGATCTGGCGACCGTCAGCGGCTACCTACTCGAACCAGCCATCCTCGACTATTTGCAAAAGCAGCTGAAAACATATGATAAAAGCGGCGAATTCAACATCCAAGACGCCATGCAAGCCATGGTGGATGACGGCCACCACATCTATGCCCACGAGATTTCCGACGGTACTTTCTACGATACCGGCAACCCGGTCGGCTATCTGAAAACGGTCTTCGATTTCGCGCTGCAGCGCCCCGACACCGAAGTTGAGCTGCGCGAACATCTGCGCCAAAAATTGCAATAGTATACAGAGGTAGTATACTTAAGGTATGCCTACCGTAGACCAAGTACTGATTATTATCGTAAGCGTACTGCTCAGCGTCTTTATCTTACTGTGCATATCTGTAATGGTGGTGGTCCTGAAGCTGATAAGCAGCCTACGCCAGATGGTTGAGCGGGCTGAGGAAGCCGTAGAATCCGTAGAGAGCGCCGCCGAGATTCTAAAAGACACTTCCGGCCGCTTGGCGCTGTTCAAGCTTATCCGGAATGTTATGAAACTAGTGCAAGCTAAGCAAAGGAAGAGATAATGGCACGCAGGAATGATCATGATACGGCCAAGAAAATCGCTATCGGCAGCGCTATCGCCGGTGTCGCCGGTTTCGTAGCCGGCGTATTGACGGCGCCCAAGAGCGGCAAAGAGACGCGCGAAGATATCAAAGAGACCGCTGACAGAGGCGTGGATGAGGCCGAAAAAGACTTTAAGAAGCTCCAGGACGAAGTCGACAAAGTTATCAAGCAAGCCAAGGCCAACCGGGCCAAACTGAGCAAAAGCGCCCAGGCCGAACTCAACGATCTGATAGATAAAGCCAAAGACGGCAAAGGCAAGGCTGGCGAGGTGTTCAGCGCCGTCCGCGACGGCGAGGCAGAAGACCGCGACCTGGACCGGGCCATCAAATCCGCCAGCCGCTCGTTGGATCACCTCAAAAAGTATCTGAAGAAATAGTTCGCCCAATTTATCCTGCTTTAGCTTGCTTGAGACGGTAGGTTTAATCAGAATATGCCTATGGAAGTGGCGCGTCACGAAACCGATTTAGGTGTAGCAGGCTGGAACACCTCTGCCGCGACAGCGCTTTTAATGGATGAAGACACAATTTCTTCCTTGAGACTTGCTAGCCTGGTGAAAGGACATATTGAACTTGAGCCTGCCGCCGCAAGCGACGAAAATTTCGTTGGCTTTCTTGTCCTAGCTCACGACTTTTATCTACAAAAGCAAGATTACAAGCAAGCCCACGCTTACGGGGTCAAACTCTACCATATGGGCCGGGAAGACGTGGGCGCGCCGCTGCTGTATGAGAGCGCTTACCTGCTCGCGTTAGAAGAGCTTGGCAAGGCCACAGCGGCCCTAAACGACAAAAAATATCGAAGAGCAAGCGATAAAGGGGTGTGGTCCGCCATCCACTTCGGAGATGCTATTCGAGCCGGTAGAATTGAAGCCCAGGATGAGTTCTATACCGCCGCCGGCGTAGCGATCGAAGCCAACGCGCTCTATGGCGGAAGTACCGAAGCCATAGAAGCACATATCTTTGACGACTGTGAGGAGTTTGGCATCCCGCCGCCGGTGGATATCGTACGTGCGGCCCGCTTGCGTATATATGACGAAGCTTTGAAAGGAGATAAATACTACCGCGCCAAAATAATGCTCAATTTGGCGCTGGGTTTGAACGAGCTCGGGCAAGAAATACCGGGTCTGACTCGATTGGCGGCGGTCTTAGGTATACGGGACTATCTCACTGGCAGGACAGACAATTTTCCGGATGAGTATTTCGAGGTCTTGGAGGCAGACAACTTTCCGAAGGAGGCGATGGCCGACTTGATGCTGGCCGCCAAACACAAAGAGTATGATATTAATTTATCCGGAAGTGAACTTAACAGCGTTAATGACGTTGCGGTCTGGCCGTGGTTCAGGGCGGCTCGTATCTGCGTCGATCTAATCAGACTAGGCGACGAATCAGGAAAAGAAAAGTTGGTTTATGCGCTTGAACGGCAAGTCGAGGCAATCGACGTAAATTATTTTTGGCTTGCTGATGGTTATGGTGTGGAGGTTCATTTTGACAGTTATGTCGATGCCGGTTTGATATCTGATGCGAAGTGTCAGGACCTGAAACAAGTTTTACGAGAGAGGTTCGTAAAAGTCCGCCAGCAGTTCACAGACGGTTTAGAAGGACCTATCGACGAGTATAACCAGGCAATAGTAGACAGAATCGACCGGTCGATAGTCGAGTACACATAGTCCGAGGTGCTATAATTAATTAAGTACTGATAAGTTGTCAGAGGGGTATTTTGGGAGCAAAAAAACAAACGTTGAAGCCGTCGGATTATGTCCACCTGCATAACCATACGCAGTATAGTTTACTCGATGGTCTGACTAAGGTGCCGAAACTTATAGAATATGTAAAAAAGCATGACATGGAAGCCGTCGCGATGACGGACCATGGCACTCTTAGCGGCACGATCGAGTTTTATAAAGAAGCTAAGGCCAACGGTGTGAAGCCTATCATCGGCATGGAAGCATACATCGCTGCCCGCAAAATGACAGACAAAGAACCTGCCAAGGACAAACCGAATTACCACTTGATACTGCTGGCAATGAACGAAGAAGGCTACAAAAACCTGATGATTCTTAGTACAAAAGCCAACCTTGAGGGTTTTTACTACAAACCACGTATCGATCATGAACTGCTGGAGAAGCACAGCGCTGGGTTGATCTGCCTGAGCGGCTGCGCTAGCAGTGAAGTAGGGGATCAGCTCAGGCAGGGTCAGTATGAAAAGGCGCTCGAGACCGCGAAATGGTATAAAAAAGTCTTTGGCGATCGCTATTATCTGGAGCTGCAGGATCATGGCCATGCCGAGCATTCCAGTATGTGGGATGTCCAGAACGCCATAAATGACAATCTTTTAAAGCTCGGCAAGGAGCTAAATATTCCCGCTGTCGTGACCTGTGACGCGCATTATTTGAAGCATGAGGACCAAGAGGCTCATGAGATATTGCTCTGCGTCCAGACAGGCTCCTTCCTGAGCGACGAGAAAAGGATGAGCCTGAAAGAAATCGAGCTGCATGTTACCGATCCCAAAGAAGTCATCAAACGCTGGGGTAAGGAACACCCTGAAGTCATCACTAACACCAAAGCGATTGCTGACAGATGCGATGTCGAGATAAAACTGGGCGGTATTTTGATTCCGAAATTTCCCGTGCCAAAAGGAGAGACGGAGAAATCCTACTTACATACGCTCACTTGGCAGGGGCTGGCGTGGCGTTACGGAAATATCGATGCCAAGAAGAGTGCTAAATTAAAAGATAATGAAGCAAAGAAACTGCTCACGAAAGAAATAATCGAACGCACTGAATATGAACTTAGCACCATGGATACCATGGGCTTCAACGGATATTTCTTGATCGTGCAGGACTTTATCAAGTGGGGCAAGGACCAGGGGATCATATTCGGACCGGGTCGCGGATCGGCGGCCGGTTCTATAGTGGCCTACGCGCTTCGCATAACCGAGATCGAGCCGCTCGGCTATAAGCTGATGTTCGAAAGGTTCCTGAATCCTGGGCGTATCAGCATGCCCGACATCGACATCGACATACAAGATACCAGGCGCGATGAAGTTATCCAGTATTGCGTCAACAAGTACGGCAAGGATCACGTGGCCAACATTGTTACTTTCGGTCGGATGGCTGCCCGAAATGCCGTCCGGGATGTTTCGCGTGTGCTTCAGGTACCATATGCCGAAGCCGACCGTTTGGCAAAGATGATTCCTCCGCCGGTACAGGGACGGCACATCCCGCTCGTTAAATCCCTTAAGGATGACCGTGACCTCAGACAGGAATACGCCAGCAATCAAACGGCTAAACAGGTCTTTGATCTGGCTGTCCAATTGGAGGGCACCATACGTTCGCACGGCGTCCACGCCGCTGGCGTCGTGATCGCGCCGGAAGACATCGTTAACTACACACCGCTCGAAATGGCCCAAAAAGGTGTCATCGCCACGCAGTATTCTATGGGGCCGATAGAAGAGTTGGGGCTGCTCAAGATGGACTTTCTCGGTCTCAGCAACCTGACTATCTTGAATAACGCGCTTCGGATTGTCCGCAAGGTATACGGCAAAAAGATCGAACTGAGCGAAATTCCGAACGACGACGATAAGACCTTGGCACTGTTCCGTTCCGGCGACACTACCGGCGTGTTCCAATTTGAATCCGCCGGCATGAAACGCTATCTGAAAGAGCTCAAACCAACCGAGTTCGCCGATCTGGTGGCCATGAACGCCTTGTACCGGCCAGGACCGATGGAACAGATCCCAGCATTCATTAAGGGAAAGAACAATGCCTCCTCAGTCACTTATCTGCACGATTCGCTTAAACCTGTCCTTGAAGACACTTACGGCGTCATAGTCTATCAGGAAAATATCATCCAGCTCCTGCAGCTGGTGGCAGGCTATACGCCGGGCGAGGCTGACCTGGTGCGCAAAGCCATAGGTAAGAAGAAACGTGACATCATGCGGGCCGAGGAGCCAAAATTCATTGCCGGTTGCAAAAAACAAGGCCTGAACGAAAAGCAGGCTAACCAGCTGTGGTCCCTAATCCAGCCATTCGCCGATTATTCTTTCAACCGCGCGCATGCCACCTGTTATGCCCAGATCGCCTACTGGACGGCTTATCTGAAGGCGCATTATCCGGAGGCGTTCATGGCCGCCGTCATGACGAGCGATTACGACGACAACGACCGCTTGGCGATAGAGATCACGGAATGCCAGCGCATGGGCATAACCGTGTTGCCGCCGGACGTCAACGAGTCGTTCGTGGAGTTCGCCGTAGTGCCCGGCAAAAAAGAAATCCGTTTCGGCTTGGCCGCTATCAAGAATGTCGGCACCGGCGCCGTGGAGGAAATCCTGAGGGCGCGCAAAGAACGTGGCTTCCAAGATTTGGAAGATTTCCTAAGACGTGTCGATAGCTCCGTAGTTAACCGCAAAGCCATGGAAAGCCTTATAAAAGCCGGTGCTTTCGACCGTTTCGGAGAGCGGGGGACACTGTTGCACAACCTGGAAAGCATCATGGCTTTCACGGCGCGTCTCCATAAACAGGCTAACAGCGGTCAAACCGATCTTTTCGGTTCGCTCGATGGCGCCTCCGAACACCGCCAACGCTTGGAATTGGTGCCGCCGCCTAATGAAATCGATGGTCATCAACAGCTGCAGTGGGAAAGAGAATTGCTCGGCTTATACCTGAGCCGCCATCCGCTGGAAGCCTTCAAGGCATTCCTGGCGGAACAAGCCGTGCCTTTGGGTGAGCTGAAAGCCGGTCATGACGGCCAGATGGTCACTATCGGCGGAATCATTACCAACGTGCGGGATATTACTACGCGGAACGGCCGGCGCATGTCTTTTGTCAAGCTGGAGGATTATGCCGGCGAGCTGGAAATCATACTTTTCCCTGGCAGTTACGAACAGTTTTCGCCGATCCTGCAACAGGATAAAGTCGTGCTTATCAAAGGAAAAGTGAATAGCCGCGACCGCGACGGCAGGGTGTCGGACGAAGTAAAAGTCAATGTTGAAAACGCCAAAGAAATCACCGTAGATGAGGCTAGCGCGTATGAATCGACAGGTGCCAAGAAACAGCTCGGCGCACCCAGCAATCCGAAGGCGATCAGTGAGCGTGTCTATATCCGTTTAGCTAGCACTAGCGATGAAGCCAAACTGGTGTCGCTAAAGAAAACTATTGATACGCATAGAGGCGACACCGAAGTGGTCCTGGTCTTAGGCGCCGATTCCGCCAAACAGGCCATAAAGTTGCCCGGCGGTATCGACCGCGCTAGCAGCGAAGGGCTGGAGCGCCTTAAAGAACTCGTCGGTAATGACAATCTGGTCATTCGCTAGCGTATAGTGCCGCTGGCTTGCATCAATATGAAGGCAGTAGTGCCTACCAGGACGACTGCTATATCCAAGACCGGATGGCGGGCGACGAAACTTTCACCCTCTAATACCAAGCGTTTCAGACGCAGGGCGTGGCTGGTTATAAATATTGCGGCAGCCGCGCCGGCGACCGTAGCCAAGACCACCGTGCTCCAAGTAGCCTGGCCGTTGGTAACCAGCTGGATGCGCGAGATCGGCTGCGACTTAGCGCTCGCTAGTTGGGCGTCCTGGATACCGGCCATGCCGCTGTTAGTGACCGGTGCAACCTCTGCCGGGTCACCGTACTCAGCGACTACTATCGTAGCCGGCCCTTGACCCTGGAAATTGCTCGATTGGGCCACGCCGAAACCGACATCCCTGTAATTGGCGTTAAGGATGTTGGCGCGGTGTGTCGGGCTGTTCATCCAGCCTGCCAGCGTGTCATCGGCGTTACTGAACCCATAGGCCAGGTTTTCACCGGCCATCTGATAGTGGTACCCCGCGGCGGTTATGAAGGCCCAGGGCGCCTTGCCGTCCGGCGTGTTGTGTGACCAATAATTACGTGCCACCATGTCGTCAGCCTTGGCTTGGGCGGCCGCATTCAGGCGGCTATTGAGCGCTAGCGACTGTTCGTGATCGGCTGAACGCTGATTGTTCGTAGCCTGCAAAAGTGCTTCGCCGGTAAAGTTGCTGTTAGTCCCCAGCACAGCTTGGTGTGACCACAGGCCATTGACTATCAGCCCGAGGCCGACAATCAGCAGCATAGGCAGGTATGGCCAGTAATGTTTCAGGTAAGTATCGGTATGCCGGTGGTGTGCCCCGCGCCGTTTCTTATGGTGGGCTGAATTAAGTTTCGGTTTATCTACCAGTGTCATGTTTGTTTTTCAGTTAACATGCTAATTATACCATAAAACGCATATGGTACAGCGCCATGGCGGCAGCCTGGACGACATTGAATGACTCTTTGCAGCCGAACATTGGAATCTCGATGACCTTGTCGGCCTTGGCGACTATCTCCGGCTCAGCGCCTTCGACCTCACGGCCGATGATGATAGCGACCTTCTTAGGCGGTTTGAAACCGGGCAAATCAATGGAATTTCCGGATTGTTCCAGGGCAATGACGGTAAATTCCTGGGATTTCAACCTATCTATCAGTTCTTCGACGTCTTCCTGATGCCGCCAACCGACCGTCTTTTCGGCTCCCAAAGCCGTTTTGGCAATCTGTTTATCAACTTTCTGGGCGATATGCGGCAAGCGGCTATCGTTAGGCGCCAGCGGATACGGTGTGTAGCCCGTCAGGTAAACCCGGTCCACGCCCAATCCGTCGGCCGTCCTCAGGAGCGAACCCACGTTATGCGAACTGCGCAAATTATGCGCGATCAGGACGATCTTTCCCATGTCACAACTATACCGGATATCTACGCTTATGCTTTATACTGAATGCATATGGATCAAGACCCCGCCCGCCTAGAAGAAGAGCAGGCTACTCAGCGCCGTGCCCGCGTGCTCGGTATGGACTATTTCGACACGTCGCAGAATGACGGCAAACCGCTTTATAAGAACTGGCTGACCGTGCCGGAGCTGTACAAATATAGGGTCATCCCGGTGCGTTCGGATAGGAGCAATATCTTATTCGGCGTCACTACCACCACGTCGCAAAAGACCATGGATGAACTGCGACAGCGTTTTGCCGACCAGCGCGTCAATTTCGCTATCATATCGGAGGCCGGCTACAGGCAGTACATGCACTTGTACGACCCGCCCAAAAAGATCGAATACCATGATATTGAGATCAACCAAGCCGGCAGCACGGAGCTGGTGGACCAGATATCAAATATCCTGGAGCAGGTGCGGGCCGATGATATGCTGGCCTATCTGGTGGCGCAGGCCCACCGCTTGAACGCATCGGATATCCATATCGAGACACAGCGCGACTATATCCGTATCCGTTTCAGGATCGACGGTGTATTGCATCCGATAGCTCGCCTCCAGCCGGACAAGTACCGCATACTTATATCCGCTATAGCCAGCGCCGGCAATGTCTCCACCTCGACCAACGAAGCGCAGCAGGGCCATATCGCCCAGCGCGTCAAAATGGCTGATGGCAACGAGGTGGACGTCAACGTCCGCCTGGAAACCGTGCCGACCATCAACGGTATGGACGTCGTCATGCGCTTGTTTAACATGGACGCCTCTATGTATACGCTGGACCGGCTTGGTCTGAGCGAGCAGGAGCGCAGCGTCGTCGATGACATCATCGCCAAGCCAAGCGGTCTGGTTATGATCGTCGGCCCGACCGGTTCCGGCAAGACCACCACGCTCTACTCCATGCTGAACACCTTGAATAGCGACGAACGCAAGATCATCACTATCGAAGACCCTGTCGAATACCAATTCCCCGGTATCACGCAGATTTCCGTGCATTCCAGCGAAGGCGGTAATGACGATAGCTTCGCCGACAAGCTGCGCGCCGTCCTCAGGCTCGATCCGGACATCGTGATGGTCGGTGAGATCCGCGATATGGATACCGCCCGCACGGCTTTGCAGGCGGCGTTGACCGGCCATTTGGTGCTGGCTACCTTCCACGCCAGCTCGGCGGCCGCGGCACTTACACGCATCGCCGACATCATCGGCCAGAACCCATTATTTATCTCGGCGATCCGGCTGGTCATGGCCCAGCGCCTGATCCGCCGGCTGGATGATTCCACCAAACAGCCGTATGATCCTTCAGAAGGCGAGTGGCAACAGATCAACGACGTGCTGGCGACGCTACCGGAAGCGGTGCCGAAGCCGAACCTCGATGGTCTCAAGCTCTATAAACCAGGCAGTTCAGAGGCCAACCCTTATGGCTACCAAGGCCAGTTGGCAATCCGTGAGCAGTTCATGATGAGCGAGCCCTTGCGCCAAATCTTAGAGGACCCGAAGGTCGTGGTGACTACTCAGAACTTGGAAGAGGCCGCAGCCAAATCAGGTATGCTTACCATGCTTCAGGACGGCATGCTGAAAGTCATAGCCGGCCAATCGACGCTGGAAGAGCTTTATCGCGTCGTCGGCTAAACCTTATCCGCGTCGTTGATTTCTTTTTGTTATTTCTTTCTTTCGTTTACGTGGGAACTTGGGTTGGCTGTAGCCTCTTCGAGCCTTCCAGAGCTCGGCTTCGCGTACACTATCATGATCAATTTTTTCCGAGACAATGAGTCTCCAATTGTCTAAAAGCTCGTTTCGTTGATCTTCGTCATCTACCAGGCTGGCAAGAATGCCTTCCATATCGGTAAAGGCCAAGACTTTTATTCCGAGCATTCTTTCTTCTGCGTATTCGGATAATTTGGTCTCGACGGATTCCACCAGCTCCGCTGGTTCAAAGCTGATTCCGGCTAGCTCCATGATTCTCGGAATAACGCCGTCATGGAATGCCGAATCATCAGAAACGTGTTCCAGCCGCTCCCTGATATCAGGAGCATCGGGCATTAGTATGTAAAGCGGCATCCCTCCGCTTTCGTCAGACATATCTAGTATTATATATTCAAATTATAACTTTAGCAATGGCGGGGACCAGGCGTTCGTCGCCGACATGCGGAATGATTTCGTCCACGGTCGGGCTTTTGACAAGGCCGGCTATAGCTTCGGCGGCGGCTATCTTGTGTTCGTCCGTGATCTGGCGCACATTATTATCTAGCGCGCCCCGGAAAATACCTGGGAAGGCCAGGGCATTATTGACTTGGTTAGGAAAATCGCTGCGGCCAGTGGCAATGATTGCCGCGCCCGCCGCCCGTGCCTCGTCCGGCATGATTTCCGGGACCGGATTGGCCATGGCGAAAATGATCGGGTCCTTGGCCATGCTTTTGACCATGGCGGCCGTCAGCAGGCCAGGCTGGGATACGCCTATGAAGACGTCGGCGTCTTTGATGGCATCCTCGAGCGAACCCTCGACGTGATTGGGATTGGTAATCTGGAGCAGCCGTTTTTTGGACTCATTGAGGTCCGGGCGTCCCTCATGGACCACGCCTTGGCTGTCGACGGCGATAATTTCCGATCCGGCGTACTTATGCAGCAGCTTGGCAATGGCCACACCTGCAGCGCCGGCGCCGACCACGACAATTTTGCAGTCTTTCAGCTCTTTGCCGACCAGTTTGGCGGCGTTTATCAGGCCGGCTAGGGTGACCACGGCAGTACCGTGCTGGTCATCGTGCATGACCGGTATAGGCAATTCTTCAGCCAGCCGTTCTTCAACCTCGAAACAGATCGGCGCAGCGATATCCTCCAAATTTATGCCGCCAAAACTCGGCGCGATCGCTTTCACGGCAGTCACGATATCATCGGCCGAATGGACGTCCAGCACGATCGGTACGGCATCGATATCGGCGAAATGCTTGAAAAGCATGCATTTGCCCTCCATCACCGGCAAGCTGGCCTTCGGGCCGATGTTGCCTAGGCCTAGGACGGCCGAACCATCGCTGATAACGGCCACGTTATTGTTCAGCCAAGTGTAGTCCGCGGCCGTCTCCGGATGGTCGGCGATTTGCCGCGAAACGGCCGCGACGCCCGGCGTGTAATAAATGCTCAATTGCTCACGGCTATCAAGCGTGTCCTTGAGCCGGACCGCGATCTTGCCGCGCAGTTCCTTGTGCTTCTCCAGTGCCTTTTCATCAAAATCAGACATACCTAACCATTGTACACGGCTCTTATGTCATAAAGTAGGCCGCCGCACCCGAGATTTCCCTTGATTTAATCAGTTAAATCCTGTACAATCTACCGGATATGTCGAGTGTGATAGATCAAATCAACGACCAGTATAAGAAAAAGGCCGTCGTGGACGTACGCAGCGGTGACACCGTGCGCGTGCACCAGAAAATCCGCGAAGGCAACAAAGAACGTATCCAGATTTTCCAGGGTTTGGTAATCCGCACCGACCGCAAAGGCAGCCATACCAGCCGCATCACCGTGCGCCGGATTTCGAGCGGTATCGGCGTCGAGAAAAGCTTTTTACTGCACAGCCCGCTGGTAGTGCAGGTAGAAGTTACCAAGCGCTCCAAAGTACGCCGCAATTACCTTAGCTATATGCGTGAACGGACCGGCAAGGCCGCCCGCCTGAGCAGCGTCGACTTTGACCGCGAAGCAGTCAACGCCGTCCACGACGAAGCCGCCGAAGCCGAAGAGGCCAAACTGAAGGAAGAAAAGGCGAAAGAAGCCGAGGCCAAGGCCGAAGAAAAAGCTAAGGAAGAAGCCGAGAACGAAGCCAAGGTCGCTGCTGCCATGGCCTCCCACGAGCAGGCTGGCGACAGCGAAGCCAAAAAAGACTAGGCTACGGCCAGAGCCAGGGAATCAAGCTGGCCGAGAATAACTTCTTGTACCGGACGATGGGCGATGCCGATAGGCTGTCCGTCGACCATTACCAGGTTTTCGCCGCTTAGTATCAGATTGCTCTCGCCATTAGTGTCAGGTACTAGCCCGTGTGCACCATGCAGGCCGTGGCTGCGTTCGGTAAAATCACCCAACTGACCTAAGGCTGATGGATGTTCATCCAGGAGCTTATCCAGATTGGCAGCAACTACATCAGTATTCAAGGGCTCGAATAACCGCGGGTCGCTGCCGTCTAGATAAGGCTGCCGGACCTGGACGGCGGTGACGCTTGGCAGGAAAGGCAGGGCTTCTACGCTGACCTGCTGCGGAAGCGAGAATTCTCCCAGCCACTTAAGCATCAGGCCATGCTCTTTTCTGAGCCGTTCGGCATATGCCTCCTGCGCCTGGCGCCTCATGAGAAGCGTCGCGTGGGCTACCTTGAGGACCTCATCGTCACTGATACGGAATACGGTGAATTCATCCCCTTCGCCGATATGCTGGCCGCTCCAATCTTTATAATCCAAACCGACCAGGCCGGTAAGCTTTTTTGGTGCCCTAGTAATAAGGCCGTGGGTTGCTAGCATTCCCGAACGCTTTATGGACCGGGGCCTATCCCGTAATTCTTGGCGCCGTGCTTGCGCCGTTTCCACCGAAGAAGCGGAAATCAAACTTCTACCCACCATTTTACGGGGACTTGCCATCTTGTGATTTTATAATGTAATAATTCGAAAGTCAAACTAACAACAGATTGATAAAAGACAGAGTAGAAAACGGACGGGAGGGGTAAAGAAGCGTTGGGTTAAAACCCACGGTCCGCTTCACCAAGCATATCGCTTGTCCCCAGCTGCTTCGCTAAACAGTTTTACCTGTCTGGTCGAGGCCACGACATCTTCGGGCGCGGCTTGGCACGTATCGGCCAGAAATCGAGGGCTATTAGTACACCTATCGCGGCGACGATCACAGCCGACCCAAGTTTTACCGCTTTCATCTTACCTCCCGGTTGCTTTACGCTTTGCCTTCGGTTTTTGTCGCTCGTGGCATCGCTATTTTCGTTTACCGCTGTTTCCGATATACAGCAACAGCGCTATCAGAAAAGCGAGTATGAGCAAGGGCTCAAATACGTTTTTAATGAAAGCGCTTACCAGCATGCTGATTACGCCGCTGAATATTATTACGGCGATCACGGCAGCGGTAAGCAGTGCTCTTCCTGGCGTCCTGAATAAGGAGCCGAAGAAATTGCGCCACTGTTTACTGTGTCCTTGCACTTTCGAGCTCCTTAGTTTCTACTCTGTCAAAGGTCGATTCGGAGCAGTCGCTCCAAACCGTTAATGAACCGATGGAGCAATACTTCACTCAACAAATCGAACACATTATACCACAAAAGTCAAGATATATGAAATGCTACAATGAATTTATGGTTACCGTGGGGGTCGATGAAGTAGGGCGCGGTTGTTGGGCGGGTCCGCTGGTGGCTGGAGCGGTGATCTTGTCGCGGCCTATCGCTGGCTTGAAGGATTCCAAGAAGCTCACTAAAAAACAGCGGGAAGCCTTTGCCGGTCAGATACACGAAAACGCCCTGGCGGTCGGCCTCGGCTGGGCTGGGCCGGATGAGATTGACAGGCTCGGTATGACCGCCGCCATCCGCCTGGCTATGCGGCGGGCGCTAGAACTCCTTGACGCGGACTACGACGAAATAATTATCGACGGTAATTTTAACTTCCTGAAAGACAACCCGAAAGCAGGAGCGCTTATCAAAGCCGATGATAGCGTCCCTGCGGTCAGCGCTGCCAGCATAGTCGCCAAAGTGGCGCGCGATGACTACATGGCCGAGGTCGCGGATAAGTATCCGGATTACGGTTTCCCGAGCCATGTCGGTTACGGCACATCCCTGCATATAGAACGTTTGAAATTGTACGGTGTCAGCGACCTACATAGGCGCAGCTTCAAGC
The DNA here is from genome assembly GCA_035547815.1 of Saccharimonadales bacterium (SeqCode). GTDB lineage: Bacteria > Patescibacteriota > Saccharimonadia > Saccharimonadales > UBA4665 > JARIHC01. The sequence continues at coordinate 46,655 of DASZUB010000034.1, forward strand.
CCGTAGCCGCTCTGTTACAATGAGCATATGACTACGTTTGATGTCGGCCGCAAGGCCGAGAGGGCCGCCGCCACGTATCTGGAAATGCGGGGTTACCGTATCCTGGAGCGCAATTGGCGCCGGCCGCGCTGCGAAATCGATATAATCGCCGAAAAAGACAGCACGATTTACTTCGTGGAGGTCAAATACCGGCGCGATGATGCCCAAGGTGGCGGACTGGAAGCCGTCACTCCCACCAAATTGCGGCAGATGCGTTACGCCGCGACGTCGTGGCTGGCGGAGACCAAATGGCGTGGCCCGTCTCAGCTAGCGGCCATAGAGTTAAGCGGCCCGAATTACACAGTGCTCAGCTTTATCGATGATGTTTTTTGAGCCAGTCTTTGACGGCCGTCTCATTGCGTTCGCGCCAGGCGATCCGGCTCATAATCTCGGCTTCGGCCAGGTTTATGTCATGGCCCATGGAGACGATTGATTTTTTAGGGTCGAAGAATTTCTTGAACTCTTTAAGCTCCTCCAGGCGGCTGAAGATGCTACCAGGATAGCGGGCGAAATAGCTCAGGTTCTTGTCGCTGGAAAAATTGTCGATAACCCAGTCCCACTCACTGGTCAGCCACTGCCACATCGGTTGCCTGGTATAGCGGTTGCGCAGCAACCAGACGTACCAATGGAAGAAGTCCTGTCGCCGGATGGCATCCGTCTTGAGCATCTTGATTATTGCCTCATAGCGCTCGGGGGTCTTGGCATTGGTCAGCCCGGCGGCGATCTCTTCGCGCTCGTCAGCGTTCTGCGTGCCGTTATACATCTTGAGTAGTTTTTTGAAGTCCGCTGAGCTGCCGTGGCGGGCGGCTACCGAATAGACTACGGTCCTGGTGCTGGCAGACAGGTCGGACGGCTTCTGGCATTTGCTAAACAGCGCGAGCCCTTCATCGATGGCCGGCTTCATCTTGGCGCTGACCGCTATACCGTGGGCCATGCCGCGCATCCGTAAGGTTTGCGCGCTATCTGATGGCTTATCCTGCCAGCCCAGTTGCTTGACGAGCGGCTCCACCAGGTCGGCCACAATGGAGTTCAAAGCCGTCTCGGCGGCTTCCTCACCCTCTATCAGCCGGCGCGCTTCACCTATGGCTATGGACATGGAGCCCCAGACACTCTCGCTGGTCTCATTCTTATAACCTTCAAGAAGTTCCAGTAAATCGACTGTGTCGGCCTGGCCGCCGCGCTGCAAAAGCACGGTGTTATCCAGCAGCAACAACCTATCGATATCGCTGATCTGGCCGTCTTGCAGGCCATCGACAATGTTCTGAAGGTGGCCGGCGTTGACATAATGCGGCAAAAAATAACTCTGTCCGTCATGGTTGAACAGCAGTGGTCCGGTATCGTCAGTTTTTAGCGTGATCTGGGCTTTTTTCTTGGCCAGCAGGGCTGTGTCCAGCGGTAGGGTGGGTGCCAGCGGGACTTGCCAGGGCTTGTCATCGGCCGGATTCGGCTTAGCGGCCGGATCGCTTAGGAAACGCCGTTGGCTGAGGCTGATTTTTTTGCTACCGGGCTGCCAATCTATCTCGACCAGCGGATAACCCGGACGGCGCAGCCAGCCGTCCATGAAAGCGTTGATATCCTGGCCACTGGACTGGCTGAAAGCCTCCCACAGGTCGCCTGCTTCGGTGTTCTCGTAGGAGTGTTTGTCAAAATAAATTTTCAGGCCGCGCCTGAAAGCGTCCTTGCCGATATGGTCCATCAGCATACGCAGGATATTGCCGCCTTTGGCGTAAACGATTGACGGATCGAATATGACGTTGATTTCTTCCGGATCGTTGACGTCGCATTTTATAGCCTGGACGTCGGCCAGGCTGTCGCGGCGCTTGGCGCTGGCTGATTCATAACTGACAAACTCTTCCCATATCTGCCACTCCGGATAAATAGCATCGACCGCTACGTATTCCATCAGATTGGCGAAACTCTCGTTCAGCCACAGGTCGTCCCACCATTTCATGGTCACCAGGTTGCCGAACCACTGGTGGCTGGCTTCATGCGCCACGACCAGTGCCACCCGTTGCTTGCTTTCGATACTGCTGTTCTTGGGGTCGGCCAGCATGGCCGTCTCGCGGAAGGTCATCAGCCCCCAGTTCTCCATGGCGCCAACGTTGAAGTCGGGCAAGGCCACCATGTCGAGCTTGGGCAAAGGATAAGGTACGCCGAAATAATCATTGAAGAAATCAATAACTTTCACGGCCGCGTCCAGTCCAAAGCCCGTATCGGCGACGTTGTCCGGTGTCGCATAGGCCCGTACGGTGGTGCCATGCCGGGTCTTAGCCTCTTTGTAACCCAGATCGCCGGTGACGAAGGCCAGCAAATAAACAGACATCCGCGGAGTCGTTTCGAAGCTGATGCGCTGGCGGCCATCAGATGTTTTTTGGGACTTCACCGGCGTGTTGCCAAGCGTCGTTTCGCCTTTCGGCGTTTCCACTGTCAGATCGAAAGTGGCCTTGGCGGCCGGCTCATCTATGCAGGGGAAGGCTTCGCGGGCATGGTGGCTTTCGAACTGCGTGGCAATAAGTTTCTTATCTTGACCGCCATGTTTGAAATAACAGGGGTAAATGCCGTTCATCGGATCAGTTATCCTACCCTTGAACTCCATGGTCACGGTATAAGCGCCCGGATAAATAGTCTCCTCGGCATGCAGCCGGACCTCACCCAGCGTATCTTGGTTATTGATCCGCTTGACCGGCAGCTCCCTATCACCCTTTTTATCGTGTTTGATAATTGTCGCAGCCGTGACTTTCAGTTCATTCTGGTGGAATGTCAGGCGTTCGGCCGGCACGCCGGTTTTTTTGCCCTTCACGGTTACTTTGCCGCTGAAACTCATGGTTTCGCGGTCAATACTTATCGATAGGTCATAGTGTTCCGGCTGGAATTGCTCGGCCAGCCGACGGACTTTCTTTGGCATATTAAATTATTGTACTACATGGGGAGCCACGTTGACTTTCAGTCCGCAGTAGCTTAAAATTACAAGCAAGTCCGGCCAGCGTGGTCGGTTTTTTTAATATCAGAACTAGAAGAAACGAGGAAAACATGGATTTAGATATGAAACAGCTGGCGTTGGCCATAAGGTCGATAGCCGAGGAAAAGAATTTGCCGGAAGATTCCGTCAAGGAAGTCGTCGAGCAGGCCCTGGCCGCCGCCTACCGGCGCGATTACGGCGACCGCGAACAGGAAATCCGGGTTGAGATGAATCTGAACACCGGCGACATCGACGTTTACGTGACCAAAGAGATAGTCGACAAGGTCGAACATCCGGGTGAGCAGATCAGCGTGGCCGACGCTCAGGTCATGCGTAAGAACGCCAAGGCCGGCGAGACCATAGAGATTCATGAGAAAGCTGAAGAGTTCGGCCGCGTCGCTGCCCAGACCGCCAAGCAGGTGATTTTGCAGCGCTTGCGCGAGGCTGAGCGCGAAATCGTCATCAATGAGTATCAGGATAAGATCGGCACCGTCATCAACGCCACCGTTTCCCGCGTCGAGGGTAACATAGTCCGTATAGATCTGGGCAAGGCGCAGGGCATCATGCCGCGTAGCGAGCAGATCCAGGGCGAGCGTTATTACCCGGGTCAGCGCCTGAAAGTTTATCTGAAAGACGTGGAGCGCGGCTACCGCGGTCCGCAGCTGGTAGTCTCACGCGGCAATACCGAATTCATCGAGTGGCTGTTCCGCGGTGAAGTTCCTGAGATGGAGAGCGGCGCGGTTGAAATCAAGGGTATTGCCCGCGAGGCCGGCGTGCGCACCAAGATCGCCGTGGCTTCCAGCGTGCCTGGCGTCGATCCGGTCGGTACTTTCGTGGGCGGCCACGGCACCCGCGTCAACGCCGTCATGAGTGAAGTCGGCGAACAGGAAAAGATCGACATCATCGTTTGGAAAGAAGACCCCTCCGAATACATCATGGAGGCGCTCAGCCCGACCAAGGTCTCCAGGGTAGAACTCGACGAGAAGAATAAGAAGGCCAAGGTCATCGTGCCCGAAGACCAGCAAAGTATCGCTATCGGCAAGAGCGGCCAGAATGTCCGCCTGGCCAGCAAATTGACCGGTTACGAACTGGATATAGAGGCCGAGCAGGGCGGCGACACCGCTAGCGAGAGCAAAGATAGCGACGAATCGGGCGAAGCCAAGACCACGGAACTCCCCAAGCAGCCCAGACTGAAGAAGAAGAGTGAATTGGAATCCTCGCTCTTAGAAGCTATCGAAGAGCATGGCGAAGCCGACGGTGCCTCCGAAGAAGTAGAAGAAGACAAGTAGCACTTTTTAGGCGTTGTACCAAAGGCGGAAGCGGCTGGACAGCAGGCTGAGCCCGACCACGACGATTCTAGCCGTTAATATCGCACCAACCAGGCTGATAATGAAAGGCGCTACATCAGCAGGGAAGCCATCGGCCAGGCCGATGGCCAGTTCCTGACTGGCTATGCCGAAACACAAGATGACACCTGTAAGGATAGCGGCTATGCCGACAAGCGTGATAATGGTCCTCAGGAAAAAGTCGTGCAAGGATTTAAAGTAGCGCCACGCGCCAGCGGTATGGTCGGCGCGTACTAGCTCTTCACCCCGTTCGATAGAACTATGGGTGCGAACGAAAATCTGCAGCAATCGGAATACCAGTATATATAGCAGGGCGCCGAACGCCGCCCAAAGGGCAAAAAGTAGGATCCTTTGGATAGCGGCGGACTGGGCGCCTGGCAGCCAGCGGTCGATTACGTCGCCCCACACTGATATAGGGTTAACCTCTACGCCCGACGAGGCGCTGAATACCTGCTCGTTCAGGGTGCTGAAATTAAAGATGAGCAAAGCGATGACGGCTACGATGGTTTCACCAAGCAGAGTATAGGCCGAGGGCAGGAAAAGGTGGCGGAGCGCAGATTCGTATTTGCGGGATTCGTTATAGGAGGTCGATGGTGATAATTGCACGGCTGTTTATTTTTATGGGGTATCTTACGGAAATTGTAGCACATTTCCACAGGCAATTTGCTTAAAGCAGCCAAAACGCTTACACTACCACTAAATCAAAGAGGGGCCACCGTAACGGCAGAGAATCATGACAGAGACCCAGGGCCAGACCAGACCTTCTTCATCCATGACTCGGCGCGTGGCTATCATCTCAGGCGGTTTAGCCGTACTTGTCATAGCCATAGTAGGCGTGACCCTGCTGGCCGGAAATAACGGATCTTCTGGACCCAAGATAGCTGCCGTGAAAATCACAGACCAAGGTTTCCAGCCCGCGACACTCACTGTCAAATCCGGCACCACTATAACTTGGACGAACGGCGGCGTGGTCATGCACCAAGTAGCCTCTAATCCTTTTCCTAAGGACGACGGTTTGCCGGGCCTTAAATCAGAAATTCTTAATAATACGCAGACATATTCCTTCGTAGCCAACAAGACGGGCACATATGGTTATCACGATCAGCTCAATCCGACTATGAACGGGACCATCGTGGTAGAAAAGAAATAGAGTATGGAAGGCGACAATATGACCATAGGCCAGGAGCCCGAAAAATTTGAGCAGAAGCGTCGTATTCCAAAGTTGCCGATGATTGTCGTGGCGTTGTTCGTCGGCCTGGTAGGCGGTTTTGTGCTTATCAGTTCTTTCGCGGCCACGACGGACTCTAGCTGTGACCAAACCGTATCAAGTGCTTCGGCCGCCCAGAGCGCGGTCAGCGCAGCCACACCCGGCCAAGCCGTATGTCTGAGCGACGGCACTTATGGCAACTTGACCTTGAACACCAACAAGGCGAATCCCGGCGTAACCCTGCAAGCCCAAAACCCTGGCAAAGCCACCATCGGTGCCGTTTCCATTAGCGGTGCAGGAATAACGGTTTCAAATTTTAACACCACTGGCGAAATAACCGTTCAGCCTGGCAGCAGCAATATAACTATTTTGCATAACAAGATCACCGGTGGTTATTTCGGGGTGGATGCCTGCAATTCGACCACCACTACTTGTAACGACGTCAAAATAATCGGCAATAAGTTCCAAGGCCCATACGGCGAAGACGCCATCAGGGCCAATCGCTATCACGACGTCGATGGCGACGGTTTCGGCCTGACGGTTTCGCAGAATGAGTTCACCGGCATCATCGAAAACGGCGAACATTCCGACTGCTTGCAAACGGTTTGGGTCGGCGACGGCATCGATTTTGACCACAACTATGAGCACGACAACCACTGCCAAGGCTTCTTCATAAAGGACCAGAATTCTTTGTGCGGCCCAGGAGTCACGGGAGTTTGCGGCACGGTTACTAACGTCAAGGTATACGACAATATCTTTACCCGCAACAGCGAACCCTGCGCGGCTACGGCTCCGGATTGCGGTCCCGATACCACTATTCAATTATTTGGTCCGGAAGATAAGGTAAGCATTGACCGCAACACCATGTGGGGCGGAGATCTTACTTTCACATTGCGCGACCCAGGCTGGTCAAACGTCAGCGTTACGAACAACGTCCTGAGCCGTGCGTGGACCGATACCACGGCGCCCTTCAACAGCACATACACATCGACGAACAATCTCTTTTGCAACACCAACTACGCCGGTTCTTATCCTAGCACTGGCTTCACATCGAACTGTAACCCGCCGTTCCCAGGACCTACTGCGGCCGGAGGGGATAACTTTATGCTTGGCGGCAGCCAGGGTGTCGACTGGAAGCCCAGCCAATACACGTATGGACCGGTTGCTAGCACATCCAGCGCCGGCGACACGACAGCCCCAACGGTATCCGTAACCGCGCCGAGCAGCGGCAGCACCGTTTCTGGCTCTGTAAACGTCACCGCCAATGCCTCGGATGACACCGGCGTGGCCGGAGTCCAATTCAAACTCGACGGCAATAACCTGGGCAGCGAAGATACCTCAAGCCCGTATAGCGCGACCTGGAACACCGCGACCGCCTCCAATGGCACGCATACGCTGACCGCCGTGGCACGGGACGCTGCCGGTAATACCAAGACGTCGGCGAGTGTGACAGTGACCGTCAATAACACTAGCGCTGGCGGTGGCAACAACCTGGCTTGTACTTCAATCTTGAGCGTCGGTGCTAATATCCAAAACGCCCTTTCCAGCGCTAGTCCCGGCTCGGTAATCTGCTTAAGCGCGGGCACTTGGTCGGCACAGACATTCTCAGGCATAGCTCCATCCGGCACGGTTACCTTGCAGCCGGTGCCTGGAGCCACTGTCCATGTCAAAGGTATAACCATAAATGGGCCAGGCAACACTAAGAACCTCACCGTGCAGGGGCTGTATATAGATGGCGGCGTCCAAGGCTTGTGCGGCATAGACGGCAATGTGGTCTTCCAGTACAACACCATCCAGCATATTAATGCAGGTAACGCGTTCTACTTCTATGCCAACGGTTGTGGGGGCAGCCACGTACAAACAGGGGTCTCTATGCTCCACAACCAGATGGATCATGTCGGCGAGTGCTTGACGGTAGCCGGTGGCGCGAGTATCGAAAAGAATTTCACATTCAAGAATAACGTCTGCGGTCCGGATATTGGTGCCGGCGTCACGAAAGGAAACCAGTATTCCCACTATATAGAAATAGGCTGCATGGCCGGCGGCACCTTTGATAATAACGCTTTCATCGGGCCATATGATGCCACTGCCTTATCTAACAGCGATACGGCCACGGCTGTCCACAATAATGTCTTCCACTGCTTCGGAGACGGGTCTAACATCAGTTTCTCTAACAACATCCTGTGGCACACGCAATCCAGGGCCCAGACCGTACTTATCCAGTCGGGCAAGATGGATAACATAACCATCCACAATAATTTGTTCGTGAATGATCCTGCCTGCCGTATCGATTCTAACAACTGCCCGGCCCAGGACATCGAAGTCTATGCTACCCATGGTTTGAACGTCACCAATAACACAGTGGTCGCTACCGCTTGGGGCCTGCACTTCCCATCCGTTTGTAATGACGGCTGTTACGCCAGCGGCACGGACAACACGCTTAGCAATAACATCGTGGAAGCCGGTGCCGTGGATGGCAACGCCGATTACTCGGAATGGGGCTGTGCCAGCAGCTGTACGACCAGCCAGAATGTTTCGTACGATGGCAGTGCGGTCGGCAGCTCGTCCGTCAAGAACTGGACGCCGAGCTATACGTCCACCACTTGGACCCCGCACGACGGCGAGCCATATGCCGCGCCGCCATCCGGCTACTACGTGGCCAAGGGCCTGCCTTTCTTAGCGGGCTGGAACGGCAATGGCGGTCCTGAGGGCGGTGTAGGCGCTTCAGCAACAGGCTCCTCCGGCGGAGGAAGTTCCAGCGCCGATACCACTAACCCGACCGTCTCTATCGCCTCGCCAAGCAATGGTAGCACCGTATCGGGTATTGTCACGGCCACTGCCAGCGCATCCGATAACGTCGGCGTTACCAAGGTGGAAATATCGGTAGACGGCTCGCTGAAGATAGCCGACACCAGCGCACCCTACAACTACTCCTTTGACTCAAAGACGATATCCAATGGCTCTCACACCATATCGGCCAAGGCCTATGACGCCGCCGGTAATAGCAGTTCTTCCAGCGTGACAGTTACGGTAAACAACCCTGATACCACGCCGCCAAGCGCCCCGACGAACGTCAACGCCACGGCTGCCAGCGCCACTACGGTAAGCCTGGGCTGGAGCGCCTCTACCGACAGCGGCCCGAATGCTACCGGTGTAGCGAAGTACAATGTCCTCAGGAACGGCGTAGTCCTCGCCCAGGTAACCGGTACCAGCTATACCGACTCCACGGCTGTGGCCAGCACCCCATATTCCTATGTGGTCCAAGCCGTAGATGGCGCAGGCAATGTATCGAGCAATTCCACCGCGGCTGCGGTCACCACGCCGTCCGCCCCTGACACTACGCCGCCAACTACACCGACGGGGTTGAAGGCTTCCGCGACATCAGCCACACAGGTCAACCTGTCATGGAACGCCTCTACCGACACCGGCGGATCAGGCCTGGCCGGCTACAACGTCTACCGCGATGGCACGCAACTCAATACCGCACCCATCACAGGAATCAGCTATAAGGATGCCAAGGCCAGCCCGAACACCACTTACCAATATGCCGTCCAAGCCGTTGACAAAGCGGGGAACACCAGCGATAAGAGTTCCACGGCCGATGTTAGCACTCCGGCTGCTCCGACTTCTGGCGGCGGTTCGTCAAACGGCGGTAGTGGCGGCCATCATGGCCACAAAGTACCAGTAGTTAGGATTACGATATATGATAACCACCACCATTTGGCACGCGGAGCCATAGTGATACTGCAGGGGCAGACCAGGCGCACCAACAGCCAGGGCATAGTCCAATTTAATAACGTGCCGGCCGGCAAACAGAACATCACCGTTGATTACGGCCGCCATACCGTAACTAAGAAAGTCAATGTCACACCTGCGAAGCATGGCAATACCCAGCACCTCAAAGTTTCACTGGCGAGCGCTACGACCAATCCGGCGCTACTGTTGGTACCGGTCGTCATACTCATAGGTGCCGCACTGGTAATCTTCCGGCCGTGGGGCAATAAGCTGGCTTCAGCCATAGACGAGCCGCTGAAGATAGTAACTTCCGACCAGCAACCGGGCGGCGACAATAAGTCTCCGCAGACCCCAGGTGCTGTATACACGCCGCAACCAACGGACAAAGATAAGAAACTATAAGAGGTAAAAACGTAGGTTAGCACTCTTGACCTTAGAGTGCTAACTGCTATAATGGTAACTAGCGATTAAAATAAGATCTCGCTAGAAGGAGAAGTAAAAATGATGCCGAATTCTCCCGATCCTAATTCCCCTGATTTTCAAGAATTCCTGAACCACCTTACTAACAATGCCCTGCAAAGCCTTAAGCACGCCGATGCTATAGCTCGCAGTTTTGGCAGTGCCTATGTCGGCACCGAGCATCTCTTGCTGGGTGTGTTGGCCCAAGAGAGCAGTATGGGCGCCAAAGTACTTGAGGGTGCCGGCGTAACGCTGGACCGTGCCCGCATGGCACTCAATATGACACCTAAGACGCTGGTTATAAACGTTGGCGCTAAGGGGCTCAGCGAAACCGCCAAGCTGACGCTTAAGATGGCCTATGACGTAGCGCAGGACTACAGCCAGGAATACTGCGGCACGGAACATATCTTATACAGTATATTGAGCCAGAAAAATGCCCGCGCTACCGTGCTGCTGCGCGACATGAACGTCGACGTCGAAAGTATGACGGGTGAGCTGGAGCAATTCTTCAACCGCCAGCAATATGAAGAGAGCGACACCGGTACTGGCCGCGGACGGCGTTCCGGCAAGAAGGGCAAAAAGACCGCTCTGGATTTCTTCGGCACCGATCTGACCGCACAGGCTCAAGAAGGCAAGCTTGACCCGGTCGTCGGTCGTGAAAACCAGATCCGCCGCGTCATTACCATCTTGAACCGACGCACTAAGAACAACCCCGTACTGATCGGCGAGCCAGGTGTGGGCAAGACTGCTATCGTCGAGGGTCTGGCCCAAAGGATAATCGCCGAGGACGTGCCCGACAGCCTGCTTGACAAGCGGATCGTAATGCTGGATCTGGCCGGTATGATCGCCGGCACTAAATACCGCGGCGAATTCGAGGAGCGGCTCAAGAAAGTGATGTCCGAGCTGGAGAAAGACAATCGTACGATAGTATTCATAGACGAGCTGCACCTGATAGTCGGCGCCGGCGCCGCTGAGGGCGCCATGGACGCCGGCAACATACTGAAACCGGCACTGGCTCGTGGCAAAATCCAGGTAATCGGCGCTACGACCACCGCCGAATACACCAAACATATCGAGAAAGATGCCGCCCTGGAACGCCGCTTCCAGCCGATCCAGGTGCCGGAAACCACGCCAAGCGAGACCCTGGCCATACTAAAAGGCCTGCGTAAGCACTATGAAGAGTTCCACGGCGTCAAGCTCAGCGACGAAGTCCTGGAAGACGCTGTCAATCTCTCTAAGCGCTATGTAAATGACCGTTACATGCCCGACAAAGCCATCGATCTGATCGATGAGACGGCTGCCCATCTGAGGGTCGACAAGGGCAAGACCAGCCCCGAAGTTCGCAAATTACAGAAAGAGTTGAAGCTGGTCAACGCTCAGATAGAAGAAGCCGTCGACGCCGAGGACTACGAGCGGGCCGCCCGCGCCAAGACGCGCGCTTCGCAGATCAACGATAAGCTGGCCAAACAGCGGGCTGCCGGCAAGCAGGCCAAACGCCTGAACGTCAGCAGTGAGGATGTCGCCGACGTCGTAGCCCGCATGACCGGCGTGCCTGTCAAGAACGTCATCCGCAGCGAAGCCAAGTACCTATTGAATCTTGAGAAAGAAATGGGCAAGTTCATAATCGGTCAGCACGAAGCGGTGGAAGCGGTGGCTCGGGCCATCCGTCGCAACCGCAGCGGCGTCGGCACTGAGAAGCGGCCGATCGGCTCCTTCATCTTCCTTGGACCGACAGGCGTCGGCAAGACCGAGCTGGCCCGCGTGCTGGCCCGCGAATTCTTCGGCAGCGAATCGGCCCTCGTCAAGATCGACATGAGCGAATTCGGCGAACACCATAACGTATCGCGCCTGGTAGGAGCGCCGGCCGGCTACGTCGGCTATGACGACGGCGGCCAGCTGACTGATAAGATCCGCCGCCAGCCATACAGCCTGGTGCTGTTCGATGAGATTGAAAAAGCCCATCCGGATGTCTTTAACATGCTATTGCAGCTGCTAGAGGACGGCTATATCACGGACGCCAAGGGGCGGCGCATCGACTTTACGAATACCATCGTCATCATGACCAGTAACATCGGCGCCGAAAAACTACAGAAAGAGGCTAATTTCGGCTTCCACGCCAGCAAGAAGAATGAGCTCAAGGACCTGGAAGAGCTGCACGAGGCCAACCAGGAGCGCGTCCAGGCTGAGCTTAAGAAAATGCTTCGGCCGGAGCTGCTGAACCGCATAGATAAGACCATCGTTTTCCGCGCGCTGACCAAAGAAGATATCTACAAGATAATCGACCTGCAGATCAACGAGCTGAAGGATCGCTTGCAGCGCAAAGGCCTTAGCATCCAGCTGAACAGCGGCGCCAAGCAATACCTGCTAGAACGCGGCTACGACGCAAAGAACGGTGTCCGGCCACTGCGCCGGCTGATCCAGGACACCATAGAGGACCATCTGGCGCTGGATATGCTGGATGAAAAATACAATAAAGGTGATATTATTCAGGTAGCACGCAAAAACAAGCAGCTTACCTATGCCACCGTCACCGAATAAAAACAAGTCATTTACTAGCAGCCCGGCAAAGTCTGCAAAAGGCAGGCTGGCCGGGCTTGTCGGTGTCCTGATACTGCTTGGGTTGTGCCTGGCCGTCGTGGTTTACAGGCAGCCGCTGAATGATTGGTGGCGGCTCCGCGGCTACCGGCCACCATCCGACATAAGCCGCTTGGCCGACCAAGACACCATGACGCCGTATGCGCGGCGCCTGTTCTATCTCAATAATCCTCAACTGGTATCTTCTGTGACCAGCTTCCGCAAGGACTGTCCGGAAAATGAAGACGCGATCGTGCTGGGGTGCTATCATCCGGGTGAAAATGGCATATACATCTATAATGTCAAGACTCCGGATTTGCAGGGCGTGGCCCAGGTGACGGCCGCACACGAAGACCTGCATGCCATTTACGAGCGCTTAAGCGATAAAGACAGGCAGCATGTCGACAGCCTGCTGCAAAATTATTACCAGCATGGCTTGACCAACCAGCGGGTCAAGGACGAGATCAGCCTGTACAAGAAGACGGAACCGAACTCGGTGCTTGATGAAATGCATTCGACATTCGGCACCGAAGTCGATAATTTGCCGCCCGCGCTTGAGACTTATTATAAGCAATACTTTAGCAATCGGGCGGGCATCGTGGCTCTCAGCGACCGCTACGAAGAAGCTTTTACGGACCGGCAAGCCCAAATCAGTCAGGATGACCAGCGGCTAGCTGCTATGAAAGAGCAGATTGACAGCCAGCAAGCCGCCTTACAGTCACAGCTCCAGAAACTTAATGACACCCAAGACCATCTCAAAGCCCTATTGGACGCCGGCCAGACCGAAGAATATAATGCCGGTGTGCCAGATTACAATTCCCAAGTGCAGTCTTATAACGGAAGTGTTGCCGCCCTCAGGTCGTCCATAGCCAGTTACAACCAGCTGGTCAAAGCGCGAAACGTCATAGCCCAACAGCTGACGGACCTGGACAAGGCGCTGGACACCCGCATGGCGCCGAAGGCCCAATCATCGGCGGCAAATTAAATTATTTCATTAACTAGACAGTTTGGGTCGGCAGGCGTACGCTGAAATGCTAAACTTTAATTGATGGGAGAACAAACATAGTGGCTAAAAAGACATCTACGCGCTACGTCTGTGCTAACTGCGGTGCTATATCCAGCACCTGGAGCGGTAAATGTCTGCAGTGCGGAGAGTGGAACACGCTTCAGGAAGAGCTTACGCCCGAGGCTATATCCGGCAGCGTGTCCAGCGGACATGCCCTTAAGCCGCGGTCGGTAGATGATTCTGTAGATAAGGATCAAAAGCGCCTAATCAGTGGCATATCAGATGTCGATCTAGTAATGGGTGGCGGCATAGTCGCCGGTAGCGTCAATTTATTGGCCGGCCAGCCGGGAATCGGCAAAAGTACGCTGTTGTTGCAGTTGGCTTACGCTGTAGCTGGCAAGGCGGCCGTGCTATATGTCAGCGGGGAAGAATCCGAACATCAGATAGGGCTTAGGGCTAAGCGGCTCGGTACCCTGAAATCTGACCTGCGTCTGGCGGCCAGCAATTCGGCGGATGATATAGCCGCCACCATAGCCAGCGGCAAGTACCAGCTAGTTATCGTAGATTCCGTGCAGACGGTGAGCTGCGCCGCAGTGGCTTCGGCGGCTGGCAGCGTTTCCCAGATAACCAACAGCACCAGACTGCTCACAGAAGCTGCCAAAAAATCCAATACGGCGCTGCTTTTGGTCGGACACGTGACCAAAGAAGGCTCGATAGCCGGCCCCAAAGTCCTGGAGCACGTCGTCGATGTCGTGCTGCAGCTGGAGGGGGACCGTTATGGCGGTTTCAAAGTCCTGAGGGCCGCCAAGAACCGTTTTGGCTCGACCAACGAAGCGGGCATCTTCGAGATGGCAGAAGAAGGCCTGAAGGCCGTGGAGAACCCTTCGGCCGCCTTGTTGGCCGAAAGACAAGACAGTGACGGCTCGGTGGTATTGGCCGCCCTGGAGGGAACGCGGCCCGTGCTGGTGGAAGTCCAAGCCCTGGTGAACCGCACCAGCTACGGATATCCTAAGCGCGCCGCCAGCGGTTTTGACCTGAACCGCCTGAATCTTCTGGTCGCCATGCTCGAGAGGCGGACCAAGCTGAAATTATCTGAGCAAGACATATATATCAACGTCGTCGGAGGTATACAGATACGTGAACCGGCGGCCGACCTGGCGATCTGTCTGGCTATCGGCTCTGCGGCCAAAGGCATGCGGCTCAAGAGGAATGCCGTGATATTTGGCGAGGTCGGCCTGTCTGGTGAAGTCCGGCATGTCCCGTACGCCGATAAAAGACTTGCCGAAGCCAAGAAACTCGGTTTTGACGGTGCTATCGGGCCGGCGTCAAAGAAGACGACGGGCAAGAGGTTGTCCGGACTCCATCCGGTGAAAGACGTCCGTGCCGCGCTCAACCAATTCCTGGAAAAAGACTAGGGGCTTAAACCCTCTGAACCTAAGGGCCGCTGTGGGAATTATTGGGCTTGTTATTGTGCGTGTTCGGTTTGTTCTGGGTAGGCGCCTGAGGGGTCGGTACGTTGTAGCTGAAGTTCTGGCTTTGGGAGTCGCTATAGAGCACGCTGTCAGTCACGGTCACCGTCAGCGTCCCACTCTTCGTGGATGACGCCCCATAGTTGAAGGAGACCGTACTCGGTGAATTAGTTATCTGGAAGCTCTTCAGTGGCGTGCCGTTCAAGCTGAAAGTAATCGTACCGGGGAAGTTGGGGTAGTGCGGGTCATTGAACGGGTGCGTGCCCTGGGTGGCGGTGGCCGTGATGGTACACGGCGTACCGGATTGCGAGCTGCAGCTGGTGGGCGCCGTCAAGGTGACGGTCGGCGGACTATCATTACAGTTATGAACGTCGTCGCTGGCGGTCGGCGTGCTGCTGCCACCACTATTGTTGCTGCTGCCGACGTTGGGCGTCCCGCCGTTGAATATGTCGACGTTCCAGGTAGAAACGTTGGAATTATAGGCGTATTGTTTGGCGGACTGCGGGGTACAGCTGGTGGCCAACTTGCCGGATACCTTGTCGATGGTCTGCGAGTTGTTCTTGCCGGAGTTGCCGCCGACATACCAGGACGGATAGAGGTCATTCGATGGGCTTGGCTCGACGTCGCCGAAGTGGATGTGGTTGCG
This sequence comes from Saccharimonadales bacterium (SeqCode), assembly GCA_035547815.1. Taxonomy (GTDB): domain Bacteria; phylum Patescibacteriota; class Saccharimonadia; order Saccharimonadales; family UBA4665; genus JARIHC01. The sequence goes on from DASZUB010000034.1 coordinate 62,095, forward strand.
TACGATGAAGGCCGGCTCGGTCTTGATATCCTTCGGCTGGTTCCAATTGCTCGGCTTCAAGTTCTGGTGAGCGTATTCCATCATACTTCGTGTCAACGGCTCCGTCAGATACTCCATGGACGTATTAAGTGAGACATTACGAGTATGGTTGCCGACCCAGGAGACTACGGCATACTTCGTCGACCAGCTGGTCATCAGGCCGTCGTAACCGTCGTTGGTGGTACCCGTCTTGACCGCGAACTTCCATCCGTTGTAGTGCTGGAACTTGTAACCGCCGTAACAGGTGTAATCGGTACATGAGCCGGGCAGGTATGAGGCGTTCGGGTCACTCAACATGCTGTTGACTATGTAGGCCGAGTCCTGCTTGATGACCTGCTTGCCCTGGGGCTGCTTCCACTGGTAGACATCTTTGCCCGAAGCGTCGGTAATTTTCAATATGTAGGTGCGCGGGATGGCCTTGCCCAAGCGTCCAAGGGTAGCCAGGCCGTTGACATGGTCGTCCAAGTGCAGGTAGGCGCCGTCACCGATGGCCGACGCTCCGTAACACTGGGTCGTCTTGGTCAGGGCCGCGTCCGAATAGCAGTTGTAAGAACTCTTTTTCTGCGACTGGTTGTAGTTATTGTCCATCATAGCCGAGGCGGTGCTGATGACTTTGTTGACCGACTTGGTGTAAGGGCTCTTGTCGCCGGGGGAGGATTCCAGCATGGCTTTCACGGCCGGCACGTTACGGGAGCCGCCGATAGCGTACCTAAGCGTCAACGGGCCAGGATACAAGAAGTCGTAGTCCTCCAGGCAGTTGCCGTCGCCCTTAGGTGGCGGCAAGCCCTTCTTGGTACACGGGTATCCCGGTAGTGCGCCCTGTGTGTCGTAAAGCACGGAACCGGCGCCGACATTATTATTGTTGTTGATGAATGTCGCGTAGTCATATGGCTTGAAACTGGAGCCTGGCGGTATCAGGATGCCTGCGGCATAGTTGTTTTGGCCGTAATCAGGGTTGCTGAAGTCGGTGCCGCCGACCAGGGCCATCATTTGGCCCGTAGGCACATCCTCCATGACCAGGGCCTCTTCGTCGGCCCCGTAGTTTGAAATGTTAGGTATGTTGGACTGCACCAGCTGCTCGGCCTTATTCTGCAGGTCCATATTAAGTGTCGTTATGACCTGCCAGCCGCCGCGCTGGACGGTAGCCGCGCCGTAGGTCTGTTCCAGCTCTTGTTTGGCGGCCAGCACGAAGTACGGGGCTTTTATGCCCTGGTACTTCGGCGCCTGAGCGTGGATCTGCGCTAAGACGTCGACCTTTTTGGCGGCATCCGCCTCCTGCCGGGTTATATATCCCTGGGTAGCCATCTGATCCAAGATGTAGTGCTGGCGGTTCAGAAGTGCCGGCTTATTGAAGGTACTTTCGGTAACCGACTGGTTGTACTGGCTACTGGCATAGGGTGAATAGTAACTGGGGGATTGCGGTATGGCAGCCAACATCGAAGCCTGCGACAGTGTCAGGTCCTTGCAACTCTTATGGAAGTAGTCGTTGGCCGCGGCCTCGCAGCCGTATTCGACACCGCCATACGGGGCGATATTGAGATAGCCTGTCAGGATGTCGCTCTTAGAATATTCACGCTCCAGTTCGACGGCCAGAATAAGCTCCTTGACCTTGCGTGTCACGGTACGATTGGTCGTCCAGTTCTCGTTCAGTTTGACGAGCTGCTGGGTAATCGTCGAACCTCCCTGTACGCTGCCGCCGCCACCGAATATATCGTGGAAGCCGGCACGCATGATACCGCGCACGTCGAAGGCGCCGTGCTTATAAAAGTCCTTGTCCTCGATCGCCACCGTGGCGTTCTTCATATAAGGGGAAATCTGGTCGCTTTTGACAGGGATGCGCTTGACGGCGTCGTAATCCTGCCAGAGCACGATCTTACCTGTACGGTCATAATAAGTGATACTGCCGCCCAGGTTGTCGCCGGCGATATCTTTAATCTTGGGCAGGTCTTTGCGGAAGTAAGCGAACAGGCCGATGGTCAGGAAAAACCCGACGACGATGGCTACGCCGATGATCTTGAGGGCCATGATTCCGCCTTCGCGGCTGAACCAGTAGGCTGCCAAGTGTTTAGGCTGCAATCTGTAAGCCAGCCGTTTCAAGCGGCCTTTTGGCAAAGTGCTCAGATAAGTGGCCCTATCGGCGGCCCGCGCCGCACGGGCGGCTTTGACGCGGTCGCTCAATGAACGGTTAAGCGGAATAGTTTTTCCACTTTTAGTAGTGATACTGTTTCGGGGGCGTCGACTGCGTCTGGGGCTCATAAATATTCCAGACTATTATAGCAAAAGCTCGTTGTAAACTACTCATATTTTTGCGGCGGCATTTCAGTTTTTGCTCAGCTTGGTAGGACTCCGCCGCATAAGCTATAATTAACCCCGATGACACTATCAGAAGAATTGGCCTGGCGCGGTTTCGTAAACCAGACTACTTTCAGCGACCCTGCGGCCCTGGATGGCCAGCCGATTACTTTTTATTGGGGTGTCGACCCCAGTGCCGATTCCATGACTGTCGGCAACCTGGCCATCGCTATGATGGTCAGGCACTTTATAGAACACGGGCATAATGCTGTCCTGCTGGTAGGCGGCGCCACCGGCCTGATAGGCGACCCCGATGGCAAAAAAGCTGAGCGTGAACTCCAGTCGCCAGAGCAGATAACAGCTAATAAAGAAAAGATTGCTGGGCAGTACCGCACGATCTTCGCCGGACAGCAATTCGAAGTGGTCGATAATTACGACTGGTTCAAGGATATGGATTATCTGGGTTTCCTGCGCGATATCGGCAAGCATGTACCGGTCCGTCAGATGCTGGGGCGCGACTTCGTGCAGAGCCGCCTGGGCGAAGGCGGCAGCGGTATCAGCTATGCCGAGTTCAGCTATTCATTAATACAGGGCTATGATTTCCTACATCTGTTCCGAGAGAAGGGCGTCACTCTGCAAGTCTGCGGCGCCGACCAGTGGGGGAATAGCATCACGGGTGTCGACCTGATCCGCAGGATAGAAGGCAAAGAGGCCCACGTCTGGTCAGCGCCGCTGGTGGTCAATCCCGTCACCGGCACGAAATTCGGCAAGAGCGAAGATGGCGCGGTCTGGCTGGATCCTAACAAGACGAGTCCTTATAAGTTTTATCAATTCTGGCTTAATGCCGACGACGAAGCCGTGGAAAGTTATCTGAAGATCTTTACCATGCTTGATAAACCCGAGATTGAGCGGATCATGGCCGAATTCCAGGCAAATCGTGGTCAGCGACTAGCCCAAAAGACCCTGGCGTACGAAGTCACGAAGCTCGTCCACGGATCAGACCAGGCGGACAGCGTCAGGCGGGCCAGCGAAGTATTGTTCGGCGATGCCGATTTCCTGAGCTTGCAGGGCCCTGAACTCGACATCTTGAGGGAGGAACTTCCGGTAGTGAAAGCCGAGGAAAGTCCGGCCCGGACGCTAGTGAAGGCCGGCCTGGCTGCTTCTAACAGCGAGGCCTCACGCCTGATAGCCTCCGGTGCGGTATACATAAATGGACAAAAGCTTGGTCCGGAGACTGACGTGCGGTTCCAGGGGGGCGGCAACCTGCTAAGGCGGGGCAAGAACAGCTTCGCAGTGGTCGATTTGGATAAATAAAGCGGATTGGTATACTAAGGAGAATTTATGCCCAAGACAACAAAGACAACCAAGAAGGCGGTAAGAACCTCGGCCTCCTCGGCGAAGGCGAAGGTGAAGACGAAATCCAAGTCTGCCGCTAAGCCGCACCAGAGGCGTAAGGCTGACCAATACAACGACCCCAAGCACAATTACCGGAAGTATTGGCAAGGCCGCGAATACGAACACGCGGCCGAAGAGATCGCCATCCGCAAACTGCTGAAGGGCAAGCACTTCAAGAATGCCGTCGACATAGGCGGCGGTTACGGCCGGCTTTGCCTGTTGCTGGAAGATTATGCCGATAAGGTGACCTTGGCCGAACCGAGCCAGCAGCAGATCGACCTGGCCAAAGATTTCTTGAAAGGACATCCCGAGATCGACCGCAAGCTCATGCAGGCCGACGACCTGAAATTCGACGATGGCAGCTTGGATCTGGTGACCATGATCCGCGTCATGCACCACTTGCCGGACCCATCGCCGGAATTTGAAGAAATCTCGCGCGTGCTCAGCGCCGACGGCGTGGCTATCATCGAAGTCGCCAACTATCTCCACATGCGCAACCGGCTGAAACACATGGCTCGCTTGGAGCGCATGCCGGTCAAACCGGTAGATATCCGCTCTGAAGCCAACAAACGGGCTGATGAGATACCTTTCGTAAACCACAACCCGTACACCGTCTTAAGACAGCTGGAGCACGCCGGCCTGCGCGCCAGCGCTGTCCTATCGGTTTCTAACTTGCGCAGTGTCCGCCTCAAGCAAGTTATGCCACGGTCTGTCATGCTGGGCGCCGAGCATGTCCTGCAACGCCCGCTGGCCTGGGTCTACTTCGGTCCGAGCATCTTCTTCCTGGTCCGCAAGGCTCGCTAACGTCTCGGCTCTCGTATACTGTAAATATGGACTTGAACACTCAAGTGAGTGACCTGAAAGGGGTCGGCGATGTCCGGGCCAAGCGTTTCGCCGCACTGGGTATTAGAACGGTGGCCGAACTCATCGACTATTATCCTCGCCGCTACGATGATTACTCCGACGTCACGGATATAAGCAAACTGAAACCTGGGCCAGTGACTATAAAGGCGCGCATCATGCAAGCCAAGGGGCGGCGAGCCCGGCGCGGCCTGCATATAACGGAAGCCGTCGCCAGTGATGAAAGCGGCAGCGTCCGCTTGGTCTGGTTCAACCAGCCTTATCGGGCCGCGGCTATTAAAAGCGACCAAGAATATTACATCTCAGGGGAGTATCAGCTCAGCTACCGGCGCTTAACGATTATGAATCCCAGTATAGAAGCGGTCGGCGAGTTTCCAGTCAATACCGCCCGCATTCTAGCCATTTACAGGGAAACCAAGGACCTGAACTCCCGTCAGATAAGGGAGGCCATGAAGCAGATCGTGCCGTTGATAAGCAATCTGCCGGAGACCCTACCCGCCCGACTTGTTGAAGAGTATGGCTTGCTGGGCCGCGCGGAAGCCCTGGCGGCGCTGCATTTTCCAGCTTCTTCCGAGCAATTGGCGGCGGCTCGGCGCCGGCTCGGGTTCGAAGAAGTTTTCCAGCTCAGCCTGGCCAGCCTTATGAACAAACGCGAAAACCAATCTGAGCAATCGCTGGAAATAGCATTTAAAGAAGATTTGGCGAGGGATTTCGTGAAACACCTGCCTTTTGACCTTACAAACGCTCAGCGGGCAGCCGTTTGGCAGATATATCTGGATATGCAGAAAAAACAGCCTATGAACCGACTTTTGGAGGGCGACGTCGGCTCCGGCAAGACGGTCGTAGCGGCCATGTCCGCTTTGATGGCCGTCGCCCAAGGCTGGCAGGTGGCCTTCATGGCGCCCACGGAACTGTTAGCCCGCCAACATGCCGACACCATTCGCGCGTTGATGATGAGTATCGGCTACGAAGACGCCGTCGGTCTACTGGTCGGCGGCATGAACACCAAGCAAAAAAACGAGGCGCGGAAGGCTATTACTGATGGGCGCATGCGCTTCATCATCGGTACCCAAGCTCTTATCCAGGATAAGGTGGACATGCACAAACTGGCCCTGATAATCGTCGATGAACAGCACCGCTTCGGTGTCGACCAGCGCAAGTCGCTGATGGCCAAGGCCGGCCATATGCCACACGTCCTGAGTATGACGGCCACGCCTATTCCGCGTTCGCTGGCGCTGACGCTTTACGGTGAGCTCGACATATCCGTGTTGGCTGCGAAGCCGGCGGGCCGCAAGCCTGTGATCACGGAACTGGTTTCTCCGAACTCCCGAAAGCAACTATATAAAAGTATCGACGAACAGATCGCTGCCGGGCGACAGGTATTCGTGGTCTGCCCGGTGATAAGCGAATCGGAAGCGCTCGAGGTGCGATCCGCCGAACAGGTTTACGAAGATCTTAAGGCCAAGTTTTTCAAACACCGGCGAATCGGGCTGCTTCACGGCCAGCAGAAGGCCGACGACCGCGATAAGACCATGCGCCAGTTTGCCTCTCATGAGCTGGATATCCTGGTATCGACGACAGTCATAGAGGTCGGCGTCGACATACCGAACGCCAGCGTAATGCTGATAGAGAGTCCCGAGCGCTTCGGTCTGGCGCAGCTTCATCAATTAAGAGGTCGGGTCGGGCGCGGCCAGGACCAGGCCTTTTGCTATCTGTTGTTAAGTGATTCGGCTGCACCTAGCCGTCGCCTCCGCGCTCTGGCCAGCTCCAGTGACGGTTTTAAGCTGGCTGAACTGGATCTGGAACTGCGCGGCCCCGGCGCGATCTACGGCACCAGTCAGCATGGCGCCCTGGACCTGCGTATCGCGCGGCTCAGCGACACCCAGCTTATCGCCCAAGCCCGCACAGCGGCCGCGGACTGCCTGGAACACGAAAACCTGGTAAGATATAAAGAGTTAATGAAAAATGTTAAGCGGCTAAGAGCTGTAACGAATCTTAATTAAGCCTATGTATTCAGGTTCCACCATGACCGTCTTTTCGGGCCGCCTGATAGGCGCTCACCAGAAGATCGACCGCCTGGCTCGCACCAACCTGGAACGATTGGCGCCGGACAGCCGTTTTCCGAATACACGCTCGATACTTCACTTCGAAGGCCGTCACGGCCCCGACGCCATAAAGCGCAAAAGCCCGGCCAAAGACGAGCCATGGCACTTTCTGCAACCCTTCGACCCTGACGATACCCACCTGATCGGCCTGATAGAGCGCCATTACAAACAGCTGGTGGACGCCCTCAAAGAAAAGGACGAAGTTCGGGCATCTTTCGAGGCCGCTTGGCTGGCCCACGCCGTGGTCGACGGCCTGACGCCGGCCCACCACTATCCGTATGAAGAAAAGCTCATGGAGCTTAGCAGCGGCAGCGGCAACGCTGCCAGGACGACCATCGGGAAGAAACTGATCGTCCCCGGCCGCTCACCCGGCCACCAGGTCCGCAACAACTGGAAGATGTGGGGACCGAAAGGGCTTTTCACGACCCACGCGGCTTTTGAAATGGGAGTGGCTTATCTGATAGTACCGCTCAAAAGTACCAGCCGCCGCCTGCGCCTGACATCTGACAAGATCGAGCAGTTCGAGGCCCAATCGCTGCCGGAGTGGTTCCGTAATACGGCCCAGGAAGTAGCCAGGCTGGAACTTTATGACGCGTTTTATAAATCGGGTTGGACTATCGGGCTGGCGCGGCGGGTCCGCAACCAGCTTACCCCCATCTTGGTCCAGGCCGTGGAACTGGTATGGTACGGTGCGCTAGTGGAGGCAGGCCTTGCGGGTCATAGCCGGTAAGTTAGGCGGCAGGGTCTTCAGCGCCCCGCACGGGCATCGGACCCATCCGATGAGCGACCGTGTCCGCGGCGCGCTTTTCAATACGCTTGGCGACATAAGCGGACTGACTGTGCTCGACGCCTTCGCTGGCAGCGGTGCGCTGAGCTTCGAGGCGCTCAGTCGCGGCGCCGCCTCCGCGCTGGCGATCGAGCCTGATAAGCCGGCCCAGCTGACAATCGCCGAAAATATAGCCGGACTAGGGCTGTCAAATGACATAAAATTGGTCCGTGCCAAAGCCCAGGCCTGGCTTAACACGACAGATGTGAACGACAAATTCGATATCGTTATCTGTGACCCACCCTATGACCAGGTAAACCAAGATCTACTAATAAAGCTTGCTGAGCGGGCCGAACAAGGCGGCACGGTTATCTTCTCTTTGCCGCCTGACGTAACCCTTGTGCTCCCGCATAACTATAAGCTCTTGCAATACAAAGATTACGGCGACGCCACGCTGAGCTTCTTCCGCAGGACAGCCTAAGGTTTAGGAATTTTTCTGTGCCGCAGGCCTTAGCGCTTTCAGCTGCTCGAAGCGTATGGCCGACGCGCAGTAGTAAGCGATCTGCAGCAGGAAAGTGATGATCGACCCGATAATCGGTACGAAGCTTGGGATAGCAATCAGCACGTAAACGCCGATAACGCCCCACACCGACATAGCGCGTCCCTTTGAAAGTTCATTGCTGAAACGCATGCTGTCACGCGTGCCCAGATCCTGGTCTATCAGGGCGAATTGCGACAAGAAATAGCGGCGGATAAAAATAAGTCCGGGCACGATGAACAATATTAGTCCTACGAATATGGTCAGGCCGACTGTGACAGAAAGTATCAGGTAGCGCCACCAGAACTTCTTGCTGGTGGCCCAGGCGCTCTCATAACTGGCCTTTTCCATGCGCGCGCTCTTGAGTTGTATGTGGACTATGGCAGGACCGAGCAGCACGGTATACACGCAGATGATCACAGCACCGATAGCCAGCAGTACCACGCCCGCCGGATTAACACTATTGCCATTGTTGGTCCCGAGTGCGCCCGCGGCCAGCATGAAATAAATCGACAACAGCGCCGTCGGCGCCACGAACAGGACTATCAATTCCGTCAGGTTAAGCTTGACGCCCTCCCAGCTTGGTTTGAACAGGTCGAAGGCGGAAGGCACCGACGATGGCGCTCCCGGGTTAGTTGGGGTGTCTTTGGAGCTCGCTTTTGCCATGGTAGTAGCCTCGATTAACTTAAATTATTGAGTCAATGATATCATTACTTACTCCTGTATAATAATCCCAGCATCAGGCTTCCCGGGGATGTGGTGGAATTGGTAGACACGCTAGTTTTAGGAACTAGTGCCCTCGCGGCGTGAAGGTTCAAGTCCTTTCATCCCCACCAAAGACGATTATGAAATTGCACGTTATTTATATTCCAGGAATCGGCGATGACCGTACGGGTTTGCAGGAAAAAATCATCAAGACTTGGCGGTGCTGGGGAGTCGAAGCGGAACTGTGGTCCATGGACTGGGCAGACACCCGTACCTGGGACTCCAAATTCGAGGCTTTTCTGGGCAGGGTAGACAGTCTTGCGGCCGGCGGCCAAAAGGTCGCGCTGGTCGGCGCCAGCGCCGGCGCCTCAGCCGCGATTAACGCTTACGCGGCGCGCCAAAACCGGATATCCGGAGTTGTCTGTATCGCCGGCAAGATCAATCATCCTGAGACCATCGGCAAGCGATACCGGCGAAAAAACCGATCCTTCATTGAATCGGCCGAACAGTGCGCCGCGTCTTTGAAATCCCTGTCGCCTAATAAACGTGACAAGATAATGTCGCGCTATGGGGCCTACGACGAGCTGGTACCCAAAAGGGACAGCCGGATACCGGGAGCCCATAACCGAACGGTCTTGAGTGCTGGCCATGGCGTTACTATAGCCTTGCAGATCATATTCGGAGCGCCATTTTTTATCCGCTTCCTGAAGAGCGGGCTGGACTGAGCTATAATAGGAGCAAGTTATGGCACTCTCTAAGCAACCATATAAAGGCGCCCGCGATTTCTATCCGTCGGATAAACGCCTGCAGAAATACATGTTCGGCGTCTGGCGCGCAGTCTGCGAAAGCTATGGCTACGAAGAGTACGATGCCCCCATCCTAGAACCGTTGGAAATTTATTTGGCGAAGACCGGCGAAGAGATCGTCAATGAACAGACATACGTTTTTGAAGACCGCGGCAAGCGCAAGGTCGTAATCCGGCCCGAGATGACGCCGACCGTCAGTCGGATGGTGGCGGCCCGCCGGCAAGAGCTGGCCTATCCGTTGCGCTGGTACAGTATTCCCAATCTGTGGCGTTATGAGCGCCCGCAGCGCGGTCGTTTGCGCGAACACTGGCAGCTCAACGTAGACTTGTTCGGCGTCGACAATACCCAGGCCGAACTGGAGGTCATTTCGCTGGCCGATGATATTTTCAAGGCTTTTGGCGCCTCGCGCGATATGTACGAGATACGGCTCAACAGCCGCAAGCTGGTCGATGAAGCGCTAGGCGTATATCTAGGCCTGACTAAGCAAGAGGCGCATGATGTTTCCAAGCTGATCGACAGGATGAGCAAGATGGAGCGGTCCAAGTTCGTGGCGGCGGTAGACAAGGCGCTAAGCCCTGAATCACGCCAAGCCGGAGCTGCTGAAAAACTGTTGGCGCTGCTCGACCTCAAAGACCTTAAGAAATTGCCGCCTGGATTGCGTGGGCATGTTTCCGTAACAGAGGTAGAAAAAATACTTAACATGTTAAGTAATCGAGGGATCAGTAACGTCCGCTTTGATATAACGCTCATGCGAGGCTTCGATTACTACACTGATATCGTCTTTGAAGTTTTCGACAAGCACCCCGATAATAACCGTTCTATGCTTGGCGGCGGCCGCTACGACGGGTTGGTAGGTTTGTTCGGAGTCGAACCGGTGCCGACGGTAGGTTTCGGCTGGGGCGACGTGACATTGGCTAATTTCTTGGAACTGCACCGGCTGATGCCCGATCTAAAGCCGGAGACGGACGTCTATGTGGCACTGGCCGGCGATGTGGCGGATGAGGCCCAACAACCGGTCGCCGAATTGCGGAGCGCCGGCCTGGACGTGGCCGTAGATATATCCGGCCGCAAGCTAGCGGCGCAACTTAAAGCGGCCGACAAAAAAGGCGTTCAGTACGTGCTGGTCATCGGCGACGACGAGCTGAAAAGTGGCGAGTATGTCCTAAAAAATCTTTCAACCGGCAAGGAACAAAAATGTGAGCTCAAAGAAGTTATCAAAACGCTGAAAGGGCGCGGCCGATGACGGCGGTCAACCATGCCCTCACCGGTACGGCCATCGGCCTGTTGGTCGGTGAGCCGTTGATCGCTCTGCCGGCTGCCCTGGCATCGCACTTCGTCTGCGACGCATTGCCTCATTTCGGCAGCAACCTGCCCCTACAGGCCAACTTGCGGCGCAACAGCTTCCGGAATTATCTGATAGCGGAGTTCTGTCTGTGCGTTTCACTGGTCATCGGTTTGGCGATTTTCCGCCCGGAACATTGGTTTCTGGCGTCAGTCTGTGCTTTCCTGGCCGCTTCACCAGACCTATTATCCATAAATATCTATTTGAAAGTTCGCCGCGGCGAGCACTGGAAACGCAATGCCTATTCCAGATTCGCCCACAAGATCCAATGGTTCGAAAAGCCTATCGGTGCTGTCGTGGAGGCTGCCTGGTTCCTGGCCGCCATCGCGGTCATCTTGCCGTTTTTGCGCTAGGAAGGCGTCTGGCCAAATCAGTCCATATCTGTTAAGATGGAACACTATGCAAATCAAGCGTGAACAGATCAACTCTACCAAAGTCAAACTAAC
>DASZUB010000035.1:0-7712 GCA_035547815.1 Saccharimonadales bacterium (SeqCode)
TATCAAACTTCCTTCAGGATGGCCCCGATCAGGAAATTCACCAGCCCGATCACCATGCCTGCAAAAATAGCTGCCCAAAAATTTGTCACATGCAGCTGAGTATACAATTTACTGACCAAAAACACCGTCAAGCCGTTGATGACAATCATAAACAATCCCAGCGTCAGTACGATAGCCGGCAAAGAAAGGATGACCAGGATCGGCTTTAAGATCGTGTTCAATATGGCCAGCAGCAGGCCGGCAATCACTATGACCCCGAAGCCATTGTTGTAATTTATACTATTACTTAGAAGGCCGGCCGCTATCCACAGACCGAGCGAACAGACCAACCACCGTACCAAGAAACGCACCAGCGGCTTTTTTTGTTGTTCCATAGGCGCCATTGTAGATTAGCCCAGCTTGCGCGGCAAATCATTGCTCAGGACCTCATGCCCTTTTTCCGTAATCAGGATATCGTCTTCTATCCGCACGCCAATCCCTTCTTCGGGTATGTAAATGCCGGGCGCGACAGTCAGGATGGTTCCGGCTTGCAACGGCCGGGCGTAATCCCCGGCATCATGGACATTCAATCCCAAAAAATGCGATATGGAGTGGGGGTAATAGCGGCGTACGCTTTGCTGGTCAGTATTTTTTATAAGCCCTAGTCCGCGCAATTTCTCACCCATCAAGCTATCGGTTTGATCGCGGTAAGCTTCAAATGACATGCCCGGTTTAAGTAGGCCGATAGCGAAATCCTGGACCGCCAGAACTGCCTCATAAACAGCCCTTTGCCTGGCGGATGGCCGTCCAAAAACCACTGTTCGCGTAATGTCGGCGGCATAGTGCTCAACTTCCGCGCCGACATCAACCACAACCGCCTCACTCTGCCCGATAGGTGCGTCGTTGGCTACATTATGGAGCGTGCAGGCACGCCTGCCGGCAGCTACGATCGGTTCAAATGCGTGTCCGGCCGCACCGCGCCGCCTGAAGCCGGCCGTGATTTCGGCCTCCAGCTCATATTCATGACTATATTTCTGCTTGAAAGCGTCTTTTAGACTGGCCACCGTAACGTCAATCGCCGCTCGTATAGCTGATATTTCTTCTGGTTGCTTGATCATCCGCTGCAGCGCCAGCTTCGGCGTGATGTCATCAATCTTTAATCCCGTCTGGCGATCCTTAAGTTTTTCAACCAGACCACGGCGGGCCGGATTGGTGTACATGCCATAAAGGCCTACATAAGCCGGCGGCGGCATTACGGTACCTAGGCGGCGTGCCTTTTTCATCGCGGCGGCCAAACGCGCCCAGCCTTCGTCGTACCCGAAGACAGCTTTTACGCCGGAGCGTTTTGTCAGCTCGCTTTCCGGCGCCGAGCCGTCAAAGATCTTCTGGTAGTCACTCTGCTCGGGCAAGATCAAATACTCTTCGCTGTCAGCCAGCACCAATATGACATCCGGCTCATCTAGACCGGTCAGGTACCAGAAGTTCGCGTCCTGCGCAAAGCCATAGGCACTGTCGGCGCCGCGCTGGAGGAGTCCGTTCGCTGTAACGACGACCAATTCGCCTTCATATGATTCACGCAGCCGCTCTCTGTTGCCAGTGAAAAACTTGCTGGTAAAATGGGATTCCATGTCAGTCTCCAAGTATAACAAAACTAGCTTAGATATTGGCTGATGGCCCTGGCCTTAGCAGCTCCGACCACGCGGCTCAGGTCGGATTGGTCCGCTTGTGTAATGCCGCGCAGGGAGCCGAATTCGCGGAGCAGCCTTTTGCGTGTAGCCGGACCGACGCCCGGAATATCATCCAACAAGCTGGCTGTCTGGCGATTGCGTTTCAGGGTCGAATGGTAACTGACGGCGAAGCGATGTGATTCGTCCCGGATCCGTTGGAGCAGCTTAACTAAGTTGGTATTATGCGGCAAATTTATGAGCGCGAAACCTTCCGTTTCGGTTACGAAGCCACCGGATTGTTGAATACTTGACATGTTAAGTGTCACATTTGAACGCTCTTTGTCTACCACTATCTGCTCTTCCCGCTTGGCAAGACCTATGAAAGGTATTGCTTGGCAGCCGCGTTCATCCCGCGCCTCTATGGCAGCGTCGAGCTGCCCCTTGCCGCCATCTATTAGTATCAAGTCTGGTTTGCCCCAGGCTTTAAGGTTTTTTTCGCTGAGGCGCCGCTTGATGGTCTCTTTCATATTAAAAAAGTCGTCATTGCGGTTGGTCTTGGTCTTGAACTTGCGGTATTCTGACTTATCGCTGACCCCGTTAGTGAAGACCACCATACTCGCCACTACATCGCTGCCTTGCTGGTGGCTGATGTCGTAACCCTCTATACGGCGAGGAAATTTATCAATACTTAACATGTTAACTAATTCGTTAAGAGCGTGGTCCTTACTGATATCCAAGAATTCCTTATCGCTGAAAACAACCTGTTTGCTCAGATTCTGCAATGCAAATAACTGGTTCCGAAGTTTGGCAGCAGCTTCAAAATCTTCCGATTTGGCCGCCCGTTTCATGTCACGCTCCAGCTCGCGTTCGATAGTCTTACGCTTACCTTCTATGACGGCCATCAGCTTACGCAGGTTGGCACGATAATTTTCCAAGCTGGTTTTCTGCTCCTCCAGCCCAGGGTCCAGGCCTAGGTGGTAATGCAACGTGGCCCGTTTTTGGCCGCCAATCTGACGCGTAGCATAAGGGAATATGCGGCGGAGCAGCTTGAGCGACTGCCTGACGCCGGTGGTGCTGAAATACGGGCCGAAGTAGCGGGCACCGTCGTCCAGCGGACGCCGCGTGGTGCTGACCGTCGGGTAATCGCTGTCATAATCGATACGGATATAACTGAGGGCTTTGTCGTCGCGCAGCAGGATATTATAGCGCGGCATGTAGCGGCGGATCAGCTCGCCTTCTAAAAAGAGCGCCTCGATCTCGCTGTCCACGACCTGCCAATCCACGTCGGCTATCTCGGCGACGAGTGCTTCGGTCTTAGGATCGCGAGTGCGGGATTTTTGGAAATATTGGCGTACGCGGTTGCGTAAATTGGCTGCCTTGCCGACATAAATTATCTGGCCGGCCTTATTCTTATGAAAATACACGCCAGGATCTTTGGGCAGCTCTGCTAGCTTGGATTCCAGTTCGGTGGTCACGACTATTATTATATCGCTAGCGCGCCGCAGCCTTAAGGGCGCAGTCCGGACAGTAGCTTTTAGCTTGGCAGCCTTCGCAGACCAACATCAATTTATTGCACTCTGCGTCGGCGCAATTTTGATACTGGCTGGTCGGGTCGCCGCAGTGCAAACACTTACCGATATCCGTCGCCCTTTCACTGAACCGGGTGGTCAGGCGATCGTCAAAAACATATAGCGAACCCTCCCAAAGGCCATCATCACCGTAAGTTTCACCGTAGCGGACAATTCCGCCGTCTATCTGATAAACCTCTTTGAAGCCGCGGTTTTTCATGAGAGCCGTGAGGACTTCACATCTTATGCCACCCGTACAATAAGTTACTATGGGCTTGTCTTTGAGCTGCTCATATTCAGGCTTTTCCAACTCCCTTTTGAAGTCGCGGGTATGGCCGACGTCTGGCACGACGGCGTTCTTGAACCGGCCGACTGCCGCCTCATGCCTGTTCCGGCCATCAAAAAATATGACGTCGCCTTTCTTTTCTTGTACCAGTTTATGGACTTCGGCCGGCTTGAGGCGCTGGCCGCCACCGACTATGCCGTTTTCGTCGACCTTGATTTCATCGGCTGCATTGAAGGTGACTATTTCGGATCGGACTTTGACTATCAGTTTAGGGAAGTCTTCACGAGCACCGTCGCTCCATTTGAACTCCATGCCCTTGAACGGCGTGAAGGCTTTCGTGGCTTTGGCGTAGGCTTTCAGGTCTTTCAGGTCGCCGCCCAGGGTGCCATTTATGCCATGTTCGGATATCAGGACGCGGCCGCGCAGGTTCAGCTGTTCACATAAGGCGCGCTGCCAGAGTCGAACAGCTTCGGGATCGCGGACGGGTACGAATTTGTAGTAAAGTATGATCTTTTGCATAGCGATATTATAGCCGCTAGCGGCGGCTCATGGCGAGCACCGCCACCAGCACTAGCAGAATAATGATAATGGCTATGAAGCCTGCGTCGAGCAGACGGCGGCGTCCAGGTTGAAGGCCTTGCCGGCGGCCATGTTCGGGCAATAATTTAGGCGAGGTAAGTTCTTTGCCAGGGTCAAGCTTGGCCAGCCCGGCCTTACCCAAAAGGTCGTTCAAACTGGAAGCGTCCGCGGCCGACTCGGCCGATACCTTCGGGTCATCCGGCCTTTGCGGTTGACGGCGCAACCTGGGATCGCGCTCGAAGTCCGCTTCGTGCTCGAGAATCTCATGGTGCAGGACTTCCTGGATATCGCCGCCCTGCATGTGTTCGTAAACCAGCCGCCTAAGGCCGTTCTCGCCTATCAGATGAGTATCGTAAACATGGCGCAGCGTGGTGCTGTCAACAGTAACCTCGGAACTGATTTCCAATAGTTCATCGCGGCTCATGGTAGACACGCGTTGCCAATCTATGTCCTCTTTGGTAGTTTGTTTGGATTCTCCTGACTTGCCGGAAATCAGGACGTGGCCGATTTTTTCGGCCGGCAACTTCTTGCCATGCAGCTGGTTAGCTTCCAGTGCCACGGCACGGCGCTGATAGTCAGGCTCCTTGGTCTCATCTTCTTCTACAGGTCTGGGTGAATTTTCCATAGGGCAATACGCGGTTAAGAGTGCATTTAACCATACAATTATGCTCCGAATGTTGGTAATCGTAAATAGTCTGGTATAATATACCCCTGTTATATCAGAGACTTCTTAAAATAAAATTACCTTAAGATTTATTAAATTCTCAGTAACGGATAATTAAGGACTGGCGGCAAGGGGGCCGCCGTTATGTTTGACAGCTCTACCACCAAAGCGGTTTTAAAGGTTTATTGGGGCCACGCCTGGAAATATCCTAGGTATGTTATCGGCTTGCTGTTGATGGTACCGATCGCGACCATCATGTTCCGGCTGGCACCGCCTTTGATAGCCGCGCTCATCCTGCGCCGGCTGGCTGCCGGCGATTATACGCCGCATGATGTCTGGGGAAGCTTCGGGGCAGACCTATTGGTTTATGCCGCCGTGACACTGATAGGTGGAATATTGGCTTGGCGGATCGTGGTTTTCCTTGTATGGCGGCTGGAAGGCTACGTGACCCGTGACCTCGACCGGACGATGTTCAATAAATTCCTGACGCTGAGCGCCAGCTTTCACGCCGATAATTTCGGCGGTTCGCTGGTATCCCAGACGACCAAATTGCATAACTCGTATGTCAGGCTGGCCGACACCTTCATATTCCAGTTCTACACCTTGCTTATAAGCTTCGTTTTCATCCTGTTAGTGTTGCATAAGCGGGCACCGGTCTTCGTGTTAGCACTGATGGCGTTTTCGATAGTATACATATTCTTCACGATCATATTGACACGCAGGGTACGCGAACTTAGCACACTGGAGGCACAGGCCCACACCAAAGCCACCGGCAACCTGGCCGACGCTATCACTAACGTGCTGGCCATAAAGAGCTTCTCAGCGCTGAAATCGGAAGAAGAACGCTTCAATGAAACCACGGAGGACCGCCGCCGTAAGATGATGGATGTCATGTGGGTGTCGTTGCGCCGCGACCTGTTCGCGTCCAGCGTCACGAGTTCGCTGCTGGTGATGGCCGTTTTGGTATCGGTGATCGTGGTGGTCGTATATAAGGCTAACGTGGCGACCGTTTTTTTGATGATGACTTATTCCGTTGCCATTGGTGACCAGCTGTGGGAATTCAGTTCCAGCACTCTTCGCAACTACAACCGCTCCATCGGTGATGCCCAGGAAGCGGTCGATACCCTGCACACGAAACCGGAAGTCGAGGACCCCAAGAAGCCCGAAAAATTATCGATACGAAAAGGCAGTATCACTTTTAAAGATGTAGGATTCGACCACGAAGACGGCAATGAAGAAGACGCGCTGTTCCAGAACTTCAATCTTGAGATAAAAGATGGCGAGAAGGTCGGTCTGGTGGGACATTCGGGCGGCGGCAAGACCACTCTGACCAAGCTGATCCTGCGCTTCATGGATATAGATGAGGGCGAGATATTGATCGACGGCCAAAATATCAGTCATATTACCCAGGATGACCTTCGCAGCAAGATAACTTACGTGCCGCAGGAACCATTATTATTCCACAGGTCCCTGATGGAAAATATCCGTTATGGAAATCCGACTGCACCTGACCCGGCTGTCTTTAAAGTCGCCAAAGCGGCCCACGCCCACGAATTCATCCTGGAGCTGCCGGAGCAATACAAGACACTGGTCGGCGAACGCGGCGTCAAACTATCTGGCGGCCAGCGCCAACGCGTAGCCATCGCCCGTGCCATGCTGAAAGACGCACCGATCATACTACTCGATGAAGCGACCAGCGCGCTTGATTCGGAATCAGAAAAGCTGATCCAGGAGGGTTTGTGGAGCCTGATGAAAAACAAGACGGCCATCGTGATAGCCCACAGGTTGAGCACCATCCAGCGCATGGACCGGATAATCGTCTTGGAGGACGGCAGGATCATTGAACAGGGCAGCCACAAAGAGCTTCTAAAAACCAATGGCACCTACGCCAAGTTATGGAAGCATCAATCCGGCGGATTTCTGGAAAGCTAATTTTTATGCTTTTTGGTGGATTGGCGATAATGCTTCAGGAAATCTTCGGCTTGCTTCTGCTGGTTAAGCGCACTGCTGGCCGAAGCTTCTATCCCATCCAAAAGTTCATCCATTATGCCGTCCTTTTTTACCAGGGCGCTGCTCTTTAATGCTTCGCGGCTAAGCCGAACGTGCGACCGCATTAGTTCACATATCTCGGGCAACACTACATGCCAGAAATGATGGCGACCGGTGGATATAAGTTCCGTTATATCGCGTTTACCGGGTCGGACGCCAATTTTTTTTAGAACCATGACAACTGCAGGGGTTACGCGACCTGCCCGCAGATCCTCTTCCCAATCGTGCGCATCATCGTTCAGCTGGCGAGCTATCAAGTAATGGCGGAGAGTCCGAAACATTTTTTGTGCTTCATCGGTGTCCAGACCTTGGCCGGCCGCGGCCAAAACAGCCATCGGCGCCAAGGCATGGCCGAGCGAGCGGTCCGCCAATTTTTCGAGGTTGCCGTAATCCGGCAGACGGCCGGTTTGAAGCTTGGCAGAGCCAAGTTTGAACCTGCAACGAGCCACCTCCCAGGCATTGGCGCCGTCTATCGCGTCAAAGGTATGGTGCACAAAAGCAGCGAAGGACTCATTTTCCGGCAGCGCACCAACGAAATTTTCCAGCGACCTGCGCATAGATACATTGGCCGTTGAAATCAATTCCGGTTTACCCTCGCCGTCCAGAAAATCATCGTAAATCGTGTAAGCCAACCAACCGTAAAGATTAGCTAGACCCAGCTTGGCCATAAATTCTTCAGACAGTTTGTGGGACGGCGACATTAATGAGTCATAAAAATTCCTGGCTAGGCAGATTATTTCATCACCGTTGCTACCTACGGCTAGCTTTTTAAGCGACACCAGAGTGGTTTCACGCAAGTCGTCCTCAAGGCTGGCGCATTGCTCCTCAGCCATCGAGAGAACAAGCTGTTTCAAGCGATTGTTATCCTCGCCCGTAAGCCTAAGAGCGGTGCTAGGCGATTTATGGTTAACGTACGCTTG
>DASZUB010000036.1:0-33508 GCA_035547815.1 Saccharimonadales bacterium (SeqCode)
TATAAATGATCAAAAAAATTAAAACTATAATCCTAACAATGATGATAACGGCGTTCCCTTTGGCTGCGCCGATAGCGGCTTCATCAGTCGCACTCGCGGCGGATTGTTCAGCTAGCAGCATTGACCAGGGTCTAAACGCCGGTGCTAGCGCCGGTTTCAAGGGCACCCAATGTGACAATACCTCGTCTGGTGTGGATAACGGCAACGGCCTGGCCGCTTTTGCTAAAACAGCTATCAATGTCATGTCGCTCATAGTCGGCGTACTGGCGGTCATCATGATCGTCTACGGCGGTCTGCGTTATGTAACTTCAGGCGGTTCCAGTGAAGGTGTCGGTAATGCCAAGAACGTGATTATCTACGCCATCATCGGCTTAGTAATCGTTGCCCTGGCACAGGCGATAGTCCACTTCGTGCTCAATGCTACGCTTAACAATAACGCGCAGCTCGCAAGCTAAACTAATAGCTACCATATAAAAACTCCCGGCTTCGTCGCCGGGAGTTTTTTGTTGTGTCAGATTCTAGGATTACAAAACCTGGATCTTCTTGACGGTGTCCTGTTGGACCTTATTGAAGCTGATGGTCAGCACGCCATCTTTCAGTACGGCTTCGATCTCATCTTCTTTAACCGGGACCGGCAAAGCGATAGTCCTTGAGAACTCACCCCAGTAGCATTCCTGCAAGAAGTAATTCTCTACGTTCTCTTCGGTGCCGGCACTCAGCGTGCCCTTGATGGTCAGCTGGTTGTCGGAAATGCTGACATCCAGATCATTCTTATTGACCCCTGCTGTCCGTGCTTTCACGATCAGTTTGGTCTTGGTCTCGTAAACGTCTACGGCCAGCTGGCCGGGCATATCCGCGTCTCCCCAGTCTTCTTCGTCTGCGGCCGTGGGTGCTACGGGAGCCTGGTCGTCAGCGGGAACTGGAGCGGACGCTTCGTCGCCCAGAAAGGCCGCGGTCAACTCGTCTTCTTCAAGTAATAAATCGTCGTCGCGATTTCGGCGCGCCATAAGTGTTACCCTCCACTTTTGTTAGCCAAAGAGATCCTTTTTAGTGACGGATACCCTTTGTTAATTAAATTCTTGTTTAAGAGTCTTGCATTTTTATCTTGCTAGCAGTATAGCTTAGGTTGCAAAGGTGGTGCAACAGCCGCTGCACATATTTACAACACAATAAACACAACATGGATTTGTTTGACGTGATTCTTGATAAGTTAGCGCCTCATGTCTGCGTAGGATGTGGACAAGAAGGCCCCATATTGTGCATGGGCTGCGGTTCTCTGCTCCCCGAACCGCCTCGACGGGATCCGATCCAGATGGTTAATTTGGTCCGCGCGGCCACAATTTACGACAGTTTCGCCAAAGACCTCGTCTGGCGCCTTAAATTCCAGGGTGCCAGGGCTGCGGCAAGGGTTATGGCGAAGCACATGGTTCCCCTGATAGAAAGGGATGCTAGCGTTGTCATAGTGCCAATCCCGACGGCGACCCGGCGCGCACGCCAGCGCGGTTTCGACCAGGCGTATCTGATTACCCGGCATTTGGCCAGGACCACGGGTTTGTGCGCCACGGCCTGCTTAAGGCGGGACGGGCAAACACATCAGGTAGGCGCCTCGCGTAAGCAGCGATTGTCCCAGCTGGAATCGGCCTTTGCTCTAAAGAGGAAGACCGACCTGCGTGGCCGACGGGTGATTCTAGTAGATGATGTGATGACGACAGGCGCCACTATCGAAGCTGCCGCGGCGGTGATCCGGATGGCTAAACCCAGTAGCATAGAAGCAGTAGTTTTCGCCCAGGCCGACTAGCACTTGGGAAGAAAGCCCAAAAAATGTATAATTACCCCTGTTAGGAAGTTTTTCGCGGAAGGGTGACCGAGTGGTTTAAGGTACTGGTCTTGAAAACCAGCGTGCCGGAAACGGTACCGTGGGTTCGAATCCCACCCCTTCCGCCATAGATTTACGGATCGATGGATTGCAGCGTAAAGCTATCGTTGTCGTTCAGTCTCCCATAGCGTGGTGTTATACGGGTAACATATTGACAGAAGCCGCCAAACCCGATGAATATACAGATAAAGATGACGGCGATGGCGGTTTTAACGAATCTGGATCCACGGTCCCGGTTAAGGGCATAGCTCATGCCTAAACCCAAGACGACATATAGAAAAGCAAGTATCGGGACAAGATACCGACCATTTATCGCCATTACCATGCCTACTTGTCTGTAATCCTCGTAATTTCGCGCCCATAAGAACGCCAGATAGGTTATCGAAACAACGATAAGCAAAGTCATTTCAGGATAGTCCCGAATTATTTTTTTGAAGTTCAAAACAGTGGCGCCAAGTGCTGCGATGAAAAACAGAAAAGCCAAGGAGTACAGCGGTATCGATAAAGAGTACACACCATCAAGAGGCGTGATCGATCCATAAAGTTTCTCGCTCATGCTAAGCATCCAATAGGATGTAAAAGACCCGGCATTTAAATTTATCGCCGACCCGGGGTGGGCTACGGTGTACTCCTGGAAAGTATGCTTAAAAAACCACGAATAATACCGGGAGCAATCTTGGTCATTAAGCACGCGGTCACAGGCGGGTACAGGATTGTGGTATCTGGCTATATTTACACCGTAAACCCAACCAAATAGGAAGATACCTAAAGCCGTAACGGTTAATAGCGCTATTTTTATGGCTACGTTGGTGCGTTTAAGGTCTGCGGTAATTCGGGGCAAGAGACTCCGCAAACCACACCGCCGCTTAATCAGCTTGCCTATCACGACCATCGCAATAGCTAGAAATATCGGCAGAAAGGCAAATTTTACCAGGCTCGAGAGCAAACATAGACAAAGCAAACACAGGAAACGCACGACGTTAAAATACTTCCGATCCAACTCGCGCATTAACAAAACGGTTTCATAAACGCTAAGAGTGACCAGTGGAATCATCAGGTTGTCATAATTTATTTGCGCAGACAGCACCGTGACTATAGGAGTCAGTGCAAAAATGAATAGCACCATATTTGTCAGCCCCTTGCTTACTCCAAGGAGCCGCAGCAATTTCCGTAAGAGAAATAAATTGGCGATCATCAGAGCAACGTTTATAAGACGCAAGTCGATGACCAGAATCACCAGATCATGAGTGAATATTTCCATTAACCGATACGGAAAGCTCATAAGATAGTGGTAAAGCCACGAAGTACCGTGCACGATAGGCCCCAAATTATAGCTGCTCGACGGCTGGGAAGTTATTAACGGATTCCAGCGATGGCTAAAAAACTGGATCACTCCCAGATGATAGGCTTCGTCGAAAGCCATTGGGAACCGGCTGGTTATGGCCAGCCATACGGTTTGACCGCTAAATAGAGCTACGGTAGCGCCAAAGAACCACTTCGAACTTATGAAATCGGTTATTTTCTGTGTCTTTTCTATCATGGCTACGCTAATAGTGAGCCATAGCCCATCCGCTGTCAAAAGTGGCGCCGACACTTGTCCTATCTGAGCAATGACGTGTATAGTATCTCAAAGCTTGCTCCCGTGACCCTATGGAGAGGTACCCAAGTGGCTGAAGGGGACGGTTTGCTAAATCGTTAGGGGGGCGTTAGCCCCCGCGAGGGTTCGAATCCCTCTCTCTCCGCCAAGAACGCCTGACTGCCGGTTCGTCCGATAGCCGGGCGTTTTTGTTTTATCTGTAGCTGCGATACAATACGCTTATGGCAGAGGCAAATATAGTTACCGGTGGCGGCGGTCCAGGCGGCCAGCCGCAAGTCATAGGCCCTGACCCGCAGGGCGCAGGTTCCCAAGGCCCTGGCCAACAGGGTCCGCAGGCGCCCAATCCTCAGCCGCAGGCTGCCCCTGAGCGGGGAGCGACGATAACGGACGACGGTATCATAAGCTGGACCGCCTCCGAGTTCATTAGCCACGAAAAATCCACCGGCTGGTATGGCAAACTAGCATTGGGGGCGGTGATACTGGCGGCCATTATCTATTTTTTGACGAAAGACATAATTTCTACCAGCGTGGTGATAATCTGCGCGATTGCCTTCGGTGCCATAGCTGGCCGCCGGCCGCGCCAACTGCGCTACCAGATCAGCAACGCTGGCGTTACAATCGGCCAGAAGCAGCTGACTTACGCTGGTTTCAAATCCTTCTCCGTGATTCCCGAAGGCGCCTTTTCGAGCATAGTTTTCAAACCGCTCAAAAGGTTTGCACCTCTAACCACGATCTATTATTCGCCGAATGACGAAGACCAGATACTAAATCTCTTATCCCAGCACTTGCCGTTCGAAGAATATAAACCGGACCCGGTCGACAATATGATGCGCCGGATCCGATTCTAGCCCCAACCGATCTCTTACTGGGCCCGCTTCTCTTTGCGGTGTATCTTGCGTTCCATCTTACTTATAAAATTCTGCTTGGCATGTTTGGTATCCCATTTTTCAAAACTTTCCATCAGTTTTTCGGCTTCGTCGCTTGACATATTCACCCTCCTTTAGTTAAGCGATTATGTGCGTACATTGTCGCCTGCCGTGCCAATAAATAGCTGTAAACTTTCTAACAAAATCGTCGCCGCGGCGGACAAACAGTGGATAAATATCGCCCACTGTGCTGTAATAACAGAGAGGAATCTACGCTTTGCAAAAACTCATACAAAAACTTGATAGCTTGCAACGACGGTATCGTCTGCCTGCTTTCGTAGTTGCGGTAATCAAGAAGTACGACGAGGATGACGCCGGCCGTCAGGCTGCTCTGCTGACCTACTATGCATTCCTGTCCCTGTTCCCTCTCCTGCTGATCCTGACGACGCTGACCGAATACCTGAGCAACAGCCATCCCGAACTCCAGGCGGATATCGTAAGGGGTGCGACCAATTATTTTCCGGTGTTGGGTACGCAGCTGGCGGACCATGTCCACACCTTGCAAAAAAACGGCCTGGCGTTGGTCATAGGCATACTTTTCACGTTTTATGGCGCGCACGGGGTGGCCGATGCCTTCCAGCGCGGTGTCCAGCACCTCTGGAAAATCCCCCATTCCCAGCGTGACGGTTTCCCCAAGTCGACACTCAAGAGCCTGGGAATCATCCTGATCGCCGGTATCGGCTTCGTGGTAGTTTCCATAAGCGTCGCCCTGGCGGCCGCCACCGGCCACGGCTGGGTGTTCCATCTGTTGTCGATAATCATCAACCTGATAATCTGGTCCGGGCTGTTCATATTGCTTCTAAACATCAGTCTGCCAAGCCACGTGCCCTTCCGCGAAACCCGGGCCGCGGCCCTGACTGCCGCTATCGGCTTGGTTGCCCTGCAGGTGCTGGGCGGCTATCTGCTGGCCCGCGAACTGAAGCGGCTCGATGCCCTGTATAGTTATTTTGCCTTGGCGCTTGGCCTGCTCTTCTGGATCTATCTGCAGGTGCAGGTATTGTTCTATTCTCTGGAAATCGCGGCTGTCAGGTCGCGCAAACTGTGGCCACGGAGTCTAAGCGGCCAGCATCTGACCGATGCCGATAAACGCGCCACGGTCTCTCAATTAGCTAGGTATTAGTAGTAGCCGCCGGTACTTCCGCTGCCGCCGCTGCTACCTTTGTGTATGAATATGAAATAAATCAAACCATATACTACGATAGCGATGATCAAATAGAGTACCACCCACTGCCAGACCGGACGTTTTCCATAGCCCTTAGTCGATTTCTCAGGTTGTTTCTCTGGTTCCATAACGCCCCCTAATTTATAACCATCATTATACGCCTATTCCCGAAAAGTTTGGCGGAGAGGGAGGGATTCGAACCCTCGGTACCGCGCGGGGCGGCACACCTGTTTTCGAGACAGGCCAGTTCAACCACTCCTGCACCTCTCCGCGACTGGTCTATTTTATCACCTCTGGTATAACTTACGCAGATATGCTAGAATTACCCCTGTTGCGAACGCGCGCGTGTAGCTCAGCTGGATAGAGCGTCGGCTTGCGGAGCCGAAGGTCGTAGGTTCAAATCCTGCCACGCGTACCAAATTATAATCTGTTTTATTGCACCAGGCGAGGCGGCTTCGGCCGTCTGGGTTTCGGGGCTGGCCGCGGGGCGGCTGGCGGCCTGGTCTCCGGCTCGGGCTCGGAGGTATTTTCTACCGGGCCGGAGTTATTATCACCATCTGAAGGCATCAGGTTTTGCAATGGTTTCGGTATCCTGAGCCCGCGCTGTCGGGTTATCACTAGGGTCAGCACCAGTAGCAAAGCAATCACAAGATAGGCGATACCGAACCATAAGTCGACTTTGACTATCTGGTTTTCGACATGGTGCAGGAATACCGTCAAAGCTTTTTGCAGCTGACCCACGGTAGAGGAATTGAAAATGTGCTTTTCGACATCGTTGAAGGTCTGGTCGGCCAATAGCTTCGTGCAAACCATTACTATACCTGCCAGGGCGAATACGATAGCCGCCACCTTCAGGCTCTTGCGCTTCCGGTGCGCTATCAGGATTATGGCGGTCAAACTGAGCACAGATATTACTCCGGCTATCCACGGTATCTTGATAGTTGCCTGATACAGGCTAGGAAGCGCGGAGAACCTCTGGTAATAAGGTTTCATAGGGTTGGCGCTGCTCTCGGGGTTTATATTGTCGGCCGTCAGGATAGGATCGCTCAGGAACTCGGTGCTATCCGTGATCTGTTGCGTGACCTCTGAGCCCACGGTGGTCGGATTCACGCCTTGCGGCAGACATTGAAGAGTCAGCGGGTCGGTAGCTTGCGGATTAATAGTGGCTTGCTGGGCTTTGCTGCAGGCAGGAAGCCCCTTAAGGTAGGTTGTAACGTACTTCCCTACTCTCCCAGCGAAATCATCCTTAGCGCCTGATAGGTCGACTCGGAAATTCGGCTTGTCCGTTTTGCCCTTCAGCCAGGCATAGTTGCTATTCAGGAAGGCGTCCACATCTTTATTTAGTACCGTAGCCGAAAAGGACTGTTCGGCCGCCTGCTTAACGGCGGTATCGCTTAACGAAACGCCGCCCGACTGGTCGGTGCCCGCGGTTTGTTCGGCCTGGTCGATAGCGTTTTCCACGAAGGCGCCATACAGGTTGCTGTCGCTGAGCCAATTATTCACTTTATGCTGGTCGGTAATGGCGCTATTGGAGCTGGTGGAGAACCCAAAAACCAACAAACTGACGAACAAAATTATGGAAAAAACAACCACTCCAAACGTGCGCATGATGACTATTGTAATGCACGGCCGAACTTTTTCGTAATCGATTTTTAGCCATTTATTACAGCTATCACCGAAGTGGTTAAGAGGTGATTTAATAATTCCATACCCAAAAAATATCGCCGCGGCCAGAACCGCCAAAAGCCCAATAATCAAAGCCAGACCACTGCTACGGATCATATGGTCTGTCTGACGGGAAGCGGATAATGCCCGGCCCCTGATCATCAAACCCAAAGTATGGCCAGATATGTGTTCAGCTCCATACACGCCAACTCTTTCATTGCGACCCGCTGTCGGATCTTTACGCCCGGAGTCTTTTTTATCCGGATTCCTATCACTTTTTGCATTGATTGTCATGGTTCCGGCATTGCTGCTGGCAACTGGATCCATGGATGTCGGTGCACCGGCAGGAGGAAAATATGGTGCTACATACGGTGGCGCCACGTCTATAGGTTGGGTGATGTCCAGCTGGCTGTCGCCTTCACCGGGACCGATTACATCTATGGTGTGGATGTCCATATCAGCGTCCGGCGGCACCGTAACGTTCCCCGCTAAGGTGCCCTCACTATCACTGTCCAGACTAGCCAGCAAAGGTCCGGAGGGGCCGTCCATGTATACCGTATAGGTGCTGTTCGGCCGCAACCCGTCACGCACGCCATCGGCCTGCAAACCAATGCTTTTACCTGGCTCCGCTTGTCGTGGCGCCAGCTGGTCATAAATCAATGTCCGTATGGGCCGGCCGGTTTTAGGTGCGTCCAGCAAATTATCTGTCGTTGGCGACTCAGAAACACTGTCCGGAATTGTCATAACGGGGGTCAGATTGTCGGTCTGACGCAGTATGGCCTGCTCCATAAGCTGGTGGCCAAGAGCGTTCGGATGATAACTTTCCCGTCCAAGAAATCCCAGACCGGCAATGCCGAAATCGTTGCCGGCCGTAAGGCCGTTCACGGCTACGCTGCCGGCCGGGGCCTCGCACAACCTATGCCCGTCCAAAGCATGTCCGATATCCACATACGACACCCCCGCCGCTATAGCCGCTTGCTTGATAGAAGCGTTCATATAATGTATAAGTTCTTCGGCGAACTCCAATTCGTTCTTATCGAGCCGCACGTTCAGCGGGCATTTTCCCGTATCGGAGGCGATTGATGGATAGCCAACAGCGTAGATGGTGCTTCCGGGCGACTCGGTCTTCAACTGCCGGTACAAGGCCGTCCAGCGCTTGACGGTCCGGTCGACCAAATCAACCACTTCCTGACGGCTTTCATAGGTGTCATAGCAGTTTTCATCACTGTGGTGCCGACTGACATGCGGCGTCACACAGCGCTCCAAAATATCACCGAAACCGATATCATTGCCACCTATGGACACGGTCACGATCCGCGGCTGGTACTGTGCGACGAACCTATGCTGGGCGATATGACCAGGCGAAAAACCCGCCAAGATAGTATCCAGCCGGTCAGCTTGCGACTGCCGTAGCTCATCCCAGCTGGGCCCGCCGCGCACTTGTCCATGATAGCTTCCCTGTTCAGAGCCGATGTCATTTATCACGGCGCCCGAACAAGCCACCGAGTGCCCGCCGGCCATACCGAACAGATCGCGGCTCAGCAGCAACGGATATGAATTAGCCGACAAATGACAGGTGTTATCAGAGGTGTCCGTGCCCGCCAAATAATCGAAGGCGCCCTCTCCCGAAGTATAAGAATCCCCAAGCCCAAGATAATCCGTAAGCGACGTTATCTGGCCGTCTGGTGCCAGCTCGTATATGCCTTCCCCACCGTTGTCGCCGTAAGCCTCAAAGCTAAGCAATCCATCATTTATGAACCGCAGGCCACGCACGTTCTTCAAGCCGCCGATCTTCTGTTTAAGAAATGGCAAATAATCATGTGCGGGACAGTTTGCGCCGCCATGGCAACCGGTCAGGTCGTAAACCTTCAGCGATCCGGCATAGTCATTGTTTATAGCCACGTACCGCCCATCCTCACTGACCGCTACTTGTGAAGTAAAAAGCCTTCCCGGCCATCCTGGCGCGGCAAAGGACGGCGCGAATGCCACCTCATCCAAACTAGCCAGGTTTATCCGGACGAACGAACCGCTGAGCGTCTCGGCCACCAGCCAGCTGCCATTATCAGAGAAAGCCATGGCATCCGGATTGATGATGAGTGGCTTGCCGGACGCATCCGTCAAATTAATATCTGGCGGCGCGGTTAGGCGCTTGGCCACCAATTGCCCTTTCCAATCGCGCTCATCGGCCAGATGGGCCATGGGATTGCTATAGACCTTCACGTAGGAGCCGCCGGTATCCACGGGGTCAAGAGTTACCAGGTTGAGCGCCTTGGGCCACGGTACCAGAATCCGGTGCGGCACGCTGGTGTGCAGCGGCAGGCCTTCATCGGTGCCGTTAAAGATCGCGATGTCGTAGTCGCTGTCCAGCATGCCGAAAGCCGTCGGCGTGAAACAACCGTTCCTCATATCACTGGAACCCACCATTCGGTAAGTAAGCTCCTGGCAGTCCAGGTTCCCGAAAGCGCCAGCGTGCGTCTGCACGCTGGGCGCGTCGCTGACACGCTTCACGGCCGCCAAGCCAGGTTTAGCCCACATCGGCTGCTCAATCGCCGCCGCGCTAATAACCGCAGCCCCGCCACCGGCTATCAGGACAGCAATACCTATTAAAAGCACTTTTCGCATAGTGCCGCCGACTATCGCCTTAACTCGCGCCCTACACAAGCATAAGCGTCCACCAAATAGTTAACACTTAATGAATTGCTATACTAAGAACCATGGCAGACAGCATTTTTACTAAGATCATCAAGGGTGAAATCCCCTGCCACAAAATTTACGAAGATGAAAAAACGCTGGCCTTTCTCGATATTCATCCGGTCCAACCCGGCCACTCCTTGGTAATCCCCAAAAAACAGATAGAATTCGTCTGGGATCTGCCCGACGAGGACTATCTGGCCCTGATGGCCGCCACCAAAAAGGTCGCCCTGCGCCTGCGCGAGGTCCTGGGCACTAAATATGTCGGTTCGCGCGTAGTAGGCATAGATGTTCCGCATGCCCACGTGCAACTCATTCCCTTCGATACGGTCGACCAGTACACCGAACCGCAGGATATGGATAGCACGCCCGACCACGAAGCGCTCGAACAACTGGCACGAAAACTTGCGCTTTAGGCTACAATAAAAGCATGAACCTGTTATATGCCATTTTCTTTGGCGCCGGCGTGGCGGCGATCGCCTACACCCGCCTGGGACGCCGTGCGGGCTATAACAACACGCAGAATGTCTGGACCATAGTGGGCGTAATTTTCGTCATTGCCACGGTAGTCTTCTTTACCTTGCTCACCACTTTCCTGCATGGCACCGGCTAAGTAACCCGCTAGCCATTTAATACTACTTTATAGTTGCCCGCTCCCCTGTTAGCTGATACTATATGGCTATGGATGAACGGGGGTTGGGTAAGAGGTTACAAGCGGCCCGGCAAAAAGCCGGCCTGACGCAGCAGCAGCTGTGTCAGAAAGCTAATCTAAGCTTCTCCACCCTGACTAAGATCGAACGCGGCGCCATAAAATCGCCGTCTATCTTCACGATCCAGGCTATCGCCGGCGCTATCGGTACCAGCCTGGACGAACTGGTCGGCGTCCCTGTCCGCCCAGCCAGACAGTTGAGCAGGACCAAAAGCGGCGCCAGCTTCATCTACTTCGATATGAACGGCTGCCTAGTACACTTTTCACAGGCCGCTTTCACGCGCATCGCCGCCGATACCGGCAAACCGGCCGACCTTATAGAGGCCGCCTTCTGGCAATACAACGACGAAGCTTGTCGCGGCCAGCTGTCCATGGCCGATTTCAATGCCGCTCTGGCTAAAAAAATCGGCGTCGAATCGCTGGATTGGCAGAAATATTATCTGGAGGCCGTGGAACCTGTCCATGAGATGCGTGAAATCGTGGAATGGGCCGCTAAACACTATAAGGTGGGCCTTTTCACGAATACCGCCCCTGGCCTGGTCAGCGCCTTGCGGAGCAGCGGGCAATTGCCCGATATAGCGTACGATGCGATTATCGATTCATCAGAGGTCGGCGTTATCAAACCGGAATCCAGGATTTATGAAATCGCCGCTGAACGGGCGGATTGCTCACCAGAGGAAATCATCCTGATCGATGATACCCGTCCTAACCTGATGGCCGCCGCCAAGATGGGGTGGGGCGTCATGTGGTTCGACGAAGTCCAGACCGAGAAATCGGCCGCCGCGGTGCGCCAGATTCTCGAGCCTGACACCGCCAAAACTGAAAACTAGCCGCCCTTTAGCCACTTAAGCTTCAGCCCGGGCGCCGAAACGTTTCTGCTCAGCTTCTATACTGGCCAGCAGGCTTTTGGCATCCGCCAGCTGTCTCTTGGTCTGCTCGACGATCTCATGGGGCGCATTCTCTACGTAGCTTTTGTTCGCCAAGCGTCCTTCCAGCTGCTTGATGACCTCTGTTTGCCGGTCATGCTTAGCTTCCAGCTCTTTCAGGTAGGTTTGGGCCGTCCGACGGTCTATATCCAGCCAGCAGCGGTACTTGGTGCTGGTCAGGTGGACCCCCTCCCCGTCCCTGACCTCATTCACGGCCTGTACGCGCGCCATCCGCTTGATAACTTCGGCGTTGTCCCGCAAAAATGTTTCCCCGGTATGGTACAGACTGACGTCGGATAATTGGAGCGCCTGCAGGATGGTCCTGGTCTCGCTGATTATGGCCTGCAGCTCATCAAATTGCTCGGCCAACTTATCATCACCGTTGATAATTTTACTGCGGATGCGGCTGGCCAACACGGATTCCTTCTCCCATTCCAGCGTCTGCCAGATAGTCTCGGTGACGAACGGCGCGAACGGGTGCGCCAGCAGCAAAATCTGCTCTAACAGATAAGCCAAAAGCGGTTTGTTGGGCGCCGCCTTGCTGGCTTCGATATACCAATCAGCAAAATCGTCCCACACGAAATGATAGAGCGAGTTATAGGCTTCTGAGAATCGGTACCGGTCCAACTCCCTATCTATCTTCTCTTGTGTCTGTTGTAATTTACTCAATACCCAATGATCTGCCGGACTGGTTGGTTTAGTGCTTCCACGTTCCGCTTGTTGGCCGACCACATCTTCGATGTAGCGGGCGATATTCCAGAGCTTATTGGCGAAATTCCGCGCGCCGACCAGCTTGCTCTCGTCGTACGGACGGTTATTACCGGCTGATTCGTCGCTGATAATTCCCATCCTGAAGGCGTCCGAACCGTACTGGCTGACCTTCGCGATGGGGTTGACCACATTGCCCTTGCTCTTGCTCATCTTCTGGCCTTGCGGATCCTGGATCAAACCATGCAGATAGACGTCTTCGAACGGTATCTGACCTGTCTCATAAAGACCCAGCATGATCATCCTGGAAACCCACGGGTACAGTATATCCGCCCCTGTTTCCATGACTGATAACGGATAAAATTCCTTGAAATCCTTGCCCTTAGGGTAATCCAACGTGGCGTAGGGCCAGGAGCTGCTTGAGAACCAGGTATCAAAAACGTCTGGATCCCGTCGGTAAGTCTTGTCGCCGACCACGATTTCTTCTTCACTGACGCGCTCGTCGTAAATCCAGTCATCCGGGTCCTCCACGTTTTGGAAAGCCGGTATCGGTATGCCCCAAGCGATCTGCCGGCTGATATTCCAGTCCTTCAAGCCCTCCAGATATTGGACGAGCTGTTTCTTCTTGCTTGCCGGATGGAACCTGATCTTCCCCTCTTCCAGCGCCTTGATAGCCGCCTTGGCCAGCGGCTTGACGCTTACGAACCACTGTTCCCGCAGCAGCGGCTGGATAACGGTATCGCACTTATAGCAGTGGCCCACGCTGTGCCTATGGTTCTCCGTTTTGACTAATAACCCCTGCTCTTCCAGGTCCTTGACCACCTTTTTCCGCCCTTCGTTCACGCTCAGATCCCGATAGCGCTCCGGCACGTCGACCAACTTACCCTCGTGGCTGATAACAGATACGGATGGCAGGTCGTGGCGCAGCCCGATCTCGAAGTCATTAGGGTCATGTGCCGGTGTCACCTTGACTGCGCCGGTGCCGAACTCCATGTCCACGAAGTCGTCGGCGATAACCGGGATTTCCCTGTTCGTCAGGGGTAGTTTCACGGTCTTGCCTACCAGTCCGGCGTAACGCTTATCCTTCGGATTGACGGCCACGGCGGTGTCGCCCAGCATAGTTTCCGGCCGGGTGGTGGCCACCACCACGTCCCCGCTGCCATCGACCAACGGATAGCGGATACTCCACAAATGTCCATCTTCTTCCTTATGCACGACCTCTATATCGGCGAAGGCCGTACCGTGGAAAGTACAGAAATTGACCAGACGCTCACCTCTGTAAACCAACCTCTCGTCCCACATTTTTTTAAAGGTCGCGTAAGCTTGGCGGATAACCTTTTCGTCGAGCGTGAACGTATAATGTTCCCAGTCCACGCTGGCACCCAACTGCCTTATCTGTTTTTCGAAGTTATCGCGGTTCAGCTGCACGAAATCCCAGATCAGTTCATAGAGCTCCTCGCGGCTATAATCAAAGCGACTCTTCCCTTTTCTCTCCAGTTCTTTTTCAAACACCACGTGGGTCTCGAAACCGGCATGGTCGGCGCCCGGCACGAACAGGGCGTTATAACCCTTCTGGCGATGGTAACGGATAAGGATATCTTGCAGTGCCAAGGTCAATCCATGCCCCAGATGGAGGTTGCCGTTGGCGTTCGGTGGCGGTACGACTATGCTATAGCTTTTCCCTTTGCCGCGCGGCTGGAAGGCACCGGTCTTTTCCCATAAGAGGTAGATATCATTTTCGTAGTCATCCGGCTGGTAGGTTTTGGACAGCTTCATATGCTTCCCATCATATCACCTCTGTAAAATTTAATGAAAATTTAAGAAAAATTTAATCTTTCATGTGAAAATTTCATTAACTTTTAATGAAAACTTAATGAAATCTACATGGACAGGTTGGGGTCGATCATCAGGGAATAGGGGTCAGCTTCAGGGTGGCCCCTGAGAACCTTGAAGCAGCCCAAGGCGGCCACCATGGCGCCGTTATCGGTGCACAACTTAAAATCAGGATAATCCAGGGGCAGGGGAATCACCTCTGTCAATTGCCGGCGCAACTCCTGGCTGGCGGCCACCCCGCCGGCTATGACCACGCTTTTTGGCCGGAACTCCTCATATGCCAAACGCGCCTTATCCACGATAACTTCGATTGCTGCACGCTGAAAACTTGCCGCGATATCGGCCTTCTGAGCCTCGGAGAGCCGCTCTGGCAGCTTAGTAGAGGGGAAGTCGTATGATTCGCCTATCTCTTGCTGAGCGAGCCTTAGAACGGCCGTTTTAAGCCCGCTGTAACTGAAATCATACTTACCCATCTGGGCTTTCGGCAACTTATAGTGCCGGGCATCACCTTTTTCCGCTGCCTTGGCCACCGATGGGCCGCCAGGATAGGGCAGGCCGAGCATTTTGGCCACCTTGTCAAAGGCTTCACCAACGGCGTCATCTTGGGTTTGCCCCAGCAACGTGTAGTCAAAGTGGTCTCGGAACAGTGCCAGCTGGGTATGGCCACCGGACACGATGATAGCCAGGCAAGGGAACTGGGACGCCTGCGCTGGCATGGAATAGCCGGGCAGGGAAGTCTTGGTCAGAAAGTTAGCGTAGACGTGGGCTTCCACATGGTTAATGCCGTAAAGGGGCTTCTGGCGGGTAATCGCCATGGTGCGGGCGGTCATCACTCCTATCAACAGGCTGCCGCTCAGGCCAGCGCCGTAAGTCACGGCGATAGCGTCGATCTCGTCCCAGCCGCAGTCGGCCTGTTCCAGTGCTTCATGTACCACCGGCAAAATGACCTCGATATGGCTGCGCGCGGCGATTTCCGGCACCACGCCTCCATATTTGGCGTGCAGGTCCATGCTGCTGGCAACGACGTTGCTGAGCAGCGTCTCGCCGTCTTCTACCACGGCCGCGGCCGTCTCATCGCAACTAGTCTCGATTCCCAGGACTTTCACTAGACAATAGTGTACACCAGACAGTTCCATCCATTGACAAAAAGCCATAAATTAGATAAAATATGCCGGATATGGAGACTTTCAAAGAGACGGTATACCCTGCCGAATGGCCGGGTTTCCCCGGTGAAACAGATGGACGCGAACAGGCTCGCGCCGATTTGCGCGTGGTGGACGAATCTTTTCGCGAACCGGCCAAGCCGGATTGGTTGACTATGACGGCCGCTTTCAAGGCAGAAGAGGCCAGGGCTTTCAAAGAGGCCGACGAATCACCGATTTATGATTACGAGATTGAAATGCAGAGGCCTGTGCAGCCGCTGGCCAAAACTGCCGAGCGCGTAAGCTGGCGCCAGCGCGCCAAGCGGTTCATGGATAAGGCCGGCGAAGCCCTGCGCGACGCCTCCATCACGGCCTTTACGACGGCCCAGGTCAAGACCGAAGAACTCAAAGATTATTACGGTGACGCCGAATTTGGCAAGCGCCGCCGCCGGATAACAGGGGCCGTAGCAGGTCTCTTGGCCGTAACGACAGCTGCTTATCTAGAATCAAAGGGCGTTTCGTCTGGCTCGTCTCACGGCCACGCGGCCGAAGCCGTCTCTCTGAAACCGCGCATCGACACAGCATCACTTAACCAAGCGCCCAACCCCGCCGCGGCTTCCCACCATGTAGTCACGCTCCACAGCGGCCAAAACCCCTGGACGATTTCCGAGCAACACTTGCGTGAACAGGGGATTCCACACCCAAGCACTGCCCAGATAAGCGCATACGACCAGAGGATGGCCTCGGCCAATCCTTATGTCTATAGGTTCGGCGATGACAGCGCCGAACATATCACGGCCGGCACCAAGCTCCGCTTGCCATAAACCACATAATATTGACAAACACGCAGTTATTTGCTACAATAACGCCAGTTCAATATAAAAAATAAAAAATTCAACCGGAAACCATATGAGCGAACAATTACCAGAATCGGTCCAGAATAACCATACCATCCGTGAGTTACCAAGCGGCCTGCTTGTTGCTGACTCGCGGGCAAACCACGTATATGACCAACATCCGCATGTTGATTATGATCAGGAGCCTGAATCTCAGGGACCTGAAAAGGTCCGAGGCATTAGCTATAAGGAGACCACTCTGGGTGGAAAACCTTTTATAATTGCCGAACGACCGGGATCCAAGTCAAAATCTACTGTTTCGAATGAATCCGGTAAAGCGAATATCAATCCGGAGCCCGTAGAACCGGAGCCGAAAGTAGAGCCTCATCCAGATCCTACAGAGCCAGCCCCCGAGCCAAAAGTAGGACTCGATCCGGACCCCATAGAGCCTCCGACGGAGCCGTTGCCTACGGAGCCGCAACTTGACCCTGCTCCCCAATCAGGAGAGGCCAATATAATTACCCCAGAAGAACGGATAAAGCTGTTCAACGAAAGGCTGCAAAATTGGAGCAAATTGCTCAGTGACAGCCGTTTCGTGCCCTCGACCAAAGGCTTTGACGAGATGGTAGCGCTGGCCGATAACATTGAATTCCGTCATCTGGATCCTGAGGTTGATGGCGTCAGCGGTATGGGCTACTTCATCAAAGGCAGCAGCGTCCGCTTGAACCCTACCCAGGCCCGCACGCTGATTGACAAGGTCAGGGTCACTGAGTGGGTTCCGTCAGAAAGCGAAGAAGACGTTATGGACGCGGTCGTGAGCGAGAACGATCCTCAAAAAGTCCTGGACATGACAGGCGACGCCGAAGACAGGGGCGACCTGGTTACCATAATGGACTACAGCCACTTCGTGACTCTTGACGAAGATCCTCGCGATCTTGAGAACCTCGAAAAATATAAAAAGTATATACATGGGCGCATGATATTGACGCACCACATACACGAAGAACATTGGGATAGGGTGGACGGAATAGAGTACTATCCTGCTGCGTATATTTCAGAGGCGGTCGAAGACTTTCGTAAGGAGACCCAATCTAAGCAGTACCGCGGCGTGGCGCTGAAGGGCCTAAAGAAAGCTATGGACAAGGCACGCAAGCTTAAAGAAAAGCGGCAGAATCGCAAGAATCGCTCAGAAGAACCGGCTGAAGAGCCTGTTGAGGAGCCGGATGCTGGCGAAGAAGAGGCGACTGAAGAGCGCGAAGTTTAGCTCCGGGCCTTGGGATTGACGTATACTGAAGGACATGAGTTTCAGGCGTGTCGTCAAAAAGCTGATACCGGTCGGCCTGTTCAGGGTGGTCGAGCCGTATGGTCATCTGGTGGAGGCGGTGCTTGAGAATGTGGTTTACGGGTTTCCGGCGCGCAACCTGAAGGTGATCGGCGTTACTGGTACCGCCGGTAAGACGACGGTTTGCACGCTTATCACGCATATGCTCCGCGAAAACGGTTATAAAGTGGCCATGATGACCACCGTGGCGATTGATTACGGTGATGGCCGTGGCGCTCAACATAATACGTCTCGGATGACGTCACTGGGTTCGCTGAAACTGCTGCAAGCGATCAAAAGAATCCGCGGCAACGATGTGGAATGGCTGGTGCTGGAGACGACCAGTCATGCGCTGGCACAGCACCGGGTCTGGGGCGTGCCATACAACATAGTGGCATTTACTAATCTGAGCCACGATAATGTGGATTATCACGGCAGCTTCGAAAATTACCGGAAGGCCAAGCTGATGCTGTTCAAGCAGTGCGACCGCAACCGGCGTGGGCAGCGGATCGGCGTGAGTAACGTGGATGATCCGAGCGGCGAGATGTTCGCCCAGGCTATCAGGAACCCGGTACGTTATGGGCTGAAGAAGGGTGATCTGCGGGCTAAGAATGTGGAACTGGCGCCGACGTTGAGCCGGTTCACGGCAACGATAGGCGACGAAACTTATAAAATCAAGGCCAATTTGCCAGGTGCTTTCAACGTTTATAACTGCTTGGCGGCGATCGGTGTGGCGCGGGCCGTGGGTATGGGCAAGCGGCAGATAGAGGATAGTATTGCCAGCTTGAGAGGTGTCGAGGGGCGGATGAACAATGTCGATGAGGGGCAGGATTTCGGCGTGATCGTGGATTATGCGCCGACGCCGGATGCTTTCGAGCAGGTTTATGCCGCGGTCAAGCCGACGGCCAAAGGCCGCATAATAACCGTGTTCGGCTCTGCCGGGCGCAGGGACACGCTGAAGCGACCGATTCAGGGAGAGCTGGCCGGCAAAAATTCGGATATCGTGATTTTGACCGAAGAGGATGACCGCGACCAGGATGGCATGCAGATCATTCGTGAAATTGCCGCGGGCGCGGAGAAGGCCGGCAAGCAGGAAGGCAAGGACATGTTTTTTGTTCATAAGCGCGAAGAAGCGGTGCAGAAGGCGATAGACCTGGCTCGTAAAGATGACTTGGTGCTGATCTTGGGTAAGGGCGAAGAAACGGTGATTATAACTAACAAACCGGGATTCAAGCCGACGACCGGGCATGTTTATAACGAAGATACGGACACGATCAAGCGGCCATATAACGATACCGAGGCGGCTCGGGCGGCGCTCAGGAAACGGCTCGGGAAGCGCTAATTATCCAGGGTAAGGGTGCTGCAGCGGATGGAGCCGCCGCCTTTTTTGAGTTCCGGCAAATCCAGGGTGATGGTTTTTAGGCCGTGACTTTCTAGAGCTGCCTGGAAGATGGGGGCGCCGCTGTTCATGATGACCGTTTCACCGGTGGAAACCAGGTTGAGTGCGTAGGCTGTGAGAGTTTCGTGGCGCGATACTTCTATTTTGTCAACGGACTGGTAGTTGCGCAGCAGGCGGCGGCTGGGGCCTTTAAAAACGTCGGGACAATAGGCGATCAGGCCTTTTCGGCCTTCGAACGGGGGTTTGATTATGGCTA
Source organism: Saccharimonadales bacterium (SeqCode) (assembly GCA_035547815.1). Lineage (GTDB taxonomy): Bacteria > Patescibacteriota > Saccharimonadia > Saccharimonadales > UBA4665 > JARIHC01. Next base: position 19,048 of record DASZUB010000036.1, read on the forward strand.
AGGCCAGGTCTAGATCGTAAGTCGGACTGTCAGGCAGGCCGGTAATCTTGTTTTTCTTAGCGGGGCCGAAGCCCAACCAGCGGGCGGGCTTGGTGCTTAGCGCTAGTACTTCGCCGATGCTAAGCATTTCTTTGACGTGCTTGTGGGCCTCTGGCGTGGTCCTGTAGGGTGATTGCGTGAACAGGATGTCACCGCAGAGCAAGGCGTCGCCCTGGCCGCTGAAGCGGGCGACCTCATTCGGAAGCTGGAGCGACTCTATGCCGAGGTTTTTTATTACTTGCAGGGCGTATGGCTGCTCGGGCCGTCGGGTGTTGGGCAGCCGAGACATCACGGCTTTGCCGTTCCTGACAAGGGCCCAGTTGGCGGTGTACACGCCGTCCTGACAGTTCGGCGGGGCGGCCACCTGCTCGACCTTTATGCCGGCGCTTTCCAGGGCTTGTTTGATCCGTCCATGCTCGCTTACGGCTTGTTGGAGGTCGACCGGCACGCCGGAGTCCATAAGGTCATTTATGGCGTCGCCGTCATCAAAATACTCGGCACCTGACATCAGGACGTGCATGTTGAAAGTCTTTGTTTGAGACAAGTTCATTTAATAAGAATTGTAGCAAAGAAAGGATAAGTGTGTTCCGGGTTTAGTGAGTCGTTTGATTGGTGGCGGGGTGAGATGTTGGTCTCGGCCGTTCAATCTGTCACTAAACCCGGATGGCCGGATGATGCGTGGTTACGATCTGGACGATCGCGACTACTGACGCACCATCCGGCATTCCGTGTTTCCTCTGAGGGCGAACTACCTCAAGTAACCCTTGTACTTCCTACTGCTACTGCTCAGGTCGTGGAGGGGAGAGGGGCATGCTGCGGCGCTTTGTTGCGGTACTTCTGCTTGTGCCTCTTCTGGTACCGGCGGCTGCGCTGTCTGGAGGGCGGCGGGCTGTCGGTCTGCTCGTCCGTTGACTCGGTTGCCATGCTTTCATAGCTCTTGAGGCAGCTGACGAACAGTTTGACGATGCTTTCAACGAGCTTGTTGAAAGACGTCCTGGCCGTCGGAAGCAGACGACAGGCGATGTTTCCCCGGTTGGTGCGCTCAGTTTCAGTGGTGAATCTGACCGCGCATACTGCGTCGAAAAGCGATTCTTGGAAACCTTTTTTCTTATCGGATGAAATCAATTCGATCCGATGATCTCCGAGACGCTTCACACGCACGGTGATGCCATCGACCGTGTGCTTCTCCAGCGATTTCACTGACATGTACTTGTCACCTCTTAGGTAGGGAACAGGAATTTACATAATATACCAGATTATGTGTCAAATATCAAGCACAAATTGTTAATTTTTGATTAAGTACGCTTGACAGCTAAATTAGCACTCTAGTATCATGAGTGCCAGAAGCAGGTGTTCATTGCGAGGCGACAACTGCAAAATGTATTAAACGGAGGTTAAGACATGAGTACACCTTTGCAACCATTGGGCGACTACGTGGTAGCCGTGGCTGAAGAAGCGGAAACTAAGACGGCAAGCGGGATATATCTGCCCGAGAAAGCTGCCGAGAAACCGAAGACCGCCAAGGTCGTGGCTGTAGGGCCGGCCGCCAAGCAGATCAAAAATGGCGACCGGATCGTATATAAGAGTTTCAGCACGACCGAAGTTAAAGTAGGTAGTGAGGAATACATTTTAGTAGAAGAAAAAGACGTTTTAGCGACGGTTAAATAGGAGGAGTTTGGGAAAATGGCGAAGAAAGTATTTTATGACGCGGACGCTCGCCAGCGCGTGCTGGCTGGCGCCGAAATCTTATATAACGCAGTCAAGACTACTATGGGACCGAAGGGACGCAATGTGGTTATCAGCAAAGGGTTCGGGGGACCGACCGTAACGCATGATGGAGTGACCGTGGCCAAGGGTGTCGAGCTGGCTGATGTCGATGACGAGACATTGGGCCAGAAAGTGGGCGCGGAACTTATTAAACAAGCTGCTTCTAAGATGAACGATGTTGCTGGGGATGGTACCACTACCGTCACAGTGCTGACTTACCATATCTTGAATGAGGCTAATAAGTTGATCGCTGCCGGCCATAACCCCATGCTGCTGCGCAAAGGACTGGAATCCGCTGCCCAGGATGTGATCAAGGCGCTTGGCGGTATGAGCGAGAATATCGCTGGCAAGAAGTCCCGGGTGGCCGAGGTGGCTACGATTTCAGCTGGTGATGCCGAGATCGGTTCCCTGATCGCCGACGTGATTGACAAAGTGGGTAAAGACGGCGTCGTGACCGTTGAAGAAGGCCAGGGTTTGCAGCTGGAAAGTGAAGTTGTCGAAGGGTTCACGTTCGACCGCGGCTTCGTCAGCCCGTACATGGTTACCGATACGGCCCGGATGGAAGCGGTCTATGACAAGCCGGCTATCGTGATCACTGACAAGAAGATTTCAAGCGTGCAGGAATTCCTGCCGCTACTGGAAAAGCTGGCGCAAGCCGGCAAGAAGGATCTGGTGATAATTGCCGAGGACCTGGAAGGCGAAGCACTTGGCACATTGATTTTGAATCGCTTGAAGGGCGTATTTAACACCGTGGCCGTGAAGGCGCCATCGTTCGGCGACCGCCGCAAAGACATCTTGAATGATATCGCTATCCTGACGGGCGGCGAAGTAATAAGTGAAGACTTAGGACATAGTTTTGAGACCGCCGATCTGAATGTTGTCGGCTCAGCCCGCAAAGTCATCGTTACTAAGGATGAGACGACTATCATCGAAGGCGGTGGCTCGGTAAGCGAAGTTTCTGCCCGGATCAAGCAGATTGCCGCCCAGGCTGACGCTGCTTCGAGCGAGTACGACAAAGAAGAGCTTGAAAAGCGCCAGGCTGCCCTTAGCGGTAAGGTGGCTGTCATCAAGGTCGGCGGTGCGACTGAGACCGAGATAGAGGAAAAGAAATTCCGCGTGGACGACGCCGTACACGCTGTGAAGGCAGCTTTGAGCGAAGGCGTAGTGCCTGGCGGCGGTGTGACGTTGATCAATCTGACCAGTGCGGTTTCCGGCGCTAGTGACGATGATTCGGTTGCTGCCGGACAGCAGCTACTCGTCAAGGCGCTTGAAAAGCCTTTCCGCGTACTGCTCAAGAATGCCGGCTTGAATCCGGATGAGTGGCTACCGCAGGTCAAGAAGGCCAAAGCTGGACAGGGCGTGAACGTGAATCAGCCGACCAAGCTGGTTGATCTAAAGGCTGCCGGCGTTGTTGATCCGACCCGGGTGACCAAAGAGGCTATCCAGAATGCCGTGTCTATCGCGGGCACTTCAATGACCATGGGTGCATTGGTGGTCGAAGTTCCGGAGAAAGAGCCGGAAGCTCCGGCCGGCGGCGGTGGCATGCCCGGCGGTATGGGCATGATGTAGTCTTCTAGTTCTGGCTACCTATGGTGGCTGAGCCCTGGTTGCCTGCCGGGGCTTTACTTTTAGGAGTATAATATTAGCGTAAGTCAAACAAGGTAAAACAAACATGCTTCAACACGCTAACCCCGAACTTATCCTAGGCGAACGTTATGAAGTTACCGAAGTTATTGAGCCGGGCAAATACGGGGCGGCTATCTTCGTGGCGTTCGGCTATGAACGGTCCACCGGTGAGCCGGTATTTATGAAAGCAAAGGATCATGACGCTTCGGGGCATGTGCCTCAGAGGGTTTATAACGAAGCCAACCATCTGGAAAGCTTGGACCATCCGCAGATCGCGCGGGTCGTCGAGGCCGATCCATCCAGCTATTATCCTTACCTGGTAACGCGCCGGATGCCTGGCGGACTGGAGCCGTATGAGTGGCTTAAGGATAATCCCAACCATCCGATGGCGGCGGAAATATGCCTGTCAGCGTTGGAAGCTTTGCGATATGTACATGAAAAAGGCATGGTGCATCGTGACGTCAAGGGAACTAATATGAGTATGCGCTGGAGCGGCTGGGTCGCTTTGAACGATTTTGAGCTAGCCCTAGACAGCCAACAGCGGCGGGCGCGGCAAGATCCGGAAGTCGGCGACGTGCCGGAGGATGCGGCTGTCACGGGCGACGGCAGGATAGTAGGCACGGCCACCCACATTTCACCGGAACAATTAGCGGGCAGGGAAGCCAGCGAGCTGAGTGACCTATATGCGATGGGAGTAACTCTGTACAGGCTGGTTTACGGGCATTTGCCCTTCCAGGGTAAGACGGATGAGGTTATGCGGCAGCGGATGTGCCAGGATATCAACTTCTGGCCGGAAGGGCGGCAAGCTCCGGGCCAGCTAAGGCTTATCATCGAAAAAGCTACCCAGGAAAATCCGGGGGACAGATACCAGTCGGCCGAAGAAATGTCAGAAGATATAGAGCGCTATCTGCGCAGCCTGACAGGTTAGACGCAGGGGGAGACCAAGCCAGAGGGCTTAGTCGTTAGAGCCGGAAGCCGGATTGTGGGTGAAGTAATTGATCTCGTTCACGATATCCAGCAGGGCTTGGGCGCGTTCTTTTTCGTCGTTTATGTTGAGAGCGGTTTCGTAGGCCTGGCGGACAAGACGCTGGTCGTCGCTGGCTTGGATCATCATCATTAGGGTGCGGAATTTTTCATCCGGCGTCTGATCCAGGTGACCGATCAACGGCGAAAGCTTGGTCAAAGCCTCTTGCTTGAGGTCGATCAGCTCGTTATCGGCGCCACCGATGCTACCTTTGCCGGAAGAGTCGTCGGAGCTATCCGTGCCGGTATCTTCGTAATCAGTGCTGTGCTGGCTGAGTGAAAAATCTGCGGCCGCCTGGTCGGTGTGTGGTTCAGGGCCGGCATCATCAGCGTGGTCATCCGGAGCGGCTGGGCTGCTGGAGTCCGAGGCGGCGGAAGGGTTGTCATTGCTTAAATCATCATCTGATGGCGGAGGTCCGGGATGTTGCCAGCTATCGTCATGCTGGTGCTCTTCATGCGGTTTATCGTTTTCGTCGTGGTGATCGTCGTGACCGAACATAGCCCTCCCCCTAAGTACGTTTGCTTACGCTATACTATATACAACCAACCGCTAAAAGCACAAGGAGTTTGCCAAAGATATGTTGGACGACCTGAAATTGATTCATGAGCGCGACCCTCAGGACACTTTGGGAATAGCGGAGCGACAAGCCGGGCAATTGCGGCACACCTTTGAGCTGGAAAATGATGGCGAAGAGTGGAAAAGCGGCGGCTATGAGAACGTGGTTTACGGCGGCATGGGCGGATCGTCGCTGGTGGCCTTGTTCGTAGGGTCGTGGCCGCGGTTGAATGTGCCGTTCGAAGTGTGTCGGAACTATGACATACCGGATTTCGTCGGCGTGAAGACGCTGTTCATAGCGGCCAGTTACTCTGGTAACACCGAGGAAACCCTGAGTGCGGTAGGGCAAGCGGCCGAAAGGGGCGCGACGGTCGTGTGTATCGCCGGTGGCGGCAAATTAGCTGAGCTGGCCCGCTCCAAGGGATATCCGCTGGCCATTTTGCCGAAGGCTGAGCAGCCGCGCTATGCTGTGCTCTATAACTTGAAAGCGCTGGTAACCATCTTGGAGCAGGGCGGCGTGCTACCGACGGAAGGCATTGCTGGCCAGCTGGCCGAGACCGCGGAGTTCCTGCAGGAATCAGTTAAGAAGTGGACGGCCGTCGTGCCGACGGATAATAATCCTGCCAAGAAAATGGCGCTGGAAGTCATCGGCAAGTCAGCTGTTATATACGCCGGTCCCAAACTGGCACCGGCCGCTTACAAATGGAAGATCAGCTTCAACGAGAACGCCAAGCAGGTGGCCTGGTGGAATGCGTACCCGGAGTTCAACCATAACGAGTTCATGGGTTGGACCCAGCAGCCTGTCGAGAAGCCCTATGCCGTTATAGATTTGCGCAGCAACCTGGAGCATCCGCGGATCCAGAAACGCTTCGAAGTTAGTGCCCGGCTCTTATCCGGTAAGCGCCCGGCGCCGCTCATCGTAGAGGCTGAAGGCGAAACATTGCTAGAGCAGTTGCTGTGGACGATCGCTTTCGGCGATTTCGTAACCATTTACACCGCGCTTTTGAACAACATAAATCCCGCGCCGGTAGATTTGATTGAGAAGTTCAAGAAAAGCCTGGACGAATAGCGTGGCTGAGTCTGAACCACCGGTATTTGACAGAGGCGATTTTGATAACAGCTCTTACGCTCGGCGCATTGAAAAGCCGTGGGGCTATGAGCTGCACTGGGTGCCGGAAAGCGCGCCTTACATGGGCAAGATAATCCATATCGACGAGGGTGCTAGGCTCAGCCTGCAGTTGCATGACGAGAAGCAGGAGAGCTGGCTGCTTATAAGTGGCCGGGCGGCGGTTATCTGGGAAAACAGCGACGGCCAGCTGATCGAGACCGAACTGGAAAAGGGACGCGGTTACAGCACGAAGTTGGGCCAGCGGCACCGCCTGGTGGGTATCACGGACTGCGATGTGGTAGAAGTGTCTACCCCTGAACTTGGTACTACTTGGCGGCTGGAGGACGATTACGCACGGCCTCACGAAACTCCGCAGCAGCGCGAAACCGAACGCCGCTAACTAAAAATGTAAAAGCCTATGCTTGCGTCTGCGTCAAAAGACTGTTATAAACCATACATGAAGTTGTTTTTGGCGCTGGTTTTCCTGGTCGGATCGTATCTTGGAATGATGTTTTTTACGACCAACATCGTCCTTGGTCAGGTCAATAACCTGAACCGGACTTATCAATACGTGGCCAATAACTCCGATGATATCGCGACCGGCCGTAAATCGGTCAAGAACGACCAATACCGGCTGAACCAGGACCAGCAGGCGATACTCAGTAAATACTGATCCCGCTGGGCTATAATAAGCGGTATGGCTAGGAGGACAAGCCCTCGTAACCAATATATCCTGGCCCTGGGATTTTCGACGCTGGTCAGTGCCGGTTTGTTCGCCTATGGCGCTTGGCGGAACCACAGCCTGGAATTTGATTATCTGTTGTGGAACCTGTTTCTGGCCTGGGTGCCGGTCGCGTTCGCGGTCCGTCTGGTCAGTGTTTTGCGTCGCAAACTATGGTCCAGCTGGGAAGCTATGGGCTTGAGCGTACTATGGCTGGTCTTTCTGCCGAACAGTTTTTATATGATCAGCGATTTCATCCATCTGCAGGATGTCCAGCGTGTCGACCTTATCTATGACACCGTTATGATGACATCTTTCATCTATACCGGTGTGACGCTGGGCTTCAGCAGCCTTTACCTGATACATCTGCAGTTGCGACGCCGCTTTCACCGGATGACAGCCGCGTATCTGATAGCGCTCACGCTGCTGCTGAGCAGCATAGCGGTTTATATGGGTCGCGACCTGCGCTGGAACAGCTGGGATGTCCTGACCAACCCCGGCGGACTGCTGTTCGATATATCCGACCGTGTCTTGCACCCGGCGTCTTATCCAAGCATGTTCGTGATCGTCATCTCGTTCTTCATACTGCTGATCAGCATGTACGGTTTGTTGTGGCGCGGCGCCAGGCTGCTGCGCTACGCCGGCCGTGTTGACGCCGAACAGGCGCTCGAGCAACCCCGCGAATAACCTCTGTTATAATACTGGTGATGAAACGTGAGTTAGAAACGGCGCTGGCCGGGTGCGTCAAAGAATTGTTCAATGTCACGGCGACGGTTGAGCTGACACGTCCGGAAGAGCAATTCGGCGACTACGCCACCAACGTAGCGCTCCAGCTGGCCAAAGAGGCTGGCAAACCGCCGCGCGAGATCGCCGAGGCGTTGGCCGAGAAAGCCAAAGAGAAGCTGGTCGGCCAGGTGAGCGAGGCAAGTGTCGCCGGTCCGGGCTTTTTGAACCTGAAACTGAGCGACGGGGCACTAATAGAAGCGCTGGCCACCGATCCCTCTAGGCCACTGGCCGGCCAGACCGCGGTGGCCGAGTACTCTGACCCTAACCCGTTCAAAGTACTGCACGCCGGTCATCTTTATACCAGCGTGGTCGGTGATGCCATCGCTAACCTGTTGGAACAGGCTGGCGCTACCGTCCACCGGGTGAATTTCGGCGGCGATGTCGGCCTGCACGTCGCTAAAAACATGTGGGCGATAATCCAGACGTTGGGCGGTGAAGACCCTGAAAAACTGGATGAAATTCCCAAGGACCAGCGGGCGGCCTGGCTGAGCGGCCGCTATGTCGAAGGCAACCGCGCATACGAAGAAGACCCCGCGGCCAAGGCAGAGATCGCAGAGATCAATAAACACGTGTACGGCTTGCACGACAGCGGCGACCGCGAGTCGGCTTTCGCACGGATCTATTGGACCTGCCGCCAGTGGAGCTATGACTATTTTGACGAATTCTACGCCCGGATCGGTAGCAAATTTGAAAAATACTATCCTGAAAGCCAGACCGCGCCGGTAGGGCTGCAAGCGGTGCGCGAACACGTCGGCGACGTTTACCAGGAAAGCGACGGCGCCATTATTTTCAGGGGTGAGGATTACGGCTTACACACCCGCGTATTCATAAATTCTGGGGGCCTACCCACCTACGAGACCAAAGATGTGGGCCTGATCATCAAGAAGTGGCAGGACTACAAGTTCGACCTCTCGGTAGTTATCACCGGCAACGACATCATTGAATACATGAAAGTGGTGCTTAAGAGCATAGAGCAGTTCCAGCCGGAGTTGCCGGAGCGCACCCGCCACTTGACCCACGGCATCGTCAAGCTGGCCGGCGGCACCAAGATGAGCAGCCGTAAGGGCAATTTCCTGGGCGCCGCGGACGTGCTGCAAGCCGCCGCCGACGCCAACAAAGCGATCACCGGGAGTGAGCAAGCTAGCGAGGAAACTTCTCTCGGAGCGGTAAAATACGCTTTTCTAAAGATTCGCACCGGCGGCGATATCATCTATGATCCCGAGGAGTCGGTGAGCCTGGAAGGCAACAGCGGCCCGTACCTGCAATATGCCCATGCCAGAGCCAGGTCCGTTCTGCGCAAGGCCGGCCAGGAATCACGGAAGTTACCAGAACAACCAGCCCTTGAGGCTGGTGAACGTACACTGGTGCGTAAAATGGGTGAATATCCAGAGGTGGCGGATAGGGCAGCGGCCGAGCTGATGCCGCACCACGTCTGTACTTACCTGTACGAATTGGCGCAGACTTTCAATCGTTTTTACGAGAATAACAGGGTGGTCGGTGACCCGCGTGAGGAGCTGCGGCTGGCGCTAGTCAGCCATTACGCCGATACGCTGAAAGCCGGCCTAACACTGCTGGGTATTGCATCACCAGAAAAAATGTGATATAATCACAGGGTAATGGCAGAACGAAAACGTAAAACGAAACATTCTACTACGGCCGCGGTAACTTCCGGTTCGCCGATCCGTATGCAGCCGCCTAAAAGCGCTCGCAAGCCCAAACCGAAACCAGAGGTAAATCCGGTCGGCGGCTTCGCCGATTTCTTGCGTGAATATACGGTGGTGACGCTGGCTATCGGTTTCGTGGTCGCCACCCAGGTCCAGGGACTGGTCAAACTGCTGGTCGGCGGTTTCGTCGACCCCTTTACCCAGCTGATGTTCGGTGAGGCGTTGTCTAACCGTACTTTCACGCTCCACTGGCATGACAGGGCAGCCAACTTCAACTGGGGCGGCTTCATATACGGCCTGATCACATTCCTGGTCGTGCTTATAGTCATCTACGCGGTTATCAAGATTTTCAAACTCGATAAGCTCAACAAACCGAAAAAATAATCCCGGTGGCGTATAATCGTAAGTAATGGCCGACGAGTGGAAAGACAAGCTGACCCCTGAACAGTACCGCGTGCTGCGCGAAAAGGGAACCGAAGCGCCCTTCAGCGGCAAGCTGCTGCATAATGACAAGACTGGCGATTATACTTGCGCGGCCTGCGGCCAAGTGGTCTTCAAGAGCGACACCAAATTCGACAGCGGCAGCGGCTGGCCCAGTTTTTATGACGTAGCTAATACGGGAGCGGTCAAACTGGCTGAAGATGATAGCCACGGCATGCGCCGCGTCGAAGTGATGTGCGCCAATTGCGGCAGCCATCTGGGCCACGTCTTCAATGACGCACCGGAGCAGCCGACCGGCATGCGTTTCTGTATCAATTCGACGGCATTGGATTTCAAAGAGAAGAAATAGTCTAGCACTCGCGGCGGTAATATTTTGTGCCCCAGGCGGCCATCTGGCGCAGGATGGGCTGGAGGTCACGGCCTTTGGCGGTCAGGCTGTATTCGGTACGCGGCGGCATCTCGGCAAAACTTTGCTTGTTTATGATACCGTGGCTCTCGAGATCGTCTAAGCGTTGCGACAGGGTACGGGGGTTGATATTGCCGACGGATTTTTCCAGCTCGCAGAAGCGCTTCGGCCCGCTGAACAGGTCGCGCAGGATAAGCGCGGTCCATTTATTGCCGACGATTTCCATAGCCGCCGCGATACAACCGGTTTTCGGTTCAAGAGGTGTGGTAACAGAGGTAGATTTCATACTTTACAAAGTATAGTAATGGGACTATACTGGGTTACGTTAATACTATAAAAAGTATACCATAAGGAGTACAAAACATGAAGATCGCCGTAATCCTCGGCTCTATCCGGCCGGGCCGGGCTACCGAGCGGGTTGCCAAATGGGCAGCCGATGAAGCCGCCAAATTGGAAGGCGCCGAGGTTGAGATAGTCGACCTCAAAGATTATCCGTTGCCGTTGTTCGACGAAGCCGCGTCACCGCAGTTCAACCCGGACCGTAAACCCGAAGGTGTAGTTAAGAAGTGGCTTGATAAGCTGGATGACGTCGATGCGGTCATCATTGCCAGCCCAGAATATAATCGGTCCATACCGGGTCCGATGAAGAACGCATTGGACTACGTGGCGTTTGAGCTGGCTAAGAAACCGGTGGCGCTAGTCACGCACGGCTCGGTCGGCGGCGCCTACGCCATGGCTGATTACAGGGTAGCGCTGGCGCAGATGCACGCCATAGTGGTGCCGGAACCGACCATGATCATCGGCGCTGCCGGTGTGCTGGAAGAAAATGGTACGCTGGATCCGGAAGCTGCGGCTAACCCCTACGGCCCGGCCGGCGCGCTAGCTACGACCCTGGAATCGCTGCAGTGGTTGCACGGTGCCTTGGCTCCAGCTCGCAGTGGTGAATAGATCGCTTTACGGTATAATTACCGTTGATGATAGACAAGCATGCCGCGCCGACCAAGCTGTTGTGGGTGGATTTGGAGATGACCGGGCTGGATCCGACGAAGGACGTCATCCTGGAGGTGGCGGCCGAGATAACCGACTTTAAGTTCAAGACGCTGGCCAGTTATGAAGCGATTGTCAAGCAGGATAAGAACACGGTCGTCGAACGTATGCAGAAAAATATCTGGTGGAAGGATTATCCTGAGAACCGCGACGAGTTTGTGCGCAAGATGGACCAAGGTAAGCCGAGCGGAGATGTTGAGCGGGAGCTGATCGAGCTGGTCGAACAACATTTCGATTCGGAGCCGGCGGTGCTGGCGGGTAACAGCATCCATAACGACCGCAAATTTATTCAGCAGTGGTGGCCACAGCTCGACCTGAAGCTGCATTACCGCATGCTGGATGTTTCGGCCTGGAAAGTGTTCATGCAGGGCGCGTACGGCGTGCAGTTCGAGAAAAAAGAAGTGCACCGTGCGTTCGACGATATCCAGGCCTCGATCGCCGAGCTGCAATATTATCTGGAGTGGTTCAGAGAGAACAACCCTTAATCTAAGAGAACTGGACTTGCTGCTGACCGGCGCGCTCGGGCGAAATCCAGCTGCTGCTGACGTGGGTGCGGCCAAGCGCTTGCCGGTGGTTTATCAGGCAGCGGATGATGGCTACCAGCTGGACGATATTCATGAGATAGAAAACGAAGTACATGATGGGTGTGAGCAGGCTCATGCGGATCTTTTTGGTTAGGTTCATGTGTTCGTCCGGCCAGAGGTTGAGCAATAAATATAAGGTGATGGTCATGTAGGCGCCGACTATCATAGACGGGCTGGCCAGCATCCAGCAGACATAGACGACATAAACTATGGCCAGCGGCTCCAGTAAGAGCATCAGTTCGCCGAAAAAGGCCATCGGCAGACGGTAGAACGTCAGCAGGCGGCTATAGCTTTTATCTCGGCTCCAGACCAGGCTGCGGTGCTTGATGAGGTTCTGCAGGCTGCCGAGTTTCCAGCGGTAACGCTGGCGAAGCAGGGCCTTGAAGGTCTGCACACCTTCGGTCATGGCCAGCACGTCTGAAGCGTAAATGACGCGGTTTTGCTTATTGCCCTCCGCGACGACCTTGAGGCTGAGTCCGATATCTTCGGTGGTGGTGTCGTGGTCATAATAGCCGACCCGTTTTATGACCTCGCGGCGGTAAGTGGAAGCGACGCCGCCGACGATGAATTCGCTGTTAGTAACGGTGAAGAACTTTTTAGAACGGTAGCCGACCATGTGTTCAAATTTTTGGAGCAAACCGAGAATGGTCAGGCTGTCCATGATCCGTACGTTGGCGGCCACGCCGACGACCTTAGGGTCATCGAAGTAACTGACGGCGTTGGTGATGGCTTTCCTGTGCAGGACGGAGTCGGCATCCAGCGTCATGACAAGATCACCGGTGGCGCCACGGCGCAGCGCGTGGTTGAGGGCCGAGGCTTTGCCGACGTTCTTCTGTTTGTACATCAGGCGGATATCGCGGCCAGGGTGCTTGGCGATGTACTGGCGGACCAATTTGCGTGTAGCGTCAGAGGAAGCGTCGTCGACCACGATGATTTCCAGCTTGCGGTAAGTGTTGCGCCTGACTGAATCCAGGCAGCGGATTATGCCGAGTTCTTCGTTGTGGGCAGGAATCAGGACGCTGACCATCGGTCGCAGTTTGTGGTGGTCGCGCTTGCTGGCGTTGGCGTGCCGGCGGAACTGGTATATGTCGTAGTAATTGGCTCCTACCAGGTATAGCCCGAGGTGCAGGATGTCTATCACGCTGATGGTGATGAAGAGGTAGAACAGGAAAACCAGCATGTTCAAGCTCCTAGTAAGCCTTCACCAGCTTGAATACGAACAGGCTGCGGTTCTGGTACCACATGCCCGAGCAAGTCTGGAGCGTCAGGATAGGCGGCCCCTGGTAATGGAATAGGGAAGTGTCGTTGGGTGAAGTGTCGTGACGGCCGGTCATCTTGTAGACGAATGTGTGGTGGTTGGAGGTGGTGACGATGGCCTCGTCACCGTCCTGGACTTTGAGAAGCTTATAAAACACCGCCCAGCGGTTGTGGCCGTATATGAAAGTGTTGCCGCCGCCGTTGTTGGCCGGCGGGGTAACGGTGGCGTATTCGGCCTTAGTGAGGCTGAGCGTCCAGGTCTGCGAGGTTTTGTTGTAGTAGCCCGGTTCGATATCCACCGATATATTGACGGCTGGAATATCGATGTGCGAAGGCGTGCCGCTGATGGTGGCTTTTTTGGCGCTCTCAGCATGGGCTATGCCTTCGGCGAAGATGGGCTGGGAATTGCTGTTCTGCCACTGCTGGATAAGATGAGGAGACCCAAGCAACAAGCCGGCCACTATGAAAAACAGGCCTACTACGAGATAAAAACGCGTTTCAGGACGTTTCAGAAGTTTCATAAATCCTCCGCTTGAAGCTTGGAACAAAAAAGGGACGGACGCCGCCTAGGACGTCCATCCCTCTTTTGGTTCTTTGCTGTTTAGGCCTTGTAAGCCTGCTTGGCTATCATGCGTGCCAAGCCCGAAAGCAGAACGGCTCCACCAACCGTGATGCTCACGATGGAAGCAACCATCAATAAACCGTTGCCTCCCGTATTAGGCAGTACAACAACACCGGTAGCCGTAGTAGCTGCAGATGCTGCACCGCCGCCTTTGCCTCCGTACATAGTACGTTCCTCCCTTAACTTGCCGAGAACTTAGGAATCAAAAAAGGTATGCCTGTTCACGTGCTGCAGGCATACCCTCTGGAGATCGAAAATTCTCTTAGTCCTAATTTTACAGAAAAATGACAATTTGTAAAGAATATTAGCATTCGATTATTAAATTTTAGCGTAGGAGGACAAGCTTAACAGGGGTGGCATAAGAGTAAATTCTTAATAAACAAAAAACGATTATTAACTTTTTAGGGCAAAAAATAAGCCAGCCGGCGCGAAATAGTGCGCTTTTATGGCTGGCTCAGAGGGCTAGGGGTGTGGGCTGGTTTTAGTTTTGGTACCAGCGGACGTCGTCGACGTAGGCCGTGATACCGGAATTACCGACCACGATGATCTGCAGGCTGGCGGAAGCTACGCTCGCCGAGCTTGGCGTGTAAGCTAGGCTGACATCGCCAGCGCCGAGCGCGCTGACGCCGGTCTTGTACTGGCCGGAAATCCAATTGCCGTTCGTATCGTATTCATCGATGTAGAAGGCCACTTCGCCACTGGTGATGGCTTTGATGTTCAGGTAGGTGGTTATGCTGTACTGTTTGGCAGGATTGACGCTGACCTTAGGCGAGAAGAGGTGGGTATTGGAGCCGGCGCTGGCGACCAGTTTGAT
>DASZUB010000037.1:0-15683 GCA_035547815.1 Saccharimonadales bacterium (SeqCode)
CGTATGCGCCTTGTTCGAGAACGTCATCCGTGCCGCGCAACGGGTGGCCGGTCTAGTCGAGAGCTAACACGGCTTTTTTAAATTTCTCACCGCGGTCTTGATAATTTTTGAACATATCGAAACTGGCGCAGGCAGGCGAGAGCAGCACAACATCGCCAGGGCTGGCCTGCGCGCGCGCTGTCGACACGATTTCTTCAATCGAGTTACCACCAGGCATCGTATTGTCGACCCCGGCCGCCGCCAGGGCTTCACTGATCCGCGCGCCCTGCTCGCCTATAAGCAATACTTTGCGGATATTGGCACCGGCTACTACTTTGGCCAGCTCAGTGTAATCCGCACCCTTGTCGGACCCTCCCAAGATCACTATCTTTGGCTCCTCAAAAGCCTGGATAGCCACCATAGCCGTTTCAGGCGTTGTGCCGAAACTATCGTTGTAATAACGCACACCACCGAGCTCGCGCACCAACTCAAGCCGGTGTTCCATACCGCTAAAACTACCCAGCACCGTGCGCATGGCCTCAGCATTTTGGATTATCTGCCAGACGGCCGTCACGGCCGCGCAGGCGTTTTGTAAGTTGTGTTGGCCTAGCAGCTTGACTTCACTGGTCGCGCACACTGCATGCCCATCAATCATTATCTGTTCATTCTCCACAAATGCGCCCGGTGCTTCCATATAGGGGATTTTTCGCCCCCGGCCGGCATCGCCGATCCGCCGCGAAACCTCGTTCTCCGCGTAAAAAATAGCGATATCGTCCTCAGTTTGGTGCTCGAACATACGCCGCTTGGCATTAAAATACTCTTCGCTGTCTGCATGCCAGTCCAAATGCTCCGGCACCACCATCAAGCAAATTCCTATATGGGGCGAATATTTCAAATCGATCAGCTGAAAGTTAGCCAGCTCTAACACGATCCAGTCATCCGGCCCTATGCCGGCCCGCAGCATATCGAGCGGCGGCGTGCCGATATTGCCGCCCAAATGGACCGTCCGTCCATCGGCCTCCAACATCTTGGCGATCAATGTGCTCGTAGTGCCTTTGCCCTTGGTTCCGGTCACGCCGACAATATTATTGGTAGGGCAGACCTTGAAAAATTCGTTCGTGACAGTGGTCACCTTCTCCAAGATGGCTGGTGAGTTAGCGGCTACTATATCCGGCGGATAGACGATCGGGCTGCGCACGATAAGGTCGAATTCGTCCAATCCTTTCAGGTGACCCGGCCCCAATTGCCGTTTCACGCCATCCGGCAGGTCGATATCTTCATTACCGTCGCAGACGGTAATCTCATTCCCCCCGCGCCAATACTCATAAGCGGAGCGCCCCTGTTTTCCGAACCCCAGGATAGCGATTTTCATCAGCCGGTTGCCCTAACCGCCCAAATTTTTCTTGACCACGTCCGCTACTTGTCGCGGTGTCATGTCCGCCTTGAGGATCACATCGCTGACGTTCAGCTTCTTGACCGCTTCGGGAATTTCTTGCTCGCCCATATTGGTAAGGATGATAACCTTGATATCTTTGCCCCATGCAGTGGCCCGCATCTTAACCAGCAGCTCGTCTCCGGTCATTTCGGGCATCATCAGATCCAGCAGGATGATGTCAGGCTTCATGCTCTGGACCAGCTCCAGTCCCAGTTTGCCATTCTCGGCCGTCTGTACGTCATAACCCTCGGCTTCGAACTTGAAGCGGTACATCTGGCTGATGGCCTGATCATCTTCGATAATCGCGATTTTCGCCATAGTTTAATCCTACGATAAGCCGATTATTAAAACAACGTTAACTAAGTTTCTTGAGTTATTCTTCTGATTACGTCCAAGCCCCTTTCGAGGGTGTGCTCGTCCGCACCGTAAGAAATCCTGAAGTAACCATGAAGTTTAGAAAACGCTCGGCCCGGCACGACCACCAGCCCTTGTTCGGTTGCCCGTTCCACGAATTCGATATCGGTCATATTATGCGGCGCCTTCACGAAAGCATAAAACGCGCCCTGGGCTCCGTGGACCTGATAGCCCGCTGCCGACAGACCCCGAACTACCAAGTCTCGTTTCATCTGATACTTATGGACCAAGTTTTCCGCTGGCCGGTGCTGCAAAGCAGCCAAAGCCGCGTGTTGGGCTATAGAAGAGCTCGACATCACCACATATTGCTGTAACTCATTGATGGCGTCGATGATTTCCTGCGGTCCGGTCACGTAACCCACTCGCCAACCGGTCATAGCGTGCTCCTTGGAAAAACCGTTCATGGTGATGGTATTAGGATAAACGCTGCCGATACTGAAGTGTTTGCCGTCATACACGAAGTGCTCGTAAATCTCATCTGAAATAAGCAATATGTTATTGGCTTCCGCAATAGCGGCTATCTTCCGCAGGTCCTCTTCGCTGTACACGGCGCCGCTGGGGTTATTAGGCGTATTTATGACGATCAGCTTGGTCTTATTGGTGATACTGGCCTCTATAGCCGCTATATCCGGCTGGAAAGTCGGCAGGGTAGAGACATAGATGACTTCGGCGCCGACCATGCTGGCCAGATGCGGATACGGCGGATAATAGGGGTCGAAGACGATGACTTCGTCGCCGGGGTCCAGCACAGCCAGATAGACCAGCAGCTGGCCGGTAGTCAGGCCCGGTACGATCGTCACGTTGTTGGCGCTACAGTTTATGCCGTTTTCATTCTTCAGTTTTTCAGCCAGCGCCTGCCGCAGCTCCAAAAGCCCATTGGCTGGCGTATAAGTGGTCTTGTCTTCTTGGATGGCCCGGATACCGGCCGCCTTCACATGTTCCGGCGTCAGTTCCTCAGGAATACCGATACTCAGGTCGATCGGATCGGCTAGCTCGGATTGTTTCCGGACGGCGTCACGAAAGTCACTACTGTCGAAATATCCTAATCGTTGCGCTATGAATGACATAATTTTTGTATTTTGGGTATTACGGAGCAATTGTATCAACTATGCTATACAAAGTCTATTTTTGCCCTAACCGCTTATGTTGATAAGATGAAACCATGCAACCACAATTCCTACAGCACGCCGATATACCAAAACTAAAAGAAGAACACCCAGAGCTGTTCATGGATGACCGCATAGACCTGGCCTTGGACGAGCTGTTCGACATCGCGCATCCCGAAAAGAAAGATACTAAAACCCAAGAAGAAGTAGAAGAGTATGGCCGCCAGCTCACCGGCGACCAGCCCGAAGGTTGGGGCTCTTGGGTATATTACCCCTGGCTGAACCGCCTAGTGCACATACCGCCAAAAGCTGAATTCCGTTCCTTGCGCACTTCGCGCAACCGCAATCTCATAACCGCCGAAGAACAGCATAAACTCTACGGTGCCACCATCCTTATCATCGGCATGAGCGTAGGTAGCAACGTGGTCGAAGCCCTGGTCTCCCAAGGTGTCGGCGGCAAATTGGTGCTCGTCGACATGGATACCATCGAACCCAGCAACTTAAACCGTATCCGCTCCCCTTATCACCACATCGGCCTGCATAAGGTAGAAGCCATTTCCCGCAAAGTCTGGGAGATCGACCCTTATCTGGAAATAGTCGGTTACCACGATGGCATAAGCGAAGAAAACCTGCCAACCATACTCGATGACCACCATGTCGACATCGTTATCGATGAAATGGATGAGCTGAGGATGAAGATATTGCTGCGCGAAACCGCCCGTCAGCGCCAGCTGCCGGTAATCATGGCCGCTGACGACGGCGATGATTCCCTCCTGGATATCGAACGCTACGACCAGGGCGCCACAGAGATGTTCGGCGGCCGCATACCCGCGGACGTCCTCGAGCGGATAAAAAACCAGCAGCTCAGCCGCCCTGAGATCGGTGCCGCCATCGGCAAATATTTCGTCGGTCCGGAGCATATCCCGCTCCGCATGTATCAGTCGCTTGGCGAAGTTGGCAAAACCTTGCCCAGCTGGCCCCAGTTAGGCGGCGCAGCGGCGCTATCCGGCGTCGCCCTCACCTATGTGGCCCGCAAAATTATCCTTGGTGAAAAGGTAAAAGACGGCCGCCAGCTGATATCACTCGACGAAAAGCTCGACCTGGAAAAACACGATGAAAACTACCAGCACCAGATAGCGGAACTCCGCCAACGGATGGAGGGTGGCCAATGAGCGACGTGACGCGCCTCCAGGAAGAACTGAAGACCAAACCCGAAAGCCACTGGCTGGAGCGCGGCGAAAAGATGGCCCTTGGCCTCTTCCATGAGATGGCCGCCCGCGTCCCCGCTTATAATGACTTCTTAAACAGCAACGGTTTTGACCCAAAAACGGTCCGCACTATCGACGATTTTCAGCGTGTACCCCTGATAGACAAAGACAACTATCTTCGCAAATACCCCCTCGAGCAACTCTGCTGGGACGGCAATTTCGATAAGAACAGATGGGTCATCAGCACCACCTCCGGCTCAACGGGGGAGCCGTTCTACTTTCCCCGCACCGACCTGCAGGATGAGCTTTATGCGGTTACCGCTGAACTATACCTAAGAGAAAACTTCCAGATCCAAGACAAAAGCACCCTCTACGTCAACGCTTTCGCCATGGGCGCCTGGATCGGCGGCGTCTTCACCTACGAAGCCATCCACCGGGTAGCACAAAAAGGCTACCATCTTAGTACCATAACGCCAGGGATCCACAAGGCGGAAGTGGTCAACAGCATCCGCAAACTGGGCGCCAAGTTCGATCAGGTCATCATCGGCTGCTACCCACCGATGTTACGCGATATCATCGATATGGGCATAAAAGAGGGCCTCAACTGGGGCGATTATAATCTCGGCATTGTCTTTTCCGCCGAGGGTTTCAGCGAGGAGTTCCGTGATTATATCGCCGAGCGTGCCCAGCTGAACGACATCTATAAATCCACCCTCAACCACTACGGTACGGTGGATCTGGGCACCATGAGCCACGAAACACCTCTGTCTATACTACTCAGGCGGCAGGGGCTGGAGAACAGGGAACTCTTCAAGGATCTCTTCGGCGAAATAACCAAACAACCCACCGTCACCCAATTCATGCCGGAGATGTTCTACTTCGAAAACGTCGGCTCGCAACTGGTATGCTCGGCTTACGGCGGCCTGCCATTGGTCCGCTATGATCTCAAAGACAGGGGTAGCGTGCTATCCCTCTCAGATGCCGAACAGATATACCAGGCTCATGGCAAAGACTTGAAGACAGAGCTGGGAAATCACGGTCTCGCCGAAACAGCCTGGAATCTACCTCTGGTCTATCTCTATGAACGCAGCGATTTCTCGGTGACCTTCATCGGTGCCCAGATATACCCCGAAGAAATCCGGCGGGTACTGTTGCATAAGGAGTTCCGCGACCAATTGACCGGTAAACTGACCCTGGAGGTCGATACCGACGAGAACATGCAAAGCCGCCTGATAGTGCATAGTGAGCTAAAAAACGGCCACGAGGCCTCAGAAGTGCCCACAGAGGCTCTGGAGGAGGCCATCAAGCACACCTTACTCAAGGAAAATACCGAATACGCCAGCAACTATTCATCTTACGGTGACCAGATACGCCCGCACGTCCGCCTCTGGCCATACGAGCACCCGACGCACTTCAGCGGCAAGGGCAAACAGAAGTGGGTCAAGAAGTAACCGCGAAGTCATCCACGGCTCGCCTGGGCGCGGCTTTAGGTGTGGAATTGGTATAGCCGAATCTTATGAGAGCTACGGCGGTGCCTTTCAGACCGAGCCGTTTCTTGATTTTTTCAGAGGTGTCGCTATCTATAACAGCGGCGCTGGTGCCAGCCGTCTTCAAATCATGGGCGGTCGCTGCTAAGCAAGCTCTTTGATAGACCCGCCCGGCATCAAGCCACGCCTCAGGCGTATCTTGAGATACAGATACCAGACCGATAGCAGCGCTATGTTTTACCCGTTCGGAATCCATCTTAGCCTGGCTGCCGGCCATCTTCTTGTTTTTGCGTATTACCACCTTGGCGAACAGGGATATGGGGCCTGGGATGCCTTGTGTATAGCCCGGCATGCCATCGGGCCGTTTGGTCCAATTGTGGCGCACCCAGCCGGAAAGCTCCTGACGGAAAGCCGGATCAGACATTACCTTATATGTGGCGTCGTAGGTCATCTGGGCCAGAAAATCTATATCCTTAGGGTCGTCGAAGAGGCTTATATGGGCTGACCCCTGTTTGCAGTTGGAAATTTCCTCTATGGCAGCGGACGGGATCGGCTTATCCTGATAATGCCGGCGATCAGAACGCCTCGACCTAATAATCTCTATCTGTTGCTGGCCAGCCTTGCTATCTGTGTGCCGCAGATTTATACTAGCCACTCTATCAGGGGTCGTACCCAGAAAATCCACACTGAACCTATATCCGTAGGCGGGTGCCGCTAGCGCTATTGTCTCTATAAAACACCCCAGGCTTATGAACAACTCGCGTTTATCCGGATCACCGACCGTTAGCTGGCGCGCCGGGTCATAGCCGACAATAAGCTCGTTGCCACTTATCTGTACCTGCCAGGGCTGGGTGTTGTGGCTGGAGGGGGCCAGCCGGGCGATGTTTAAGATGTTTCTGATGTCATCAGGGATTTTATGGTGCATAATTAAGCATAACCTTTACAATAAATACTAGAGAGCCATGTTCACCTTATTTGTCATTTTAGCTGTTTTCTTGCAGATCGCAATCGCCGTGGGGATGTATTATCGTCGCCGGGGCGGTCATACCAACACTATATTCATGTTTTTGTCCCTGGCACTGGCCAGCTGGGCTCTTGCCAACTATTTCGCCATTACCATACCCCAAAACGCGAATACTGTTTATGCCATCAGGGTGGTTATTGGGTTGGTAGTTCTCCAGAACACCTTATTTTACTTCTTTGCCAAAACTTTCCCAGATAAGAAGTTCAAACAACTCAAACACCGCAAACTAATTCTGTATTACTCCTTGTTTACGCTGGCGGTCACGCAGACACCTCTGTTATTCCAATCTGTGACGATCCAAGGCGGTACGGCTAATCCGGTACCTGGTCCAGGTATGATATTCTTCGTAATCCACGCCGTGATTACTATCTTCGGTGGCCTGCGGGGCCTGATTATCAAGTATCGGCAGGCGCGCGGTATAGCCCGCCGCCAATTGCTACTAATTATCTTTGCTTCTACGGTGTTATGGTTCATCGTGCCTATAACCAATTTCGCTATCACGTTGGCCGCGCACACCACCACTTTTGTTCGGTTCAGCCCCTTTTATACCCTGTTATTCGGGGCGTTCATAACTTATGCCATTGTTGCCCAGAAACTGTTTGATATCCGAGCCGCCGTGGCACGATCTGTTGGCTATGTGCTGGTATTAGGCACGATCACCTTTACCTACGCTGTAATCTTCTTTGGTGTCATAAAGGTGGCTTTCCCAGGAGGTGACAATGAGCTTCTCAGGCAGATACTCTCGACCATTCTGATAGCGCCGCTGGTTTTGGCATTCCAGGGAGTAAAGCGCTTCTTTGATAGGGTCACCAAGAGCCTTTTTTACAGGGACAGCTACGATGCCCAAGAGGTGCTGGATAAGCTGGGCAGCGTGACGGTAGCCGAGATAGAGCTGCAGAGGATATTGCATCGTACCCGGTCGATATTATCAGAGGCGCTAAAGAGTTCTTTCGTGGATTTTTTACTTTTAAAGCGTGAAAATAACGCCTCGCCGCATGTGGATAACATAGCTAAGATATCAGAGGCTTTCAGAGGTCAGCACGGGGAAATCATCGTAACCGAGGACCTGAACCCGGCCAGCCCTGTCAGGAAGTGGTTGGCGGCTAACGACATAGGCCTGTGCCTGAGGTTGCGCACCCAGAAAGAGGTGGTCGGCTATCTGTTATTAGGTGATAAGAAGAGCGGCGACATCTATAGCCCGCAAGATACGCGGCTGCTGCTGATAATCGCCAACGAGTTGGCCGTCGCTATCCAGAATGCTCTTAGATTTGAAGAAATACAGAATTTCAACCGAACGCTACAGGCCAAGGTAGACGAGGCGACTAAGAAGTTACGGCGGGCCAACGAGAAGCTTCGGGAACTGGATGATACCAAAGACGACTTCATCAGTATGGCCTCCCACCAGCTACGTACGCCGCTGACCAGTGTAAAAGGCTATATATCGATGGTCCTGGAAGGTGACGCCGGCAAAATATCCTCTAAACAGAGGGATATGCTGGGGCAGGCGTTTTTCAGCTCTCAGCGGATGGTCTACCTGATAGCTGACCTGTTGAATGTCTCACGGCTGAAAACCGGCAAATTCGTCATCGAATCCACCCCTGTTAATCTGGCCCAGGTAGTCAAAGAGGAGCTGGAACAGCTGCAAGAGACGGCGGCGGCACATTCCCTGAAGCTATCCTATGACCAGCCGAAGAAATTCCCTGAACTGATGCTGGACGAAACCAAGATACGCCAGGTGATCATGAACTTCGTAGATAACGCCATCTATTACACCCCTGTCGGTGGACATATCACGGTACATCTGGTGGACAAGAAGGATACGGTGGAATTGCGTGTCGAAGATGATGGTATAGGGGTGCCGAAGAGTGAGCAGCCACATCTGTTCACGAAGTTTTACAGAGCGGGGAATGCCCGCAAGGCGCGGCCGGATGGCACCGGCCTAGGGCTGTTCATGGCCAAGAAGGTGATAATGGCCCAGGGTGGGTCGCTGATATTCGAAAGCCAGGAGGGTAAGGGGAGCACCTTCGGGTTCGTTTTCAGTAAGAGCAGGTTAAATCAAAAACATAAGCAATAATATTGACAAATTGTAAGGCTTGTGGTAGTATTAAAACATCCTCGCCTCATGGGCGTCAGGGTGGAGAACCTTCCGGTGGCTCCTCGAGGGCAGTCGGAATCCAGGTGGAACGGGGAGCAGCTTTACAATCAGGCTCAAAAAAGTTGGAGAATTGTTTAGTTTGTCGGTTTTAAAATAAAAAATAGCGTTTCGCGTCTTTTGGCGTCGAGCGCTTTTTGTTTTTTAACGCAAGCTAGATAGTCATGGGTCTTTAAGCCCGGTCGAGCTGTCTTTATAGGATAGCTTCCGGTCACTTGAGGTCCAGATCCAACCGACTAAATATGTTCTATATTCCTTTCAAATTTAAAAGTCATAAGAACGACTCAATCGATGCTTTCAGCTGATCATTAGGCTGGTAAATCTGGTAACACCTCGGTGTTGTTAGTTTTGCCAGCCCACATGGGAAGGCCGCAAGCGTCAGAGACGATCGCTCTGGTGGCTACGCAATTCTACACCTCGGAAGGGGTGAAGTAAAAAATGTTCCGTAAGTTCTCGGACCTCTCGATCGCCACTTTCGTGGTGGTTGGGCTGGTCTTCGCAATCTGTACGTCAAGCGCTTCGGCACACAAGTCGCACCCCCACAATGCGGGCAACCCTTTTATGAAGGGATGGCTCCATCAGCCGGGTGCACAAGGCGGTGCCAGCGAATCGAGTTCGTCCAGTGAAGTAATCGTGCTGGCGTACAACTCGTTCAAAAAAGGCACCGAAGTCAATTCGCCGAAATGTCATTGGACGGACGGTGAAAACTCGGGCGAGACCGCTACCGGTGAAGTTTTCTGGTTCTACGACACGCACATGTATGTATGTCCGAACAAGGAATCGCCTACCGGATGGGTCAAGATCAAAGGCGGAATGACCGGTGCTCGCTGTTTCAACGCAGTTAAACCGAATACCCCGCCTAAACCGACCCCCAAAATCGTCATGGTCGAAAGCTTCGGCAAGTTCAAGGCCGTAGCTAACGCCAAGGCGCGAGTCAAGGTCAAGGGCTCGTGTGGGTTCGCCTACGCGGCAGCTCGCGGTCATGGCATGGCCTATGGCATGACCAAGATCCAGGCTAAGCACAACGACAATTTCGTGGCCAATTTCAACGCCAAGGCGCAGGCTACTGCCTCCGCCGAAGCGCGAGTGGTTCTGGTGTGCGCAAAGCCCGAAACCCCGAAGGCTCCTGAAGTGCCCAAGCCTGCTCCCTCCGTGGAATGCCAGGCTGGCTACTCCAAGAACTCGATGGGGTACTGCGTCGCCCAGTCCAACCAGGCCGAACAGACCTGCTCGGCAATCGGCGGCAGCTGGAACAACATCACGCAGAAGTGCAAGATCAAGCAGATCAACGTCAACTGTGGCACGGTTGTCGACCTCGAAGAAGTTTACGTGGAAGGCAACCTGACCATCAACATCGAAAACGAAACCTGCGTGAACAAGGAAGAAAAGACGGAACCGCCCCCGCCCCCGCCGACGTGCGAGGAAACGGGCACCTGTCCTCCTCCTGAAAAAAAGTACACCGAAATCAGTTGCACCGGGTTCGAGGAGATCACGGGAGGCGGAAGCTTCCTGGTGGACTGCGAAGTCCACACCAATACCGGGAAACCGATCTCCCTCAGCGCCCACAGCAACGACTCGAATTCTCGGGTGAGCGGCATCAACTGCTATTCAAACGGCGGTTCGCAAACCTGTCCCTCCACCGGAGGAACGTTCGAGTTCCGCGTAAGCGGGATCAACAGCGGCTCCACCATCAAGTACTCGTCAATCACGGCGACTGCTTCGGCTGGTGGAGTTGAATCCAAACCGTTCGTTTCGGACCAGTTCCCGGTCGACCCCGAAAACGGCGGTTTCGAAAACTAAGAAAGGAAGAAGGGAAGTAAGGACGTAGAGTCGGTTGGGGACGCGCTTGAGCGTGCAGTTTTGCGCCTCGCGCGTCCCACATCGACTGCTCGAGAGAGACATTTTTGCCTAGCGGCATCAATAGTTTCTCCGAGCAGTTTTACCCCCATATCTTGAAGCCCAATGACTATCTAGTTTGTAATACCAATTTAACAAGTAAAGCACTATTAAGAAGGAGATAACTATGCGTAAAGTTACTACTTTGGCTGCGGCTGTCGCAGTCGTACCCGTCCTCGCTATCAGCGGTTCCGCTTTCGCTACTACCGAAAACCCGGGCCAGATAGAACAGGGCAACATTTACCGTGTCAAAAACGTCACGACCGGCGGTTCTTTCGCCGAAAACATCACTGCTAAGTGTGGTGATACCGTTGAGTTCCGTGTTCGGATCCACAACGGTGGTCCGGCTACCCTTACTAACGTAAAGGTTGCCGCTACCTTAAACGGGGCTTCCTCGACCAGTCATGGTTCTCAGGTTAGCCTTTCCGCCGACAACAACTTGCACGATATGGTAGTTACGGCTAACGCCGGTGTAAAAACTGACGAAGCCACTACTGCTACTTACGTAAGCGGTTCTACCCAGCTGCTCAACTACGGTGAGTCTGTACTTAAGAATCTGCCTGATGGCATTCTTAACGGTGGTGTCAACATCGGTGACCTCGGTCCGCTGACTTCTGACACTGAAGAAGTTCAGTTCCAGGCCAAGCTTAATTGTCCTACTCCGAAGCCTCCGGTAACGCCTCCGACCACTACGACTACTACGACCACGCCTACGTCTACCCCGACTACGCTGGTCAACACCGGTCCGGGTAGCGCTATCGCTGCTTTCGTGGCCGCTACGATCGCTGGTGCCATCGGTTACCGCGCTTTCGTTAGCCGCCGTCTGAGCCGTCAGTAAGTGTGACTAGTGTGACTTATCCCCTGTGGATAAGCACTAGCGCGAAATCAGTTTTTGTGCTACGATTCAGCTAGTTTCTGAGCACTGACTGACCGCTCTAAGACAAAAATCTCCAACATAGGACTATCCCCCAAGCAGGTGAGGTGCTTGGGGGATTTTCCATGCCTTAATTCAGGGCGAAGATGCCCAGTTCGGTGCCCTTTGTGTCGAAGTTGCCGGCGCGCCAGATGAGGGTACCGCTATTGCCTTGCGGTATCTGGAAGATTAATGATTTTGAGGCGTCGGTCTGGCCTGGTTTCAGGCTGTCGGCTATAAGTAGCTGCTGCCGGCCATCTGCAAGCTGGACGTTCTTATTCGGCGTATCCGTAGGGCTGCCGTTGCCCAGCGTATTGGCAGTGGCATATTGCTGGCCGTTGGTTACCTGATAATAGAAGTTACCGGGTACGAAAGCCTGTTGCTTGGTCGTATTTGTGACTGACAGGTCGATCTCGACGTATCGCATGCCGGTATCCGGTTTATCACCTGTGGTGGGCGGGTTTAGCACCACTTTGGTCACGGCTAGGGAGAAACCTTCGGCAGCCTGAGCGCTGCCGAGCGGCGTTGCTTTGGTGGCGGCCTTCGCCGGGGCCTTCTTGGTCGTCGTACAAGAGTTGGCGTCACATGTGACAGTTGAATTATTCAGAGTATTGACGGCTTTCTTGAGCACGAAAACATCGTAAATTATCGTGAATATCGATAGTAATATCCAGATTATCAGTATGATCCAGGCCGCTTTACGATATTGGTCGTAGCCCTCTAGTGGCGTGCCGTTTTTTGCCCGGGCTTTGTTGGTCAGGATAAGTATCAGGTCTACGAGCGTCCAGATGCCTAGGCCGCCGAAAGTGATCAATTTTAGGATCCCAGTGCCGATTTTGCCTAGATAAAAACGGTCGACCCCTAAGAAACCGAAGAAGAGAGATAGCAGGAAAGTGCCGAGAAATGACTTGCCCTCGGCTACGGGAGCGGGAGGTGTCGGGTAGGGCTGGGTCGGTAGTGCGGAAGGTTCCATTTTTAGTTTCTATACGTTAACCATACTCTAGCACAGCCTGGAATATTTGTGATTCCGCCCCTGTTATGATATGCTATCTCGGTCTTGTGGACGGGCTACCATGGCCCCATCGTCTAACGGCTAGGACACCAGGTTTTCATCCTGGCAATAGGGGTTCGATTCCCCTTGGGGTCACCATAAGAGACTCATCAGCGTTTGATGGGTCTTTTTTGATGTTCGCTATCCCTGTTATGATGTAGCAATGAACGACCAAAATCACTTTCGACTAAGCATTAAAGCCATTGCCATTGACGAGACAGGAAGGTTCTTGCTGGCGAAAGAAGAGAACGGTATGTGGGAGCTGCTTGGTGGTGGTCTAGACCATGGCGAGGACCCCGTTGAGTGTCTAAAGCGAGAAATCAAAGAAGAAACAGGACTAGAAGTCATTGAAGTTTCCGCTACCCCTAAGTATTTTGTTACTGCCCCTAAAGTGGGTCGTGAGGGCTTTGTGGCTAATGTGATTTATGAAGTAAAGCTCAAAGACTTAGATTTCAAACCGTCTGACGAGTGTGTTGAGCTACGATTCTTTAACAAAGGAGAGGCCGCGAAAGAAAACTTATTCCCACAAGTCACCGAGTTTATAAAAGTTTACAATGCGGAGTTACACACTTAGATTACTGCTATGAGTCAGACTATCAGTGACGAAATCAAAAAGATTATGGAACAAGACGAGCCGGTTGGTTAAGAGGTTAACGAGGGTAGCCCGTAGGCTTAATAACAAACGGCTTTTGCGCACCCGGCACTATAGGCTGAGGCGCTAAGCTTTTGTGTTTGGATGAACTAGGGATATAAAATAAGATGCTATGGAGCAGTACCACGTAAACAAGAAGACTAAATACTATGGCGGCAATTTGAGTCCAGAGGGCAAGCCTAACCTTTCTATCCTTCATAGTATCAATAGTCGTGCGCAGCAAATTGTTTAGCTCGTCTTGGTTTTTATACTCGCGTCCGGTCACTATTCCGGCACACTTATATAACACGCCCGCCCATTCATTGTAGTAATACTCAATCCTTAAATAGTTCACCACACCGGCTATGGTAGCAACTATCTCTAGAATAAGAGCAGCAAAGACATATTCTTTCTGAGTGTGTGTAAGGTGTTCAAAAACTTTACCGTCTCCACCTATAACCAACATATTAACAGTTATAAGTACGGTGGTGAGCAATATCAGTTGGCCAGACAGCGAACGTTCTGTTTCGTTGCCCTCTCTACTAGTTATTTCTCCGTCGTGTTCAAATTTATCCGACAGCCTATTAAGCCATTTGTCGGTCTTCGGTTTACTAAAATCATACTCGTCCATAAGTGAAGTTATATGAAAGGATACAGACGCTCAGTAGTATCAGTGAGTATCTTGATTCGACGGCGGCGTATTAATAATCGGCGGGAAGTTGGTGCCTTTTTTTATTGGCATGTCATTCCTGCTACGCTGTTGCGAAAATACTTTCATAGGACTATACCTTAACACTTAATTGCCTTATAACCATGTGCGGTTTGCAAAATTTTGGCAGTATCATTTTTTACTTCTACGACTGATACCCGCAGTATATCATAGGAGTTATAGCTTAACCCATCAGATCCCACTTGGCACTTACAAAATTCCAATTGTAAAGCTTTCCATCATCGCCTAAACCATAGATTGAATAACCAGCACGCGGGCCTCCACCATTTACTGTGGATGTTATCTGAATTATTTTCATAAACTCCTCCTTACGAGTACATTATCTCACCGACTTATTAACTTTTTATTAAATTCCGCCTACCTGTGTATAGGAGGAAGGAATCGAATTAGCTGATTGACAAATTACAAAATTTATGATAATATGTATACATTCCGTGCCTCTGTTGTTGGCGTGGGAGGAAGCTTAAAAATGTGAATAGTCATGGGTTTTTAACCCAGTTAGCTGACTACTACAACGGAGGTGATCTACATGATCAAGGGTCTGCCCAAGCTGGCTACCCTCGCCATGTTCGCTGTTCTGGCAGTATTCGCGCTATGTGCCGCTTCGGCCTCGGCCCGTCCTCATGGCATCACGATTACGTGCGGCCATAAGAAATGCGCGCTGCCCAAGCACCATCACCATGGGTGCAACGGAAAACGGAAGCACCGCAGTTGCAAGCATGCTCAACCGCGCTCCGTGGTGGCTCAATCTCCGTCCGAAACGGCACCCACGGAGTCGGAAGTGCCCATTCCTGAAGCACCTGAAGAAAAAGTCGAAGAGCAGCCGTTCGAAGTCAAAGGGCTGGAAGTATACCAGCTCGTTCATAAGGAACTCCCGGCTGTGCCTTCGTCTATCTGGGCGAGCGCCGAAGTGACGTACCCGTACCTGGACTCGGTCGAGACCGTGTTCTACGCCGAGTACGGCCATTTTTCCAAGGTCTACGGCGGCATAGTCAAGCCAAGCATTCTGACGCCGGGGCGTTACAGCGAATACACTCCGCCATGCGCGGAAGAAATGCCGTCTGACGGATATGACACCGCGTGGGTGGTGGTCTACGACTACACGACGCACAAATTCGTCGAATCCGAACACGTGAGGTTCAACATCGCCGAACCGGAAAACGTACACATCGCCCATCCGGCAGGCTGACCAGTAGTCGGTAAGGGGTGCGCCAGGCGTACATCGCGCTTGGCGCACCCCATATTACCCCAGTTAAAAATCAATGACTATTTATAAATGGTAATGCCGGTTTTTGAAAAATCGCTTGGGAGCGAAATTTCCGGTAACCGGCGGACCGTATAGGCATGACTGTTATCATGCGATGGACTAGATTGATCGGCTCAGCCGAGTAGTTTGACGTAGCCGCCGACGTAGTCGGGGTGTTCTTTTTTGTAGCTGGCGCCGTGGCCGATGTCCTCGACTATGGGCCGGCCTTCCGCGCAGAGCGGGCACTCGTTCGCCTTGAAGGCTTCGAAACTCACCGTTGAGTGCGCTTCCAGGCAATCCACGCCCAGGCTCTCCGCGGTCGCTTTGCCACGGTTGCACATGACGGTGACGCCTATGACTACGCCGCCATGGCGTTCGACTTGCTCCTTGACTCTTTCGACGGAACCGCCG
>DASZUB010000038.1:0-15680 GCA_035547815.1 Saccharimonadales bacterium (SeqCode)
CGCTCCAGGTCCTGCGTTTTCCGCGTAATGAACGGCGCCTCGATACCGAGATGGTCGGCCAAATCCTGAACGCGGTGAGGGGCAGGGGTGCTCAGGAGGGATTTTAAGATAATCGCCGACGGCCTATCTATGGCAACGCCGTTGTATGGCAAGATCAGCGACATGTACGGCCGCAAGAAGATTTTTCAAAGCGCCGTGGTTATTTTCCTGATCGGTTCGGCGCTCTGCGGTCTGAGCCAAAACATGACGCAACTGATCTTTTTCCGCGGGCTCCAAGGTATTGGCGCCGGCGGATTGATGACTCTCGTGCTAGCTATCGTCGGTGATGTCATACCACCCCGCCAGCGGGGCCGGTATCAGGGATATTTCGGTGGTGTGTTCGCCATCGCCAGCGTTATCGGACCGCTGCTTGGCGGTCTGTTCACCGACCACCTCAGTTGGCGATGGGTATTTTATGTTAACTTGCCTATAGGCGTCATCGCGTTGGCGGCCATCGCCGCCCGCCTGCATTTGCCCGTACGTAGGACCGAGCACAACGTCGATTACGCCGGCGCCGGCTTGCTCGCCATCAGCGTAGTCAGCTTATTGCTGGCGACAGTCTGGGGTGGCGTCGATTATCCATGGGGTTCGGTGCAGATTATCGGCCTGTTCGCCGGTAGCCTGGTGAGCGCCCTGCTGTTTATCTGGCGGGAAAGCCGCGCCAAAGAACCTATCCTACCGCTGCGCCTGTTTAAAAATGAGATCTTCAGCGTCTCGGTGCTGCTTAGCCTGCTGGTCGGTATCGTCATGTTCGGCGCTATCATCTTCTTGCCGGAATACCAGCAGCTGGTGCGCGGTGACTCGGCTACGAAATCCGGTCTGATGTTGCTGCCACTGGTTATGGGAGTGATGGGCGGGTCGCTGACTTCCGGCCGCTTGATCTCCAAGCTCGGCCGTTACCGCATGTTCCCGATCATCGGCAGCGCCTTGCTGATCATAAGCTTCTTCCTCTTCAGCCATATCGCGGTGGCGACCAACCGCGGTATCATCGGGCTTTGGATGGTCGTGCTGGGTGTCGGCGTCGGCCTGATCATGCCGGTCATGACGCTGGCCGTACAGAACGGCGTCGACCGTAAAGACCTAGGCACGGCGACTTCTTCGGTAACCTTTTTCCGAAGCATCGGCAGTTCGCTCGGCACGGCGATTTTCGGAGCTATCCTAACCAACCGCCTGAGCTATCACCTGCAACACGCACTGCCTGGCGCGAACGGCGCATCGGTAGCCAAGAGTCTCGGTGGCAGCGCGGCCGGACTGCAAAACCTGCCGCCAAACGAGCTGCACGTAGTGCTTTCGGCCTTCGCGCAAGCTTTCGGCGATGTTTTCCTGGTTGGTATACCGTTCGCTATCGCAGCTTTCGTCATAACCTTCTTCCTGAAAGAAGCGCCGCTGAGCGAGTCCACCCGCGAAGAAGCCAAGACCGATTTGGGCGGCATTTAAGCGAACAATCGCTGTCTACTGTCTTAGTCTTTGTGGGCATTGCGGCGGCGCCAAGCATCGATTTCACCGTGGTGGCCGCTCAATAAGACTTCGGGCACTTTCAAGCCGTTAAAATCTTCCGGTCTGGTGTACTGCGGAAACTCTATGTTTTTGTCATCAGCCTGGAATGATTCTATCTCGGCGGACGTTTCGCCGCCGAGCACGCCGGGCAGCAAACGCACCACGCTATCGAGGATGATCATGGCTGGCAACTCTCCGCCGGTAAGGACGTAATTGCCAATGCAGAATTGTTCGTCGACCCATTCGGTGACGCGCTCGTCATAACCCTCATAACGTGGACAGATGATAATAAGGTCCTGTTCGGCAGCGGCCAAGCGCTTAGCGTCTGACTGTTTATAAGTTTTGCCTCGTGGCGTAGGCAGGATGACTTTGGCGCCTTCGCTCTTTGATTTGGCGTGTCCTATGGCTGCAACCAACGGCTCGATCATCAGCAACATGCCATCGCCGCCCCCGTATGGCGTATCGTCTACTTGTTTCCGCGGCCCCAGACCGAAATCGCGCAGGTTGATAATTTCATAAGTAGCTATACCGCGGTCGCTGGCTTTCCAAAGCATACTATTGCCAAGTACGCCTTCAAACATTTCAGGAAATAACGTAATTATCTGGATTTTCATAATAAAGCTTGTTCGGGGGTGGGATTGACAAGCAGGCTGGAAACAAAATCGGGAAGAGGCAGCATGCGGGCTACCGTCTGGATTGACGGTAGCCCGCTAGCCTTACATCGTGGATGAAGCGCTCTTCGTTAGAGCCGTAAGACGACGCCGGGTTGGGCCGTGATGGTTTCGCATCCTGCTGCGAGCGTCTCTCGCCTGAACAGGGCGCCTGGTCCGTCTTCTTGCTTTCTTATTGGAACGCTGTGCCGTAGGGCTGGAGCGCATTGGTCCCGTACTCGTTCGTTTGCTGCTCCGAAGCCACCGTGTACCGCCAAGCCGCATGCTGACCGCGTATCGAGAACGGCGGGCCGCGGTCTAGTCGGATTGGGTGGTCGCTGCATGAATTTGAGCCATTGGACCGTTGGTCGACCTGCAGCGGTAAACGCGAACGGACCGGCTAGCGAACCTGCAGTCCACGTACGAACGCGGTGTAGCAGATAGCGCGGGCTCGTTGGGATGAAGCGGGAAGCCGGACGACTGCGTCCTGAGATTCCCATACCTTTGGCGTGCAGAGCCGTACCTATAGCTCCACAAGCCAGCCATGCGACGCAAGCGACGCATAAGGCCACAACAAGTGGGCCCATGATGGACTCTCCTTTTTTGGATTGATCATACGAGATGAGACGCTGGAACACGACAACTAGGTCATGAACCGGCAACTCATCTCATACTAGCCTGCTTGTCAAAGTGCTTCGGAAGTCTCCCTGGAGCCTCGACGAAACAATAGCATTTTAGCATGCCAAATAAGGTGGTGCAATTTATACAATAAAACGACCCCGCGTCTGCGAGGTCATTTCAACACATAAAGCTCTCAAACTTTATCTATAGGTCCAGGTCGTCGAGGTCGGCCAGTTCTTTGCGGGTCTCAGCCAACCGCTCGCTGGTCTTATCCTCTTCGCGTGTCTCTTCCTCTTCGGCTGTCGCTTCTTCTTCAGCGACCGCTTCCGGTTCTTCGGCGGGGGCTTCAGCTTCCACGTCGTCTATGTTCTCATCCGGGGATTCGGACTTATCGACTTTTTTGTCGCCACCAACACCGTTATCGATAATCTTTAGGTTATAGCGCGCGTCATTCTTAGTGCCCAAGGCGCGCAACAAAGTCCTTAGTGATTGGGCCGTAGCGCCGCGCTTCCCGATCACACGTCCTAGATCGTCAGGGTCAACGGTTAGCTCTAACAGTACACCTTTTTCATCTATGGTGCGCTTCACCTGTACGGCATCCGGCTTTCCGACTAAGGATTTTACGACGAATTCTATGAATTGCTGATCAATTTCGCTCATATGACAGTCCCCCCGTTAGCAGTGGTTAATGGCCTTAATTATAGCAAACCGCATGAATCAAACTGTAAGATTTTTCGTTGTTATTCAGCTGTTTCTTGGTCGTCTGAACCGTTGTCGGCGGCAGCCTCTTCGGCAGGTCTTTCTTCTTGCGCTTCAGCTTCGGTTTCGGCTTCTGCTCCTGCCTCGGCGGTCGGAGCTTCTTGGACTGGAGCCTCTTCCGCTTCCGGCTCGTCCGGACGGGTACTGCGGCGCTTGTCGGGATTGCGCACAGCGCTCTCTTTCTTAGCTGGCTGGCTTACCCATTTTGGCAACTTTATGCCCTCTTTGCCTAGAAGCACGACGGCGCGCTCCGAGGGCTGCGCGCCATGTTCCAGATAAAAACCGGCTTTTTCTTTGTCTAGCGTCAATGTCTTGGAGTGCGGGTCATAACTGCCTAGACGAGCCACGACCTTGCCGCTGCTGGGAGTCCGGCGTGAATCCTGCACGACCATACGGAACATGGCGTGTCCTTTGCGGCCGGTGCGTTGCATACGAATAACTAGCATGAGTGGATTAAGTCTCTCTTCTTTCTCGCTTTATGATTAATAAAGACAATCCTTGGTATTTTACAGATAAGCGCCTCTGTTGTCAATCCTATTCATTTTATTTGTATTTTTTGAGGGCGTTTTCGGCGGCTTGCTGTTGGGCGTTCTGCTTGCTGGGACCGGTTCCTTGGCCCTTGAGCTCGCCCTCCACGTACACGCCTACCGTGAAAGTCTTATCGTGATCCGGCCCTTCTTCACTGATAACTTTATATACGGGCGTGGCGTTTTCCTGGCTCTGCGCCAGCTCCTGCAAGTGTGATTTGGGGTCCATCCAAGAGCCGCTTTCCAGAATTTCTCCGAAAGTGCTCAGGATACTTTCCGTGATAAACCGCTTGGCGGCTTCGTAGCCCTGGTCCAGATAGATGGCACCGACCACGGCTTCATACGTGTTAGCCAGGATCTGCGCCCGGGCGCGC
The DNA here is from genome assembly GCA_035547815.1 of Saccharimonadales bacterium (SeqCode). Taxonomy (GTDB): domain Bacteria; phylum Patescibacteriota; class Saccharimonadia; order Saccharimonadales; family UBA4665; genus JARIHC01. The sequence continues at coordinate 4,468 of DASZUB010000038.1, forward strand.
TGGCTACCTTGTTTCTCGCCGCGGCTTAACCGCAGCAGGGGTTCAAATTCGTATTTATGTGCCGCTGCGCTGATGCTTTCGGTGCGCACCAAGCTGCTGCGCCAGTTGGTCAAAATACCTTCCGGTTCGTCATAGTTCCCATAAAGATACTCGGTTACCACAAGCTCCAGTACCGCGTCCCCCAGGAACTCCAGGCGCTCATTGTGTTCTTTCACGCTTTTACGATGCTCGTTCAGATACGAGCGGTGCGTGAAAGCCGTCACCAGCAGATCTATGCTGCTGAAAGTGGTCTTCAGCTTTTCCTGCGCAAAAGCCTTGTAGGTTGATACGTCCATCTAGAGGTTCCCAGTCCTGATTTTTTTCATGCCGATCAATATCAGTTTGCCGATATCATCGTAAGCTATCTTATCGACGGCGTCATTGGCCGGCAGCCACTTAAGGTCGGTCAGCCAATCTTCCGGGTGTAGCCGGTCGGTTTCCCCTTGGCCTTCAACCAGGTAGATGTGCATTGTCATGAGCACCAGGGTGTGCTCGCGGCGATAACGGAAATTGACCTTGCCTAACCAACTGAAAACTTCCATGTCCTGCAGGCCGGTTTCCTCGCGGATTTCGCGCTCCGCGGTAGCACCGGGGTCTTCGCCTGGTTCAACGTGGCCTTTTGGTATGGTCCAGCGCTTCTTGGCATCTTGGATAAGCAATATTTCAAGAGCGCCTTTTTTATCACGTCGGAAGACTACGCCGCCGGAAGTCGTTTCACGGACCACCTCATCAATCACCGGCCGCCTTTTGGCTACCAGCTTTTTGATACCTTTCATAGGTTTTGGACGTTTAACTGACATGGTTTATATCATCTACCTTTACTTGGTTTTCTTGGGTTTGGCTGTAGGATTTTTAGCTTCGCCGGATTTACCTTCGGCGCCGCCGTCCCGTTCGCGCAGCAACGTACCAAGCACACCGTTCACGAACTTGGAAGAATTGTCACCGCCAAACGCCTTAGCCAGCTCGACGGCTTCATTGATCACCACCTTCGGCGGCACATCATCTTCGTTGTCGAGCTCGTACAGGCCGATCCTAAGGATCAATCGGTCCATGCGGGCGATCTGTTCGATCGGCCATTCGGGCGCCACCGGCTGCAACTTCTTATCCAGCTCCGGAGTCTGCTTAATAACTCCGTCCACCAGCTGCCTGATGAATTCAACGTCATCCAGCATGTCCTGATAGCGGGCTATGTTGCGGTCCAGAACCGCCTTGACATCAAAAGTTTTGTCGTCAGCCTCAGCTCGCAACTCCTGCTCGTAAAGAGTTTGGAGTGCTATGATGCGACCAAGATGTCTATTGGAAGCCATTTTGTTAATATCCTTTAGCGAATACTAAACGGTCTTACTGCTCTGGCGCGTCGTAGTTCGGACCTTGACGGGTGACTTTGCATTCACCTTTCGAGCCAACTTGAGCCTTAGGTGACTGCGACGGGTGCCTGTGCTGCGCGGTGTTGTTCGCTTTTTGGGTTGTCCCATGGTTAAAGAGACTATACCTTTCCTTAGATTGACAAAACTTACCAATATACTAGCACTAGATGACGAAATTTACCAGCCTGCCGGCTACGTAAATGGTTTTCCGGACTTCTTTGTCAGTCAGGTATGCGGCTATCTTTTCGTCGGACTTGGCGGCCTTGACGACGACTTCTTCGCTACTGTCTGCCGGCACTTCGACCTGGCCCCGCAATTTGCCGTTGACCTGTACGGCTATGGCGATGTTGTCTTCGGCTAGATATTTTTCATCATACGCCGGCCAGCTGTCTATATGCACGCTGGTACTATGGCCCAGCCGTTGCCAAAGTTCTTCGCTTATATGGGGCGCGAAAGGCGCTGCGCAGGCGACGATTTTTTCCAGGGCGCTACGCCAGGCTTCATTCTTTGCGAGCGAATCCGCCTTGATCTTATACAGCGAGTTGACGCATTCCATCAGCGCGGCGATAGCCGTATTGTAGCGGCTACCTTCTATATCTTCCGTCACCTTCTTGATCATTTTGTGCGTGGCACGGAGTAGCTTTTCTTCTTGACCAGGCGCAGGCTCGGCGCTGCCAGCTTCATCGTACTCCTGCACCAGCGTCCACAGCCGGTTCAAGAATTTATATGTCCCAGGGACGCCCCGCGGATCCCAGCGCGCCCATAGTTCCAGCGGTGCCGCGAACATCAGGTAGGTGCGCAGCGCGTCGGCGCCGTAACCCTGATCGATAATTTCTAGCGGATCGACGCCATTGCCTTTGCTTTTGCTGAACATGGTGCCATCTTGGGCAGTGACTTTGCCGTTGAACAGGAACCGCTTGAATGGTTCGGGCTCGTCCACCAGACCGATCTTTTTGAAGAAATGACCGATGAAACGAGCGTATAACAGATGAGCCGTGGCGTGGTCGGCACCATTATAAAAATCGATCGGCTCCCATTTTTTGACCATTTCTCGGTCGAATATTTCTTCCTGGTTGTGCGGATCGAAGTAGCGGTACATGTACCAGCTGCTGCAGATATACGTATCGAGCGTGTCGGTTTCGCGCTCACCCTTACCGCCGCATTTAGGGCAATCGGTCACTAGCCAGTCTTTGGCACGCGCCAGCGCGCTGCGACCGTCACCAGCTGGCTTGAAATCAGTCAGTTCTGGCAATACGACCGGCAAATCTTCGTCCGGCACCAGAACGGGTCCGCATTTAGGGCAATTGATTATCGGTATCGGCGCGCCCCAATAGCGCTGCCGGCTGACGCTCCAGTCGCGCATCTTGTAATTGGTTACTTCTTTGGCGACATTATCCTTTTCCAGATCAGTGACGATTTTTTCGCGTGCTGCGCTAGACTCCATAGCAGTATACGGGCCGGAATTCACCAGCACGCCTTCGCCCGTATAGCAGTCCGCGTCGTCCGTGTCGGGTTGGGGCGGTGTCACCACTTCGACGATTGGCAGATCAAATTTCTCAGCGAATTCGTGGTCGCGTTCGTCGTGAGCCGGCACAGCCATGATGGCACCGGTCCCATAACCTTCGAGAACGTAGTCCGCCACGAACATAGGGATCTCCCGACCATTAGCCGGGTTGATCGCTGATACACCCTCCAGCCTGACGCCGGTCTTCTCTTTGGCCTCCTGGCGTTGGACTTCCGTTTTCTGGCCAGCTTTCTTTACGTAGTCCTCGACCGCATCATTGTTTTTCAGGACCGTCTTATGTTCCAGCGCCAGCTGCACCCACCTATGTTCTGGAGCCAGCACCAGATAAGTGGCGCCGTAAATGGTATCAGGCCGGGTAGTAAAGACCGTGATATGCGCCCTTTTACCATCTTCGTCCCGGCGCGCATTAATCTCATCGTCGCCGAAATCGAGCGTGAAATCTATCTCGGCACCCTTACTTTTGCCGATCCAATTGCGCTGCGCCAGCTTGACACTCTCGGTCCAGTCCAGGCCGTCAATCGCCCTCAGCAGCTCGTCAGCATAATCCGTAATCTTGAAGAACCATTGCCGGACCTCGCGTTTTTCGGCCGGCGGATCGTCCGGACCGTCGTGGCGCCAGCACTTGCCGTCGATCACCTGTTCGTTGGCCAGCACCGTGTTATCAATCGGGCACCACCACTGCATGCGGACATCCTGATAGGCCAAGCCGTGGCGATACATCTGCGCGAAAATCCACTGTGTCCATTTGTAGTATTCAGGCAGGTGCGTGGCTATCTCTTTTTCCCAATCGTTACTCCAGCCCATGGCCTGATACTGCTTGTGATAACCGGGTATGATCTTGGCCATGCTTTCCTGGGGCGACACGCCGGCTTTGATGGCATAATTTTCCGCCGGCAAGCCGAATGCGTCCCAGCCGACCGGATGGTAACTCTCGAAGCCCTGCTGGCGTTTGAAGCGCGCTTTGACGTCGCTGATGGTGTAGTTCATAGCATGGCCGATATGGATCCCGGCGCCGCTAGGATAATTGAACATGCTCATAGCGATGTATTTCGGCTTAGAACTCTTAAGGTCAGCCGTATAGGTGCCGCTTTCCTGCCAAATACGTTGCCACTTGGGCTCGATTTCCTTAGGGTCATATCGTCGCATAACAGGTTACATTGTAGCAGATGGCTATATCGCGCTACCGGTATAATGGTCGTATGGCGCATGTAATCGTATTAGCTGGCGGAACTTCCGACGAAAGGGAGGTTTCCCTACGCTCCGGTGAAGCCGTCAGGAAAGCCCTTGAAAAGGCCGGACACCACGCTGAAATAGTTGACACCGCGGATGGCCTGGACACGCTTTTGCCGCAGCTTAAGCAGGCCGACGTGATTTTTCCGGCGCTTCATGGCCAGGGCGGCGAAGATGGAGTGCTTCAGAAGTTTCTGGAAGACAACGGGATAGACTATGTGGGCTCGGACAGCCAAGCTTCGGCACTGTGCTTCGATAAAGCCCGCTACGACGAGCTGCTCAGAGAAAATAATCTGTCCACGCCAAATACTGAACTTGTTAAGTATCAAGAATATCTGCGATCTGAACTACGTCGTAAGCCCTTTGTGCTCAAACCGAACGACGGTGGTTCGAGTATCGATACTTTCATCGTCCGCGATCCAGCCGAAGCCGACGAAATAACCATAAAGGAGGCTTTCGGGCGCCACAAGATATTGTTGCTCCAATCGCTGATAGAGGGTGACGAGATAACTATCGCCATACTTGGCGATGAGCCCTTGCCGGTTATCGAGATCATTCCTCCCGAAGGTGCTGAATTTGATTACGACAATAAATATAATGGCCAGACACAAGAATTGTGCCCGCCCATGCACGTGGATATCAATATCCAGAAAAAGGCCCAAAGCCTGGCGCTGCAGATCCACCGACTGACCGGCTGCCGCGATATGTCGCGCACCGACATGATCGTTACCCCGTCCGGTGAACTATACGTCCTTGAAACTAATACGATACCAGGCTTAACGGATCAAAGCCTGCTGCCGAAAGCAGCAGGGGAGGCCGGCTATGATATGCCGGCACTATGCGACAAACTGGTACGCCTAGCTCTGGCGCGTACTAATACTTAACATGTTAAGTATTAGTAGGGAAGTGGGCTTTTTTGCGTTTCAACCAATAATCCGATTGCCTGACTAGTTTGCGGGCTTGGCTGGAATTGGCCAATAAAACTTTGAGGGCTTCTTCAGCGTAAACGCCGTTTTGAGAGCCCTTGGCCAGCACCACCGTCCCCTGTTCCAGGTAATGTCTGACATACTCACCGGCTTCATAGGGGTTCATGAAGGTCTGGACCTCACACCCCTGGTTTTTTGCGACCGGTGCCAAATTTTCGGCCGCTTCCCTGCCGATCGTCACTACCAAATCGAGCTTTTTGGGATCACAATAACCACCGACTTCGCTATGTAACCGGGCGCTATCGGCGCCAAGCTCGTTCATGCTCCCTAGTATCGCTATCCGGCGCTTCGCTTCCGTGCCATAAAGTACGTCGAGCGCCGCCTCGACCGCCACCGGGCTGGCGTTATATGTATCGTCGATTATTATGGAACCTGCTTTGCCCGCAAGAATCTGCATCCGGCCAGCTACCGGAGTGATTGCCCGGAGTCCTTTTTTGATTTGCGTTGGCGTGAGCCCGATCATATCCGCCACGGCGACCGCCGCCAGCGCTATCTTGGCACCTTGGCTGCCCGGTGCCGCCACGTCCGCGTCAAGCTGCTTGCCGCCCGGCAGCTCTAAGGCCAATTTCTGTCCCCCTAGACCCCGGTTTTCACGCGAGATCACCCGGTAATCCGTTCTTGTCAGCAACCCGTAGGTGGTGTGCGGCGATTTGGGCAGATATTTTTGGGGTATATCATCGGTGTTGAGCAGTGAGCGCTTGGAGAAAGCAAGCGGCACCAATTCTTCCTCAGCCACGGCCTGGAGGGTTTTGAACTGCGACATATGCTCGTCGGCGATAGCGGTCAGGACAGTGATATCGGGTTCCAGGTACGCGAATTTTTCGAGTTGGCCTGGCGCGTCGGTACCCAGCTCAATGACAACTACATCGTATGGATAGGGCTTTTTAAGCCGTTCGCGGTTTGTCCTCAGCAGCTTGCGCCATGCTATGGGGTTATATATGCCAGGCTGCTGGTGGCCAAAAAAGACCAGCGGTACGGTTAACCGGTCGTTATAATTGCCTTCTTGCCAAAGCACACGCCGACTGGAGCTCAGAGTTTTAGCAACAGCTAACTTGGTCGACGTTTTGCCGACGCTACCGGTCACCGCGACTACTAAAAAATCATTTTTTTCACGCAATTGACAGACTTGCCGTTCCAACTGTCTGCAAAGCAAATCCTTGCCGATTTTCTTAAGATTCATATCCGTAGTATAGCAGTCTAGTCGAGATTGCTCTTGGAGAATGCGGTGCCGGTCGATAAGGTGGCGGTGAGGGTATATTTGGCACACTGGGTGTCATTGCGTTCACAGCTCTTGCCTTGACTGTCGGTAACCTGGTACGAATATACCCCTTTGGCCGGCTTGGCCGCCAGCTTTCCACCGCTGGCGCTAGGGTCTATCAGGGCAGCCTGGTCCAGGGACTGCATGTTTTTGTCCAGCCAAACCTTGTTGTTCATGTCTGTGAGACTCGGGTAGTATCCTCTTTCTGAGAAGAACGCTTCAAGCTGCACCTGGATACTCTGGATGTCAGCTTGCCGCTTGCTGTCCTGTGCGGTCATTTGGGCACCGGGCGAGCTGGCGATCTGCAGTTGGTCCAGCAGATCACCCAGGCCAAGCTGGTCTAGGACCTGGCTGATCGTCTCAGAGCCCGATGGCGCGCTTATCTTAGCCACGTCATTGCTGGGCTGGTAAGTGACATCAGCGTTAAAACTATACTGATCGGTGCCGGTTGATTTAACATTTACCTTGAAGTTGAGGCTATTGGTCTTCGAATTGAGCGTGGCGACCGCCGAAGCAGTACTTGTACTGCCATCGTCCTTGCCCTGGCCGCTTATGAAGAACGGATAGTTGACGCCGCCTTTGTAATCCAGGCCGATGTCGGCATAATTTGCCGCCGGGTTCTTATCATCCATCGGCAAGCGGACCTTGTAGACCAGGCGTTTGTTGACATCGACCCATAAGTCGAAGTCGTCCTTGCTGGAAATATTTTTTGATCCGGCTTGGAGGTCATTGAAGAAACTGTTCACACTGTCCTGAAGATTATTGCTGTTTATCCAGGAGTTTAATTGGCTGGATTTCAGCGCTTTCTTCTGGGCATCAAGGTAAGTTTTGAGGTTAGCCTTATTGAGGGCCATCTTGTAGTGGTATGTCTTGTGCCCATCAACATTTTCGATTCCATATTTCTTTACTACGGTAGTGATGGATTTCTTCTTGTCGGTGGTAAAGACGTATTGCTTGTTGACGTTTCCAAATGCTTTGAGCTCATCCATTATCTGAGGGCGTGTCGGCAGATCGGACAGGCTGGAACCAGAGTTGGCACTGGATGTCACATTGTTAATAAAGGTGTGGTCGACAGCTATCCATTTACCGTCCAGTCCGTTGACGACTTTATCGGTATCAGCTGACCCTAGTAGGCCGCCGAGGCCTTTGATACCGCTGGCTTTCAGATAGATGTCCGGTGTGTCGCCGCCGCTGCTCGGTTTTATGGTTCGCAGCTCCACTTTGGCGCGCGTGGTAGAAAGTCCGATGTCAAAACTCGTATCCGAGTTGGTTCCGTCATTCTTAGAGCTTATGCTGCCATCCGTTGAGAAGCTGGAGCTCTTGAAACTATAGGTGCCGCTGGCCGTGCTGCCTTTGTAGTTCGCCTTGGACTCCTGGTCAGCGTAATTTATAAGCTTGTCATAGCCTTTGGCAGTCCTGGAAAGTGATTGGGATAAGATGACAGATGAATTCATATAATAGCCGAAGTAGGCGGCGGCCGATCCGGCGGCCAGTATGATAATTATGACCAGTGCTATGATGAACGGCTTGAATGAACGGCGGCTTGGCATCGGCTGACTGGGCATGCTGGCCGGTGGCATAACCGGCTCCGATGGTGGTGACGGCGGCGTAAAAGAAGTTGAAGCTGGTGAAGAAGTTGGCGAAATAGGCGCCGGCGGAGTAACAGCGGGTGTCGGAGACGACGGAGCATCCGGCCCGCCGCTTATAACTTGGCCTGGAACCGGCAAAGGGGCTGACGGTTCGGACGAGATATCCGGACTATTCGAAGAAACCTGCTGCGGCCCTGGCAGAGGATTATTGTTTAGGTTTTGATTTTCCGGATCCATTGGTAGAAGTTTTTTATTTTGGACTCTTAAGCAAGATTATACATAAGCGTTGTATTTTTGCAAATGATAATGGTGGGCGAGGTGGGACTTGAACCCACAAGCCTTATTCAGGCAACGGATTTTAAGTCCGTCGCGTATACCAATTCCGCCACTCGCCCGTATGTGGAGGCACGGACCGGATTTGCACCGGCGTAAATGGTTTTGCAGACCACTGCCTAACTACTCGGCCACCGCGCCAAACACCTTACAAGTCTATCATGAAACGTTCTTAGCGTTCGAATATGGTGTGCTCTGTGTTTTCGGGCGTTTCGGCCAGGCTTTTGGGCTGATGATGCTGGGTTTGACGCCGGGTTTTGGGTTCGCCGCTTGCCTTCTTGTTGCGACGGCTGCGATGGCGGCGGCGTTTCGGTTTGATAATCTCCACCAACGACCCGACCGCCGCATGTCCCATGCCGCTGGCGTGTTCGGCGGGATCGGCGGAAGCGCTTTTAGCGGCTGCAGGCTGTTCGGTGGTTTGCTCTGGCTGCGACGGGTGCTGGGCCGGCTGCTGCTTGGGTTTATTGTCTTTCGGTTTTTTCTGCGAAGCTTTCGGCTGAGAGGCTGGCTTGGCGTTCAGGTCGTACCGCTGATGGATGTAATCTTCAGCCGCTTGACGGGTAACAGCGTGTTGGGCACGGGAATGCTCGATGATAGCCTGCGTCTGGTCAAACTGCTGGGCCGGCAAGTCCAGTGTGGTAGCCGAAAAGGCCGGCACTTTTTCGCCGCCGATCGTCATATTTATAACGAAATTCCGGTTGTCCATGTGCACCAGGTCATATTCTTCGAACTTCGGCTCGAAATACTTCTGCATGCTGCGGGCATCATCGGCGCCCATCCGGAAAGCTACCATAGAACCGACGTTGCCGAAGACGGCGTCCTTAACGTCCTGTGACATCTGGGCGATATACTGGTTGGCCACGGTCAGGTTGAGAGCGTATTTACGGGCCTCGCTGAGGATCGTCGCGAAGCTATCGGTGGCGAAGTTCTGGAATTCGTCGACATATAGATAGAACGGGATACGCTCTTCCACCGGGATGTTGGCGCGACTCATGGCTGCCAATTGGATCTTGGTCACGAGCAGCGCACCAAGCAGCGCGGCGTTGTCCTCGCCTACCTGCCCACGGCTAAGGTTCACGATCAGTATCTTCCGGTCGTCCATGATCTGGCGGATATTGAAGCTGCTCTTGGGTTGGCCGATGATATTGCGGACCAGCGGACTGGCTGTGAAAGCGCCGACTTTGTTAAGAACCGGCGCCACGGCTTCGGCGGCGAACTTGTCGTTCCAGGTAGCGAATTCCACTTCCCAGAACTGCCGAACGACAGGGTCGGTGACATGGGTCATGACTTCTTTGCGGAAAGCTTTGTCGGTCAGCAAACGCGTTATATCCAGCATCGTCGATTCGGGGTATTCCAGCAGCGCCAGCAAGCTGTAGCGCAAGATATACTCCAGGCGCGGACCCCATGATTCAAACATGCGCTTCAGCACGCCGATCAATTCCGAGGCAGTATGAGTGCGCAGTTTCGGATCCGGCACCTCCATAGGATTGAAGGCAATCGGGAACTCCGTATCGACCGGGTTGAAATAAATCACATCTTGGGCGCGGTTAGCAGGAATCCGGCGCAGCGTGCTGAGAGCATAGTCACCGTGCGGATCGATGACCGCGAAACCGAATGGACTATGGATGTCGGAAATCGTCAACAGCTCCAAAAGGCCGGATTTACCGACGCCGGTCTGACCCAAGATATAAAGGTGCCGGCCACGGTCATTTCGCTGCAAACCGAACGCCATATTTTGGCCGCGGAAATTAGTCACGGCTATCGGGCTGATTTCCTGTTGGTTGGCTTCCGTGACGATCGGCAAGGTGGCAGGCGGCTCGGCAGTTTGTGAGCGTGCCCAAAGTATCATCGGCGTCTCAACATTGGTGTGCGGCAAGTGACACAACGTCGCCACTTCTTCGATGTTCAGGATAAACGGCTTCTTGCCTAGTTGGCGACGTCGGTATTGTTCCAATGCAGCTTGGTCAGAGACAATTTTTCCCTGTTCAAAGCCATTCAGATATGTCGTATTGAACTGTTTGTAGCTGGCGATTATGGACTGGATCCGAAGCGTCGCCTGATGTGGCGACACGTTACCGCGGTAAACTATGCGCAAACAGGTCTCAAAGGCTAGTTTGTGGCTTTTTTCTTCAGCTCCGCTGGCGCGGGCCTGCTGATATTCACTGAGCTTAGGCGCCGGCGACCCGCTACCGCCTTCCGGCGCTGACCACATGGCTTTGAGCAGCGTACTGGCGCCCGAGCCTGACGATCCGCCCCGCAAACCGCTTACATAACGTTCGCTTTTCTTGTGCCAGTTATCAGAGGCCGGCTGCATAACCAGCTGTATCCAAGCCTCTTCGTCTTCTTCGAATTTGGCAAGGGTAGCAGTTATGGCGGCCAATGGGTCAACCTCGAAGCTCTGGAAGGTTTTGACTGGCAGCGCCTGGTTATTAATAAGTTTCAGTTCAGCGACCAACATCGACTGCGGCGCCGGCTCGGCCATCGAAAAATCGGTGACTTCGGAAATCTGCACGCTGGGATACTGGGCATAAATCTGTTCTTCTACGAAATCTTTCAGATAGCGCGGCACGCAGACATAGAAACCGATGCGTTTTTTCTGGACGGCAATCTCGAAGCTTATCGGCACCCGCTGCGCCGATTGGAAACGCTTCTTGGGCGGGAACACCAACAGGCCATGCAGCGACGCGAACATCTGTTCGGCGGCCAGCTCTTTCTTATCATTGGTGCGCGGCACCTGTAACAGCAAAATCACTCTCTCGTCATCCATGCTCTGCGGCTCGGGATTGGAGAAATTGACTATATTTCCGGGATCAAATTTCATATACGTTTATTTTAACGCTTTCTCCATGAATCTTCAGCATATAAACTAAAGCGCTTTATATGTCA